>CAZYYU010000009.1:0-101248 GCA_964651735.1 uncultured Gammaproteobacteria bacterium | reverse complement strand
CTTCGTTGACAAAGCCACCGCCAATAATTGAGACAATCGAGCACAGTTCGTGATCATGGTCGTGATCATGGTCATGGTCGTGATCATGATCGTGGTCATGGTCGTGATCATGGTCATGGTCGTGATCATGATCGTGGTCATGGTCATGATCGTGGTCGTGATCGTGGTCATGGTCATGGTCATGGTCATGGTCGTGATCATGGTCGTGATCGTGATCGTGGTCGTGGTCATGATCGTGATCGTGATCATGGTCGTGATCATGGTCGTGGTCGTGGTCGTGGTCATGATCGTGATCATGGTCGTGATCATGATCTTCTAGAATAAAACCTTCAGCTAAAATTTTGGTCGGATCAATATGTGGATCTTGAATGGAATGATTATTTGAATCATTTTCTACTTTAGTTATTTGAATGGTAAATTCTTCATTAGAATCATTCACATGATCATCAATCGTTTGCACGTATATCTTGACTGATTTCTCACCGGCAGGAATTTGAACAATATTATTTGAACCTATAGGATCTCCATTGGCATTAAAAAATGTGTGATTATTGTAATCCACACCTGGTGTTGCAGAATCACCCGTTTTACCAAACTGAAGAGTGACTAAAATATTAGCATCGCTGATTTTATCTAAACCTAAAGTAAATGGTACTCGTCCACCTTCTTCAACTGTATTTCCTCCGATAATTGACACCGTAGAAAAATCATTATCTATAATAAATCCTTCAGAAGAGTGATGATCTTCATTAATCCTTGGACCGCAAATATGTGAACCATTTTCATTTTTAACTTCTGATATGCTGAGCGTAAAATTTTCGGAAAATTCGGTGATGTTATCATCAATGGTTTTAACATAAATGGTCAGCGATTCTTCTCCCGCAGGTATAGTAACCACATTACCGTGACCGATTTGTGTGCCATTAATATCAAAAAAATTCAAATTATTATAATCACTACCTGGAGTAGCAGTATCACCGTTTCTACCAAAGCTCAGAGTAACGTCGATATTTACATCACTAATTTTACTCAATGATAATGTGAATGGAATTTGAGCGCCTTCAACAATTGGACCGCCACCGCTTAATGAAACGATAACACATTCATCATGATCATGATCATGGTCTCTGGAGAGATTCTTTGGATTAAATAATTCATTATCATCGAGATCTCTAAATGTAAGGTTCTTAGGTCCTTCAGTTTTAAAACCAGGATTGATAAAACCACTAAGGTATTTATGAATAGTAACGTGAAGGGGATGACTTGTGTTGGGAAGTAATTTACCTGTGGTTTCATGCTTTTCATGATGATGTTTTTCTTCTAGATGTCTATGATGAATATGATGTTGAGAATTATCCTGTTCGTGATGACGTTCAACTTCCTTGAGCTCATCCTCATCGAAATTTTCATTCTCATTGACATCTGAACGAATATTGCTCATCGCTATTGAAATTCCATGGATAGAATAAGCATCATTAACGGTATCTTCAGTGCTGGTGTTTAAAAACTGTTTGTAAATATCTTTGGGTATAGAAATGATTTTGCCATTACTAAGTTGAATTTTTATGGAACTATCTTCATTGACTTGTAGCTGATCATCAGCAGTAATTTTTGACCCCACAGACAATTTTCGAATCTGACCTTCTTTATTGAGTGCGAATATCTCGCCTTTATTGATTTCTTTAATCACTCCCAGCGCATTCTGAGTAGCATTGATTGTCTTCGTAGACATAGGTCTTCCTCCAAATAGTTGTCCCGGCCATCCATAGTCGGGTTATTCAATAGACGCATAGAGGAAATATAGAACATAAATAGGAATTTGCCAGGAAGGGTCTTTCCAATGGGAGCAGATCTCATCGAAGGGCTGTACTCCCCCCTGTGGGGGGAGGATTTTATTGATTATCGTTCTCGGAGAGCGACTTGTTTGGCTTTGAGGATAGGCTTCATAATATAGTCAAACACGGTCTTATGGCCTGTTAATATATCGACGGTAGTTGTCATACCCGGAATAATTCGCAATTGATGTCCGTCTTTTTCAAGGAATTTTTGATGGGTACGAACCCATATTTCATAATAACTGGAGTCACGCGGGTTGGTTTCGTCTATTTTAGTATCAGCCCCTATATGTTCTACCGTTCCTTCCAATCCTCCATAAATTGAAAAGTCATAGGCAGTGACTTTAACCATGGCTTTTTGATTAACATTAATAAAACCAATATCTTTTGGCCTTACTTTTGCTGAAACTAATAGCGTGTCATCCAGGGGAACAATTTCCATTAAGTCCATACCGGGTTTGATGACTCCACCCACTGTATTGACATACAGTTGTTTAACAATTCCATTAACCGGAGAACGGATCGTTGTACGTTCCAAACGATCTTTTAAGGTGTGATTACTTTCTTTTAGACCAGCCATCTCAGCTTTACGTGAATTTAAATTATCAAGATCAGTGCTTTTGGCATTTGCGATTTTACCTTTGGTATCACTGGATTGTTGTTCTAATCGCAGCACATCCACTTCCGATACCGCACCTTTTTTAATCAAGGGTCGGGTCATATTAATTTCTTTTTGAGTCAATCTGAGATTTTCTTCCATCATTTTCATTTCACGTTGTCGTGATTCAAAAAGCGCTTTTTCAGATTTCACCAGTTCCGGCAAGGCGGCACTGACTTCAGCAGAAGGAACAAAGGGCGTATTATTTAATTGAGCCGATAAACGAGCAATTTTAACTTGTAAAGCTAATTCTTTAAGTTTATTTTCTTTAAAATCACTGGAAAATTTTAAGTCATCTAATTCCATTAATACTTCGCCTTTGTCGACAATTTGTCCCTCATTCACATGAATTTTGTCAACAATTCCACCTTCTAAATTTTGAACCACCTGCACTCGCTGAGAAGGAATAACTTTACCATCGGCATGTGTCACCTCATCGATTTTCGCAAAATAAGCCCAAAAAAAGAATATGATGATAAATGCAAAACTGATCCACAATATTAGGTGACTTAATTTGCTTTCAGAAGAAAGTTCAGAGTGAAAATGTTTGAGAAGTTTATTATGCATGAGCGGCCGCCTTTATTTTACCAGAAGCCAATTGTTCCAAGACATCCTCTTTGGGGCCATCAGCGATGACTCCTTGTTCATCTAATACAATTAATCGATCTACCAGATGTAAGACATTGGATTTATGCGTAACAATGATTAATGTTTTATTGGTGATGGTTGGGACTAACCTTTGTATAAAGGCAGAAGTGGTGGAATCATCCATACAATTGGTTGGTTCATCAAATACTAAAATAGGAGGATCTAATAATAAAGCCCGACTGATGGCAATAGATTGACGTTGTCCACCGGATAATTGTGAACCACGTTCTCCGACTTCTCGATCAAATCCGTCAGGATGACTATTAATAAAATGAGCTAATCCACCAATTTCTGCCGCTCTAATAATGGCATTATCATCAACATAAGGTGCACCAACCACAATATTATTTTTCACACTACCATGAAATAAAACCACATCTTGGGGAACATAACCGATGGAATTTCGTAATTCAGCAGGATCGATTTGATGTAATTCGGTGTCATCAATGAGAATACTGCCATGTGTTGGTGTATATAATTTTAAAATTAATTTTTCAAGAGTGGATTTTCCAGATCCGATGCGACCCACAATACCTACTTTTTCACCAGGATTTATTTTGAAAGAAATATTTTGTAGGGCTGGAACTTGATTGTTGGGATAAGAAAATGAAACATTTTTAAATTCTATGCCGCCTTTAAGTTCAGGTCGATGTAAAAAATGTTTATCACTAGGACGTTCTACCGGTAGTTGCATAATGTTGTTGACTGAATTAAATCCTGCTAATGCTTGTTGATATCGTGAAATTAATAAAGCGACTTGTGTAATAGGTGCCAGTGCACGGCCTGTTAAAATAGTACTCGCTATCAATGCACCCATACTAATGTCTCCGTCAGCGATTTTATGAACACCATAAATCACCACAGCAATAGAACAGAGATACTGAGCAAAAACGGAAAAGTTAGATCCAAGATTTGTTAAAAAAAGAATTTTCTTTTGAAGATTAGCAGAAGCATTAATGATCACTTCCCAGCGGCGCTGCATTAATCCTTCTCCTCGTGCACTTTTGAGTGTTTCCACGCAGCCGATAGATTCAATCAAAACCGCTTGTTTTTCAGCAGAATGTTGAAAGGATTGTTTAACCAACCTAGATAGAGGAATTTGAATTAATAAGCTAATACACAGAATGAGTGGAATCATTAATAAAGGTAATAGCACTATACTACCCGCCAGAAAACCAATCACTGATAAGAAAATAATCACGAAGGGAAGATCAACGAGAGTGCTCATGGTGGCGGAGGTAATAAAATCTCGAAAAGCTTCGAAGGCTTGAACGGTATGAACGAAAGCACCAACGGAATTAGGTCGTGAATGTTGTTCAATTCCTAAAATGCGTTCAAATATCGTGCGAGATAATTTTACATCGATTTGTTTTGCTGCAGTGTCTACAAAATAGGAACGTATATTTCTCATGAGAAAATCAAAGGCAAAAACTATGATTACCCCAGTCGACAGTACCCAGAGTGTAGTGATGGCTTTGTTAGGAACAACGCGGTCATAAACATTCATGATAAAAAGTGGACTCGCAAGCACAAAACAATTGATCAAAAAAGAGGCGATTAAAACTTCGGTATATATGGGATAGGTTTGTCGTATGGTTTGCCAAAACCAGCCTTTGCCGCTCTCTGGTGTGGGAGCATTGGCACGTTTGTCAAATTGATAGGCAGGTTTAACAAATATCGCATAACCCGTGTAAATTTTTCTGAGATCATCAAAGGAGAGTACTTCAGTGCCTTCACCGGTTTCAGGGTAGATGATAGTGGCAATTTTTTGATCGAAGGATATTTCTGTAATGATGCATGATTTTTGGTTGTGAAGTAAAAGTACAGCGGGAAATAATGCCTCTGTTAAATCTTTGATGGGTGCTTTAACGATGCTGGCTGAAAGTTTGGCACGTTCTGCAGCGCGGATAAATAATTCAGGATCTAAACGGTTGTTGATTAGGGGTAATCCTGAGGTCAGTGCTTCTTTAGAACAAGGACTGTCAAAATGTTTCGATAAAAATATGAGACATCCCAATAGTGGGTCGAAGGGCTGACGAGAATCTGCATTGATATGCCATTCTTTAGCATCCTGGTTCATGATTTGCTTCCTTGTAAATCAGTGAGACACGGAGTGTATCATAAAATTCCTTCTATTGTCATCTCAGCGGCTTAATTGATGGTCAGAAGTGCCACTTGAGAGAAAGCCAGCGACAGCGGGATCACTAATCAGGACACGCCATAATACCCATCCATGGGGGCTCGCAAAAAAACATCCTGTTTTTTACGGTCCTGATTAGCGATCCCGCTGCCGCTGGCTTAGTGCATATTGATAGGTATAGTGTTCTGAATAGAATCTTTGAAATTAACGCTTGATTTTTTTATCAGAATGCGCCTTAATAAGCCGGGCAATCAGTAATGATTGTTTTAATTTATCTGTTAACTTTAAATTAAGAGGGAATTTTATTATGTCATTAATGAAGAAATCAGCTAAAGTATTAGCTTCAGTTACAGTTGCTGCAGCAGCTGTTGCATTAACCAGCTGTGCTGGCGGTCAAACCGGAGCATGGGGCTCATGTGGTGTTAAAGAAGCACCTGCTACCTGCAAAGGTATGGCAACTTGCAAAGGCCAAAATGGTTGTAAAGGCGGATCTTGTAAACAAGATAGCTGCAAGTAAGCGCTTTTTAATAGCGGCTAGATACCCTCTAGCCGCTATTATTTTTTTAGCTGAGAGCATATGTCAAAAGGTAAATATCTAGGATTTGGTTTAGGTTTAAGACCTAAACACTATGAATTTGTTTTAGAAAACAAACCAAAAATAGATTGGTTTGAAGTCATCAGTGAGAATTTTCTCATACCGGGTGGAAACCCACTGTATTATCTTTCTAAGATTCGTGAAGATTATCCCATTGTTTTACATGGTGTATCGATGTCGATCGGGGGTTCAGATCCACTGGATTGGGATTATCTTAAACAATTGAAACAATTAGCTGAACGTATTGATCCACCATGGATGTCAGATCATTTATGCTGGACCGGTATTAACGGAACCAATTTACACGATTTAATGCCTCTGCCTTACACGGAAGAATCTCTAAAACACGTGGTAGAACGAATTAAACAAGTTCAAGATTTTTTAGGGCGTCAGTTTTTGATGGAGAATGTGTCTAGTTATGTGACCTATAAAGAGTCTACGATGTCGGAATGGGACTTTTTGAGGAGGGTTGCTGAAGAAGCCGATTGCCATATTTTGCTAGATGTCAATAATATTTATGTGAGCAGTTTTAATCATGGATTTGATCCCATGGATTATTTAAATGCTATTCCTATTGATCGTGTTCAGCAATTTCATATTGCTGGGCATACCAATAAAGGGACGCATATCATTGATACTCATGATCATGAAATTGTTGATGAGGTTTGGGATTTATATACCAATGCGGTGGAACGATTTGGCCATGTTTCTACGATGATTGAGCGAGATGATAATATTCCTGATATGCCCGAGTTAATAGTAGAACTTGATCGTGTACGTGAAATTGCTAATGTGGTCTTAAATACTGAGGAAGTTGTGGTATGAGTGGCTTAAAACAACTCCAAGAACAATTTCAGGATTTTGTTTTAAAAGATCGTAGAGAATTTACAGCTCAAGTTTCAAAATTAGATAAAACTACAGGTGAAGCAGGCTTAAATGTCTATCAAAATGGTTATTATTTACGATTACTAGAGATTTTAGAGTACGATTATCCTAAGCTGAGAAAAATGGTCGGTGATGATACTTTTTATAAATGGGGTAGGGCTTATATTCGTGCTTATCCTTCTCATCGATTTTCAGTACGGCATTTTGGAATACATTTTGAAACTTTTTTAAAAACTCACTCAGAAGCAGAGCCTATTCACGCCGAGATGGCTCAGTTTGAATGGTATTTAGAAGTTGTGATGGATACCAAAGATGCGCCTCATTTAAGCATGGAAGATTTAGCCAAAATCCAACCTGAAAAATGGATTGATATTCAATTTACTGTGCATCCATCGGTGGCAAATATTCAATTGTATTCAAATGCACCGATGATATGGGCTGCTTATAATGAGGAAAAAGAAATTCCCAGCGTTCAATTTTCGGATTCACCAATACAATGGATTTTTTGGCGACACGATCTTCGTGGGTTTTATCAGTCATTGGATGAAAACCAATATCTAATGTTTCAAGCTTTACAGAATGGTCAATCCTTTGGGGATATTTGTGAAGCACTCTGCGAGGTGATGGAGCCTGATGAAGTGGCTCAATTTGCAGGGCTGACGCTTCGGAATTGGATTGCTGATGGGATTATATCTACTGTAGAAAACGCATGATTTCAAACTCTATCTGTTCATTTGAATGTACTATAATTAAACATATAAAGTACAATTCAGAGGTAGAGCATGAAAACACTAGACGAAGCAACAAGGAAAGAATTTGAAGCTTTGTGTTTAACAGAACAATTAGATAGTAAAAAAAGAGAAAAATTACATAAATTACTAAAGATAAAAGAATTTGTGAAGCGTTCATTTGAAAACGGCTTAACCCCACTCCATTTCGCATTGAAGAGTAAAAAAATAAATAAATTGTTGATAGAACTTATTGCTAGCGATGCCGATCTGAATCAGAAAAATCAAGAAGGTAAAACACCTTTAGAAGTCGCTATTGAAAAAAAAGAATATCTGGTTGCGTATTTGTTAATTAAAAAAGGCGCACGATTAGAAGTTTCCAGCGAACAACGCAATGAATTTATTTCAAACATAAAAAAGGCCTTGGAAAATCAACATCATCATGAATTTGTCTTAAGCGCTTTAATTGACTATATCAACAAACATGCCTTTATTTCTTTATGTCGAGCATCTGCATTTGACCCGGCTGAATTTAAGCGTTTAATCGCGATCAAAGGTTTCTTGGACTCTGATATCGGTAGTGGATATTCACCCTTGCAATATGCTCTTGCTTGTACTTATCAACATGATAAACGTTTTGTTCATGATTCAACAACGGCCAAAATTATTGCAAAAGCTTTGATTGAGGCAGGTGCTATTTTTGATAGAAATAAGACTAAAAAACCAGAATATTCGCCTTTAGCGTTGGCAGTAAAAGCAAATCAACAAGATTTACTCTCATTGATGTTAGAAAAAGGTGCTGATCCAAATTTTGTCAATAAAGATGGAAATACCTTACTCACAACGGCTGTTAATCATGCCTATGACCTTGGAATTTTAGAAAGATTATTGCTGGAAGGTGCTGATCCGATGCTTAAAAATAGAAATGGAAAATCCGCCTTCTCAATTGCCATGGAAAATAAAGGCTTCGTTAAAAAAGTAGATTTAATGCGAGGATTTATTCAGGCATCGGATTATGGATTTAGTGATACCCGAAAAAGAGCGAAGAAGCCATCAACAATTCGTACAAGCGAGGAGTTATCTTGATGTAGATAGTTAGGTGTGTTGGAGAGGTGTATTATGACTAAGAATGATATTGAATCCTTTAGAAAATTGTGCAAAGCCAATGAATTTAATCAAGAAGAGTTTGATCGTTTGCTCGGAATCCCTGATTTTTTAGAATCAGATGTGGAAGAAGGCTATACTCCATTACAGTATGCTGTTAAAAAAAATGCATTTGCACTTGCAAAACAACTCGTTAAAGCGGGTGCGAATTCACATAGTAATCATACGAACTCTCATTGGAATTCTCCTCTAGAATTAGCTATTGCGAAGAATCAAATTGATTTAATTGAGTTTATGTTTCAATACGGAGCAGATCCAAAAATTCGTGCAGAAGATCAAAATACTTTATTGCATGCGGCCGTTTATTCTGTAGACACTAAGCCTGAGGTCGTGAAAATTTTACTAAAAAAAGGGGTGGATCCTGAGGCTAAAAACGATAATATTTCTGCTGTCGATCTTGCAGAAATGATGGGTGATGTTAATCAAGATATACCTAGCTATAGTGAGAAAGCTCAGGTGATGATGAGATATATAGCAGCACGTAATAAAGCTCGAGAAACATTTAAAACACTTTGTAGTGCAAAAAATGTTGATGTAGGCG
Source organism: uncultured Gammaproteobacteria bacterium (assembly GCA_964651735.1). Classification (GTDB taxonomy): domain Bacteria; phylum Pseudomonadota; class Gammaproteobacteria; order CAZYYU01; family CAZYYU01; genus CAZYYU01. The sequence continues at coordinate 92,054 of CAZYYU010000009.1, read as the reverse complement.
CCTTAAATGCCTTAATTAGTGATCCCGATTTTTTAGAATATGATATGGGAAATGGGTATACACCTTTACAGTATGCTATAGCGTGTGCCTATACTCAAGATGAGGAGTTATCAATCCCAGAACCAAGTACCGCTATTGCTGTAGCAAAAGCACTGATTAATGCCGGTGCAAATTTAACAAGTGACAGTACGGGTAAAAATGATTATTCACCCATTGCACTGGCCATCAGAGCTAATCAAGTGGAATTGGTGAAATTAATGCTCGAAAAGGGTGTTGACAAAGATTTCAAATCTCAAAGTGGAAATACTCTCTTGCATACAGCCATTAATCATGCTGATGATATCAGCATTTTGGAAACATTATTAAAACATGGATGTGATCCAACCGCTACTAATATCCATGGTGAATCAGCTGTGGATATTGCAAATGAAAAAGAAAAAGCATTATTAATGAAGTATATGAAAAAACCAAAATCCTCAATGGACTTAAATAGCTTAACACCTATCGCGCAAGTATTAAATGCCTTGGCTGATGATCAATATAAAACCGCGGTCACCATGAAAATAAATTTCAATCAGAAAAATTTTAAGGTTGATTTACATAATGCGATGAAATGGACGGCTTTTAAACTACATAAAGTTTCTATTAAAAATTTGTCGGGAATTTCTAATGTCCTTAAGGATGTCCATGAAAATAAAGATAAGGATTTTTCATGTGATGTTAATTCATTTAGTCCGAATGTACAAAAAGCATTATTTAATATTATTGCTTATGCGGGAAAATTAAGTGAAGAAACCCCCAGTCGATTTAAAGGTCGAAATGCTAAAAGAGATGATAAGTATCAGGCCACCATTGATTTTCTGAGAAGTGCAATGAGTCGTTCACCTGATGAGCTTCAAAGCTTAGTTGAAGAGTACCTCAAAAAACCTGAGATCAGTGCCAATCGTGGTTTAGGGCTATTTAGAGTACACGGAGTTTTCGCAAAAAAAGGTAAAGATATGGCCTCGACCACACAAGAGTTATTTCATGATTTGAATGAAGTGTTATTAACTGAATTACATCAGAAAAGTGATTCTAGTCTAAGCCTTGACTAAGTTAGTCTTCACTCAGCTCTTCTTCTAATAGTAGTATTTCACTCTCCTGATGATCCAATTCAACCTTTTCAATTTTAGCGAAACGATTGGTGATTTTACGAGAGGATTTGTGGATATCTTCAACATCCGATTGGGCTTGTTCGATATGTTTAGACAAATTATCCATGCGCTTTTGGAAACGGTCAAAATCGCGACTGAGGGCAACCAGGTGTTCTTGGATGATGTGCACTTGTTTTCGTGTAGCAGCGTCCTTAATGACGGCTCTGGCCGTGGTTAGAATGGCCATCATGGTGGTAGGGGAGACTATCCATACTCGTTTCCGGTGTGCTTCTTCGACTAAATCAGGATAATGGGCGTGAATTTCGGCGAAGACCGCTTCGGCAGGGATAAACATGACAGCGCCATCCGAGGTTTCGCCAGGAATGATATATTTTTCAGCAATGTCATTAATGTGTTTTTTAATATCTAGTCTAAATTGGGTCTCTGCTACTTTGCGATCAAATTCGGAAAGTTGAGGGTTTGACAGTTTTTGATAGGTTTCTAAAGGAAATTTAGCATCGATGGCGATAGTGCTAGTGGGTTCAGGTAAAAAGAGGACTGCATCCGCTCGACAATTATTGGAAAAGGAATGTTGTAAGGCATAATGCTTTTCAGGCAGCATGTTATGTATTAAGGCACTTAATTGAACTTCACCAAAAGCACCGCGTGAACGTTTATCCGAAAGCACTTCTTGCAGGCTAACGACATTGGATGAGAGTTCGGTAATTTTCTTTTGTGCTTCGTCAATCAACGCTAATCGTTTGACAACATCGGTGAAGGTTTTTGTGGTTTTATCAAAGCCTTCGGCCAGTCGCTTTTCCACTTGTCCACTGATTTCTTTTAAGTGTAGGGAAGTATTATCTCTTAATTTATCCATTTGTTTCATCAGTTGTTCGATGTGTGAATTTAAGGTTTGGCTCACATGTTGTTGCACATTAAAAATCCCTTTTTGCAAAGTTTCTTGGGTAGTTTTTAAATGTTGCAATTGCTGATCATCAAATCGCTCACGAAATCGTTGCAAATCTTCACGGATTTGATTGAAATTTTTGTCACGTTCTTCGAATTTTAGGATCAATTGTTTTAGGGATTCTTGCAGTTGTTGGATGTTCTTACCTTGTTTGTTTTTTGAGAAGAGCCAGATGGCTAGGTTTGCTAAGACAAGTCCAAAGGTGGCACAGGTTATGATAAGGGAAAGTTCCATATGTGGTTTCCGGTGTGTGGATGAGTAAATCATACTGTTATAAAAGATCATGTGCAATAACATTGTTGTGATCCCGGCCATCGCCGGGATCACAACTTTAGAGCCTAATTATTATTTATTATTGTTGTTGTTCTCGAATTTCTCCGCACCATAGCCACCCGTATTCGTTAAATGTTGGGTAACCCCTGTAATAGCTCCGATGCGAGTCATGACACTAGCAGCATGCTCTGGGATATCTTGTGCTTTTCTGAGGCGATTAATGACAAGAATTTGTATTTCATTTTTAGCATTAGCGATTAACTGAACTTCGGCATCTCGAGTAGCATTGAGGCTCGCAAGCTCGAGTAATAATTTTTCGATCTCTGATATACGAGTACTGATCGGTTTTGATGTTGTGGTAGCGATTTTAGTAGCTCTGAGTTTGTAATGCCGCAGTTTATCGACGAGAGTTTCTTGAGGAACCTCTGTAGCATTCGAAACGGAATAACTGACTGCGGGCTGATTTCCTTGTTGTATCACAATAGGTTCATCAGAGAAAAAGGGAATGCTAACCAGTGGCATATGTACCCCACCATCTTGAGGAACAGCAAATCTGAAATTTTGAGTCGTTTCGCGAAGTTTTACCACGAGATCGACGAGTTTTTTTACAGGTTCGGAGACCACAGCTTCTTTAAATGCACCATGCAAAGAAGCTGCATTTTTAAAATAAGTATAAGAAGTCCCACAGGTTTGGGCTAAAGCGATTAAAGGTTTTTCTTTTGCCTGACCAGCGCCAATGGGTATAATTTGGAAAGTACCATCTTGATTGAGCTCAAGGATTTTTGTCGATATTTGATGTTTACAATCAACCCACTTCAATTCGGAGGTGTCTCTACCATCCGTGAAAACTACCATTTTAATTTGCTGCTTATGAAGGCTTAGAAGATATTTGAGTTCCTCATCAAGATATGTATAGAGATAGGTTTCTCCAGAGGGGAGAATATTTCGAAGATAAGCATTAATTTTCTGCTCTTCTGAGACAGGAAATTCTTCTGGTTTGATAGGATGTAACTTGTCAGAGAAGGGAACAATTCGTATTCTCGCATTAGGGTCTGTTTGACGTAATCCATTGATATAATCGATGACATCATTAGTCAGCCTGAGCATGTCATCTGACATACTACCACTTCGATCCAGAAATAAAACATAAAGCCTTGGTAGAGGTTCAGTGTGCTTGCTGGTAATAAAGACTGGGTCAGCATGGATTTTCGGATCTTCTTTGTCTTTGAAAACACGTAATAATACCCCATTATCGACCAGTGATTTAAGGTAAGTAGTGAGTCGGTCAATTTCAATGGATATTTCATGCGTATTTCCATCGACTTTTTTCTCTTCTTCAACTGGAATTTCTACAGTTTCAATGATCGGTGGAAATAAGAGTTTATAAAAGAGGCCAAAGTCAAAACGAATTCGTAGTCGAGGAGTATTGTTTTCATCGATATCATTATAAAATATAATACATTGCTGTAATAATCCTTGGGCGAATAATTTATCTACCGCTAAAGCCGTAGGTAAATGAAGACCAGAGGCATCTCCAGTCCATGCAGCACGTAGGGTGTTAATATCCACACCATCAAAGGTTGCTAAGGCAGTCGTAAATGCCATTTGCCATAATGGTTTTAAAAATTCTTCAACAGGTTCTGACCATAAAACACAATTTTCAACAGTCGCATTGTCTCGAAAAAATCCATTGAATCGAAGTTTATTAAAGGCAGTGCTGAAAATAGCATCAAATATTTTTTGTCCCGCTTCGACGGTATTTTCAGGAGGTGGAACGATTAATTTTTCTCGTTGGACTTTTTTGAGTTGCTTTGGTTTGGATTTATTGCTGATCTGATAAGGTAAAAAGTAGCGGAGATTGTCTGAGCTTCCTAAGGCAGAGGTTAATCGTTCAGATATAATTTGAATTCCTGCAGAGTCAGATTGAATAATCAAATTATTATTACGCGTCAATAATGTAAATTTAGCTTTAGTATTGTTGAGTAATATTTCGAGCAAGGTATGCCATTCTAATTCGTCGATCATTCCTTTTTTTTCTGCTTCCATTTTGTTCTCCCCACGTGTTTTATTAAAATATAGAAGCCTTTATTTGATCATAAAAATGGGAGAATAGTCAATATTAACGATAAGATTGCAGCAATTCTAGGGATATTCCAATTCCACCACAAACAATGACTAATATAGAATTGAATTGATGGAGGATTTCGTGTTTATCATAAATCACCGATAATGCAGCACCACTGGCAGGTTCAATTAAGGATCGGTGATCATCTAAAAATAATCGGATGGCATTTAGGGTTCTTTCATCTGAAACAACAATTGGTTTTATGCTATGTTTTTTGGTCCACTCGAAAATATTTTCACACACACGTTTTGCGCCGAGTGAAGTTGCTATGGTTTCGATTTTATCTAAGGTGATGATTTTATTGGCTTCTATGGATCTGGCCAGCGATGCGGCACCTTCGGTTTCGACAGTAACGAGAGGAACTTCTTGCCAGCCACGTCTATGCATGCCTTCTAATAATCCAGAGGCTAATCCTCCACCGCCGACCGCGACCACAACACAGTCTGGTTTAATGCCTTCATCCGCAATTTCGTCAATGATAGTTGAATGGCCTTCCCAAATTAAGGGGTGATCGAAGGGTGGAATAAATCCAGCATTAATTTCCTTAGCATAAGCCATGGCAGCTTTATTGGCCTCATCCCACACATCCCCTTTGATGATAACCTCAGCCTTTTCTAATTTTAGGGCGTTGATGAAGATTTGATTGCTGGTGCTGGGTAAAAAGACCGTGGTTTTAATGCCTAATTTATTACCAGCGTAGGCAGCCGCGAGGCCGGCGTTACCTCCGCTGGATGAGACAAATTGGTTTTTGCCTTGTTGTTGATAATGTTGGCACAAGTGGCCGATGCCACGGATTTTGAAGGATCCTACAGGTTGGTAGCATTCCATTTTGAGCCAGATCGTTTTGCCCAGTGCTTCCGATAAGGGTCGAGAATGCAAAGTGGGTGTCCAGTGATATAAAGCGTTGATTTTCATAAATCAATTATAGCTCCTCCTCCCCCTTCAGGGGGGAGGTGCCCGAAGGGCGGAGGGGGGGTAGATGGAATATTCTTTTTAAATTGAAAATTCTATTAATTCCCCCCTCAGTCACTTCGTGACAGCTCCCCCCGGAGGGGGGGCAAATCTACTAATTCTTAGCAGTACTTTTAGTGTGTTTTGATAGGCTTAGATTTCGGGTTGCTTCGTGTCTATCGGTTTGGGACACATGACGGTAAAGCATTGTGGTACTGATATCGCTGTGGCCTGCATTTTCTTGAGCCACTTTTAAGGGAGCACCGCTGTCCAGCAAATAAGTGACATAACTGTGCCGGAGCCAGTGAGCTGAAGCAGCACGTAACTTTGATGCTTTATGTGGTTGATTTTGTTCAAATTTTAATGCCCCTAAACCGAAGGCCCATTTGAGAATTTGATCGATTCTGCGGGTACTGATGGGTTGACTTAAATTTTGCATGGGAATTAAAGGCGCTTTTTCTGCAAAACTGGGTTGCAAGGAAGGCAGGTCCATAAAGGATCTAAATTCAGATAGGGCATTCAAGAGTTCGTCCGGTACAGGAATTTCACGCAATTTTTTCCCTTTACCAATCACACGCAAAAACCAATTTTTCTCTCGCTGAATAAAATTGCCCATAGTATGTTTGCTGGCTTCAGCAATTCTTAATCCCGAATAAAATAACAGTAAAATAATGTACCGGGCTCGGGCAACTTGAAAGGCCATTTTCTGGTTTTCAGCAGGGTATTCATCAAGTGCATCCAAAACGGCAGTAAGTTCATCCAATTCAAGATAGCGATCAATAATATTTTGTTGTTGTGTATTGCTTCTTCTTTTTCGTCGTCGATCCACCGCTAAGGGATTACCTGTTAAATAATGAGTTTGTACTAAATAATTTAGAAATGAATCGATAATTTTGATAGATTTTTTTAGAGAAGTAGGGGAGAGGGGTTTAAAAAAAGCTCTCCATTGAGGATTCAAGGAGCCATCCTTACATTGTCGTGGCGCCTTAGGTCCACACCATTGATCCTTCGGCAGAGGGTTTTGTAAAAACTCGGTATACTGCACCATATGATCACGTTTTAAGCTTGAAATATTCACTTTAGCCACATGGATGCACCACAATAATAATCGTTCGATTTCCTTAGCATAAGAACGAAGAGTTTCAGGTGATTCTCGATATTCACGCAAAAAGGCTGAAATAGCCTCCGCATCATTTTTAGCATCAATTAGAGCATGCCCATCAGATTTGTTGTAATCGTCGGAGGCAAAATTAACAATTTGTTTTCCCATGACTTCTGAGGTGTCTAAGGGAAGGAACAATGGTGTAATTTTTGATTTCATAGGTGAATGATAACATTAAAATCTCGGGGTTACATAAATTATTAGTGCGATATAATAAGATACGATAATGATCAACTATTGTTAACATTTTACAGCCTGGAATGTCTAATTTATACTAGTCAAATGACTAGTTAAATTGGGAGTGTAAAATGAAAGAAATCAGTATATTTGATGCTAAAACTCATTTTTCAGGCATTATTTCTGATGTTGTTGAACATCATCAAGAGTTTGTCATTAAAAAAAGAGGGGAGAAAGTAGCAATGCTTGTTCCTTATGAAGCAAAAGAAAAAGTAGATCTTAAGAGTGTGTTTAAGGCTATGGATAATTTAGCAAAAGTTATTGGTAAAAGGGGTATAACTCAATCTGAAATTAAGAAAATGAAAGAAGAAGGAAGAAAATAATGGAAGATGCATTTGTACTAGATTCTTCAGTGACTATGTCATGGTTTTTAAATGATGAATACAGTGAGATTGCCTGTAAGTTGAGAGATTCACTTTCAAAAAAACAAGCTCATGTTCCAAGCTTATGGTCCATTGAGATTGCAAATGTATTCTGTCAGTCTGAAAAGAAAGGTAGAATTACACCCTATGAATCTGCTTCATGTATAAATTTACTGAAAAAACTTCCTATTAATGTAGATACAAAAACTACAGATTATGCATTGAGTAGAATATTGGAGCTAGCTCGAGAATATAAATTAACAGTATATAATGCATGTTATCTGGAGTTATCACTACGTTTTACATGTCCATTGGCAACCTTTGATAAAGAATTACGCATTGCTGCAAAGAAAGCAGGGATTCCCGTTCTACCGATAAGGCTTTAATATTTTAATCGATTATGTACTAATTACTACTATAAATTTTTACTGTTAGTATCACTATCATCTTCAGATATATCCTGCAATTCATTATCAGCTGTATTGAGATTCCGTTTATCAAAACTAATTTTAAGCTTTAAAAGTAATTCTTCTGCGGTTGAACGGACTACATGTTTTGCAGGAGTATTCCATTTATTGCCTTTGTCTGCTCTGAAGATTGAATATAATACATAAAGTCCTGAGCCACGATTTTTAGTGATGGCATTATTCTTAAGTGCTTCTTCTAAAATTTCATTGATTTCATCGGGATCATCAGTAGAAAGTAATCTGTTCACAAGATCAGTTAAAGCGCTTACTTTGTTTTGAATGTATGAGTCGGGATTTTCTTCTAGCGCTAATTTTCCAGCATAAGCCATTAGATTAAATAAAGCATTTTGGAGATCTGGTTGATCTTGTAAGGATAATTTTACTTCATCAGCCTTAAGTTTAAGTTTTGATAATCCGGCTAAATCGTTTTCGGTAAATTTTGCTCTTTGATAGGCGGTCCAGTTGAGTTGTGAGTAGAGATTGCTTGTAAGGCTATGATAAAAAGGAGAATATAAATCTTTAATTGATTTTGCATTCTTTTTAAGTTCGTCGATAAATGGGTTATTTTTCAAAGAAAGTAAATTGAAAAACAAAGGTAGTAGTTCTTTTTTGTTATTCGTAGACAGATTAATGAAATCCTTGAAACTAGCAGCATCACCATGAGCATGAAGATGAGAATAAAATTCTTTACGATATAACATACTGAGTGTTAATTGTTCCCCTGGTGATAGCGTTTTAGGCATTGTAGCACCGCAGGAGATGAGCTTTTTCACGATATCTGAGTCCAAGCCATGTTGCTCAATGGCTAGTAATAAAGGCGTTTCACCACCTTCAGCGAGAGGTTCATTGACATTCAAATGATGAACATGAACGAGTGACTCAATAAGATCTGTCATACCATTAAAGGCAGCATAATGAAGTAGGCTGGCTGTATCTCCTAAATCTTTTGCTTCGCCTTTAATATGATCTCTGAAAATTTCCGGGTCGATTGCTAGGACATAAGGCCTCATCAGTGCATAAACGGGAATGGTATATTCATTTTCATAATCATTTTTTAATTTTTTAGTGAGATCTACACCAGCTTCTATCATTGATGTAATAACATCATTATTAGCATGAAAAGCTAAATATAAGGCCAATGATTCGTGATTATTATATTCAAAAGAAATATCTGAACCACCATCAATAAAAGCTTTGATATTGTTATTATCTTTTTCACTCATTGAAGAGGGGGTTCTGAACAACAATGCTTGTAATGGAATTGATCCACCTTGATCAGTGTGTTTTACTGATTCGGGGTTTCGTTGAATTAAATCAGCGATAATTTGAGGATCTGTCGCTACAAATAGAGGGGTTCTATTTTTTTTATTAACGGCACTAATCAATTCTGGATGTTTATCAGCGAGTAATTTATATTCATCGAAATTACCCTTTTTTGCCGCAAGATGCAGAAGATTATTTCCTTCTTCATCAGTTGTAGTATCCTGCTTGGATGAAGAAGGTGTAGAGGGTTGACTGCCCGTGTTTTTTTGAGTTTTAGCTTCCGTTTTGACCATGGCGTAGGTATCTTTAGCAGGGAAATTAGGATATTGTGGATCTATGCTTAAGTTGGAATTAGCGGGAAAAATTAAAGCATGTGCTAATGCTGGTTTTACAGAAATAATTTTATTGAGTGTTCCAGGTCCATGTGAGCTGCCAGACCAAATCATTATTTTAGCGTCTTTATCTTTGTGTAGAATTTCCAATACATTTTTTAAAAATGAATAATCTGTTTCTGGCAGTCTTCTTTCATTATTACCTCGGATATAGAGGGTTCGTTCATTTTCACCACCTTCAACAGTCACACCTAAGGCGCTTACTCTGTCTATCATTTCTATCGTTTTGGCTGAGACTTCTCGTGCATTAAAACTAAAAAACGGCGCCATTCTTTTGATAGTTTGTTTAATAGTTTCAAGATCTTTACTGTCTGAAAACTCAACTAAGAGATAACAATTTTTATCTGCTTTAAATCTCTGAATATTATCTATAATCCATTGCTGTGCAGCAGGGATATCATGATTGTCTTGAACTACAATTAATTGTTTTTGGAATATCTCATCATCAATTGGAAAATGTTCAGTAACAAAGGTGTTATCATCACTATTTTGACCCCAGTCAAGCCTGTGAACTCGGTTCCAACTGTTATTTTCTAAAAATTTCTCATAAGAGGCTTTTGCCTCAGGATATTGTGCGGTATAGGTAAAATGTACATCATGAGTCGACGTTGAGAAACAAAATAAAAAATTCGCGACATTATTCTGATGTAGTCTATGAATTCCGTTCATAGGTATGCCAACTGATTTACAGCTGAGTAAGGATTTACGTACTTTTTCACCTAATTTAGCAGTATCGGGAATACAGTTTAATAGGGTTTCACGTGTGGCGCTTACCTCAATTCGAAAACGTTTTTGATCAAATGTAAAGTATTGCTCCATCTCTGGATAAAATCTAATAAGGTCTAAAAGTATATCGCATACCTCAGTATACTCACTTTTATCGACGGTTTTATCTTCGTAAAACATATACACAGATCTAGATCGAGCTTCATTTTGATCATCATCAAGTTCATCTGTTGATGAAGATGAAAGATCCTCAGTATTTATTGGAGTTGTGAGAGGTGGTTTTGTTGATTTTTCAGTATGAGGCGAGAGGGTAATTTGTGTGCTACAAGAATTTTCTGTGGTTTTATCAAAATACTTCTCAGTTGTGTTGTGATAAACAAGGACGTTGTTATTCGGTAAAATTTTATAGACTGTTATAGGCGTAGTATCTATTTTGGGATCAATATAGGCATGGACATAATAGTCTTGTTCCGACATGTATGCCTCTGTTAAATAGGCAATTTTCATACCTGGATATTCGTTTAAAAAAGCCTGGCCTATTTTTTCCATGGATTCAGCTTTAATAGCAATTTTCTTTGAATCAAATTTGAAAATAACCTTAGGTTTTTGTACAAGGATAGTTTGATGGCTGGGGTTTAAAATTTTTGGTGGAATATTTGTTTTTAAGGCTGTACAAATTTCTTGATTGAAAGTTGTTCGGCGTAATTTGGAGTAGGGGTGTGCACTTTCTTGATCAGAATTAAAACTAATCAATATATCAGCACTCACAAAAAAACGAATATCATCAGAACTAATACCTTTAAAAAAAGCATCAACTTGAGATTTATTCCTAAGCGCTTGAATTGAATATTTTATGCTCTCTGTGTTTTGACGAAGCTCTTCATAAGATTTCTGATCGATGAGGTCTATTGAATAACAATCAAAAGCCGTGTAACCCGTTCTTGTGGTAGTGCCTAAAACCTGATCTTTGGCATTCAGTTCTTCAGCGCGTTTTAAAATAGCACTGATCACAGTGTCCATTCTAAAAAAGCTGGCTAGGTGCAAGGCAGTATTACCCATATTCGTTTTTTGTTGTAGTGCCTCAAGAGGGTAGTGAGGAATGAGTTTAAGTGCTAATTCGATATTACCGTTTTTTATGGCTAAAAGTAGGGGGGTATTATTCCAGTTTGGTGCGTAAAGTAAGTGTATTAGGCTTGGGTTTTGGCATATATGCTCATAAAATTTCATGACGTAGAGCGAAAATGGATGATAGCTGTTGTAAAAGTCAACGTTAACGTTCGCGCTAATGAAATCTATATTAGAATTGTCCACACAATTTACCCGCGAAACGGCCCATAAAAATGGTGTATTGCCGATCATATCCTTTTCATCTAGAGCAGATTGGATAGCGGGATGTTTGAAAAAATTATCAAGAAAAAGGCCGAAATCTTCATTTTCATTTCGAAATAATGCTAGTTCATGTAAAAGCGTGTTTCTGCCTAATAGTGGGTTTGGATTTGCAACTTCTGGAAGGATGCTTGTTAAGAATTTCCAATCTATAGAATCTGCTGAAATTCCTTGGATGTATTTATCTTGGGCCATGGTTGATCCTGATTTGATAGAATTGACGAATTCTAACATCTATTTATTAAGATTGCCTTAATATACTGTCGCGTAGTCCTCACGGCGTGAGCAATATCCAACTTCTGATAATAAGAGTACTATGAAATAAATACACGGGCATTTGATTAAATGACGTCCCCCACTGCCTAGGTTTTATTATGAGCGGTCATGTATTCCAAGGATGCTTCTGCAAGAAATCCCGATCTATTCCCTCCATGTACATGGGTGAACTTATCGATTTGCCTCAAAATACGTTCTGGCAAGGTAATATTTATTCGCTTAGCTCGTCCTGAAAGTTTACTCATATCTATTTCAACAAGCGCCCAAATTCCATCTTGATAAGTTGTAGAGTTGACATGATCTTCAATTTTTTTGGCAATTGGTACAGGGATTTCATCAATTAAAAGACCTTCAATATGGCATTCAATAGCTTCATGTGCATTTTGTATGGCTTGATCAATATTGTCTCCAACGGAGAAACAACCCTTTAAATCAGGAATATCTACACCATAGGGTTCGTTTCTAGCCTTGTGTATAAAAATTGGATATCTCATCTTTGTCTCCATTATCGTCTATTTACTTCTATATTTGCTTGAGCAAAGATACTGTTAATCGTTTTGATCGGCAGACTATTTTTAGGATGAGGCACTGTAACTCTTCCTGCTTTAATAGGGTGCTTAAATTGTATGTGACTCCCCTTTTGACGATGTTTAATCCAGCCGTCATTTTTCAGGATTTTAATAATGTCTTTACTCTTCACAATTATACACACTATAAGTATGAAATGTCAAATTTAAGAACGAATGTTAAGGCATAACTTAATTGCAATTGAATAGTGAAAATCACGGTATTCACGAAACTTGACCTCGCTTATATTGGGGAATATATTTGTCCTGAAAAACTAATCAATAAATTGGAGAGAGCACGATGAGAAAATATTCGTTTATGGCTTTAAGATCACTGAGATCATACGCTACCAAGCCAGTACCTTCTGTATTGTTCACACAATTAACTGAACAATATAAGCTTGCTGAACATTTTAATAAGGCGGTGAAAAAGGAAGAAGCTAAGTCTATTTTGTCAAAAATCTTGAATGAAGCGAATAATTCGAATGAAAACACTTGGTCTGATGAAATGAAAGAGTTAATTGCAAAGTCACAATATCTCTATGCTTCTTTGATTGCTCATGGAACCTTAAGTGACGAAATTCATGCATTACGTTTATTAAAACGAGCCGTCAATTTAAAGCCTGATTTTAAAGAAGCGAGTGATTTAATGGCAAGTATTGAAAAAGATAGACATCAGGAAAATACCATAAATTTTAAGCAGTAGCGAGTTAATTACTTTTAGAGCTTTTGCTGCTTGTATCGTTAGTTTCCGAAGATATATCTTGCACTTCATCTTCTTTGGGATTCACTTTTCGATTTTCAAAAGCAATTTTGAGTTTCAACAGTAATTCTTCAGTGGTTGAATAGACCACATGTTTTGCAGGTGTGTTCCATTTAGTGCCTTTGTCTGCTTTAAAAATGGAATGAAATATATAAAATCCCGTACTCCGATTTTTAGTGATGTTTTTATTCTGAAGCGCTTCGTCTAATATTTCAGCAATTTCATCTGAATCATTCGTAGCTAGTAATTTATTAATAGTATCAGTAATTCCAGTCAGTTTATTTTGAGTGACTGCATTAGGATTCTGTTCTAAGGCTAATTTGCCTGCATAAGCCATTAAATTAAATAAAGCATTTTGAAGTTCAGGCTGATTTTCTACGGACAATTGAGTGTCATCTATATTGAGTCCAAGTTTTGATATTCCAGATAAATCACGTTCTGTATATTTTGCGTTCTTATAAGCTGTCCATGGGACATCTCGGCAGAGGCGATCAGCCAGGATAGTCGCAAAGTCTTCAGAACTACCCTCTTTTTTAGTCTGAAAATGTGTGGCTTTGCTGAGAGTATCTATAAAAGCGCTATTTTTCGAAGATAGGAAATCGAAAAATAAAGCCACTGGTCTCACCTCTTCATGGACGGGTGTGTTAACGAAATAATTGTAATTGAAAAATCCATTATCTTTTTTATGAGCAAAAAGCACATCAAGATGCGAAATACTTAATCCCAATACTTCCTGCGGAGATAGAGATTTAGGTATTTTAGAGCCTAAACTAAGTAGTTTTTCTACAATCGGTGAATGTAGTCCATGTTGTTGTATCGCTAAGGATAAGGGTGTATCACCACCCTCTTCCTCGAGTGCTTCATTAACATCGAGATCATGTACATTGATGAGAGGTTCCAGTACATCTGTCATGCCATTATAGGCAGCATAGTGCAATAAAGTCGCTGAATCCCCTAAGTCAGCTTTACCTTTAATATAAGGTCTAAACATTTCAGGGTCTATTCCAGAAGCTTTTCTATTTGATCGTTGAAGAGCTAGTGCCATGACTGCAAGTCTTTCAGTGGGATCGACAATATTTCGCACCATTGTTTCGACAAGGTCTTTGCTGGCATTATGTGCTAAATAATGCGCTAAAGATTTTTTATCACGGTAAGCAAATGAAATATCAGCTCCACCCTCAATGAAAGCTTTGATAATTTCATTTTCTTGTGAATTAATAAGGTAACTTGTTTGACGTCGTTCCATCACAGCATTAATAGGTGTAATCCCTTCATTATCTTTTTTATTAACAGATTCAGGGTCGCGAGCTATTAAATCAGAGATAATTTGAGCACTAGTGGCTACAAATAAAGGCGTTTTACCCGATTTATTGACAGCCTTTATCATCTCAGGAAATTGATCAACAAGATAATTATAAACATCGATATTTCCTTCACGAGCAGCGTGATGAAGAAGCGTATTATTTTCAGCATCACAAATAGTAGGATCTGCGCCCTTTTCAATTAAAGCTTTAAAAAATTCAAGATCATAGGCAAAAAATAAAGCAGTCATGCCATTTTTATCAGCCAAATCGACGTTGATATCGGGCCGAGCAATAAGCATGCGAATAAAATCAGCATGATTGTTAATTTGCTCAGAACTGGGTGTAATACGCTGTGAAAATCTCGAGTTATAAGAGATCAAAGCATTCTGTAATATTGAGCTTTGATAGGCGTTAGTTTCTGAAATATTTGCTTTTGCAGCAATTAATGCTTCGGCAATATCACAACGTTTTGTTTTAAATAAAGGAGTTTCTCCAGAATTATTTTTGATATTAGGGTCAGCACCTTGTGCTAATAACATATTGACTCGATCGATATCATTATTTTCACAGGCATAATGTAATGCGCTCATCCCTCTTCTGTCGACGGCATTGATATCGACACCCGCTTTAAAAAGCGCTTCAGAATAACCTTCGAACTGTTTGAGTTGTAGTGAATGAATAAAAAGCTGGCTTCTAAGCTCCTTAGGAAAGTCTTTAGCATCTATAGTATTGAGTAATAATTCTATTGTTTCTTGATCTAAATAGTAGAAGGTTTTTTGATAATCACTCAGCAATTTAGCTAATAGATCCAATGGAGTATTTCCTTGTTTATTTTTTTTAGTAGGGTTTGCACCGACACTTAGCAGATAATTAAATAACCGAATACTGATTCCATAACGTTGAGTACTCAAGGAAAGATGAAGTAAGGAGTTACCTTCACCATCCTCAGCTTCAAGAAGATCAGAAATTTTATATCCTTTGAGGTGATGTTTCTCTGCATCTTCAATTTTTTGTGTATTTTGACTTGAACCATAGGCATATTGCCCACGAAGATTATCAAATTCATGACGCATGCCAGGACTAATAATTTTTCGATCTAATGCTTTTAATTTTGATACCTGCTTCTCGCTTAGATTTTCAGGAATTTCTGCACCATAGGTTAATAATTCTTTAACAATATATGAATTTACTCCTTCCTTTTCAATAGCAATACTTAAGGGCGTACGTCCATCACTGAGCTTTGCATTAATATCTTTTTCTTGAGCCAGACCTTTAATAAAATCAATGCATCCATTAGCAGCTGCATAGTGAAGTAAATCTGCATCTTCAGGTAATGTAGTTTTCCCTTTAATATGTTTGGAAAAGAACCTCATCGGGATACCAGCCTGAAGCGCTAGATCTGCAATAGTTCTTCCATCAGGGTCTTTATGACTGAGATCAACACCAGCTTCAACTAAGATGTCGATTAAATTATTGACACTTGAATAAAATTGAGAATTGTACTTAATTTCTTTTAAATAATAACTTAAAATAGAATTTCCAGCTTTATCGATGGCATTAACATCAGCACCTGCTGCAACTAATTTTTTTACAACATCAAGATGGCTTGAGTTCGCAAAACTCATTCTAGCGGCATAAAACAAAGGTGTTCTACCTTCATTATTCCTTAGATTGATTTGTGTTTTACAAGGTTCAAATAGTAAATCAAATACCTTTACAGGTCTAAGCGCTGCATAATAGAGAAGTGAATTGCCATCACTATCGATGGTTGAAGTATTTGGATTTCTCTCTAAGAGCATTTTCACCGTAGTGGCATCACGAGATGCTTCGCCAAGGACTTCAAATTGGGGTCTCGTAACTGCCAATGTTAGGGCTGAGCAACCTTCAAAAGTTGCATTAATATCAATATTTTTATCAAGTAGATACTTGATAAGCACATAAATATTGTCTAAATGAATTTGTGGCGATGATAAAGAGGGATTGGTCAATTTTGATACATAGACTGCCAGATGTAAGAGTGTTGATCCATCCTCGGTTTTAGCACTTAGTAGGTCAGTGAGAAGATGCCCATTCAATTTTAGCTGATCTAGATACTCAGCACTCAGTGGCGTATTTAGTTTGGAAAGTGCCGCAAATTCTTTTAAAACCTGTTCATCTAATTTGATCATTTAGGACCTCTATTGCATATATTTGCATAAAACTGTTTGTATTATAACAGATTTAAATAAAAACAATAGCCTCCCAACTCACTTTCCATGCATTAAAAGGGAATTTTAAAGCTATTTTTTATCAGTTTGGGAGGTAGACCACTGGCCCTCTTTTTAAAATGTCTTCTTATTTTCAGATACTTTTTTAATTTTCTTAAAAATATGCCATCTTTAAGCTGATTATGTTTTGTTATTTCATGTATTAAGGACGCCTTAAGTGCTATAAAAAAGACGGATTTTGCGAGGGTATAATAATTTGACTTCAAATCAATTTGAAGTTGCAAGGCACTAAACGGCGTCAATCTATCAACAACGGCTGATACATTTCTCCTTAAGCCTCGTGTGGGTGCATACATCAATTCCTTAAGAGTATGCTCAATACTATCCTGTATATTTCTAAGCTTAGACACGGCTCCATCCTTGTCTGATATTTTAATAGTATAGTACAGGAAAGTTTAGATATTGCTCTAAGCCATCGGTAGCGGGTGCTTGTATCAGGACCGTAAAAAACAGGGATGTTTTTTCCGAGCCCCCAGGGACGGGTTCACGGCGTGTCCTGATACAAGCTCCCGCTGCCGATGGCTTGTTTCCGAGTGGCAAACCTCATTGCGAACAGAGACTAAAATTGTTTTTTTGAAGCAGTGCTTTCAACATTTCGCTCGGAATTTTCAATCGCTGCTTTTAAATCGTAAAGCAACTCTTCCGTAGCAGATTTAACATAATGCGGAGCATTTTGATCTTCGAGATTACGTTTTTTTGAAAATATTCCATGGAGAAAATAAAATCCAACAATCTTAGATCGATTTTCGATAAGAGAATCATTTCTAAGTGCAGCG
Organism: uncultured Gammaproteobacteria bacterium; assembly: GCA_964651735.1. Classification (GTDB taxonomy): domain Bacteria; phylum Pseudomonadota; class Gammaproteobacteria; order CAZYYU01; family CAZYYU01; genus CAZYYU01. Next base: position 74,658 of record CAZYYU010000009.1, on the reverse strand, counting down.
CTTAATTTCGTTTTCATGAGCTCGGGATCATTTTCACTGAGTAGATCCTTTATCAGTGTTTTCAGAGCATCATATTTTTGTTGTAGATGACGAGTTCTGGTGTAGAATTTTGGATCATCGAGTTCACTTTTTAATTTTCCCGTGTAAGCCAGCAAATTAAACATGGCACTTTGAATTCCTGCAGGCTTATCCTCTAATTTTAATTCAAATGCCGCATTTTCTTTTTGTAATTCTTTTAATAGCTTATTCACCCCTCTCATTTCTTTTTGAGAAGGTTTTCGTAATTGATACGCTGTCCAATTCCAGGGTCTTGCCCCTGCTTTAATCAGTTCTTTAATTATTGAGGGTTTATTAATGGCGAAGGCTAAGGGTGTTGCTCCCTGTTGTGTTCTTGAGTTGACATCATAGTAATGAACCAAATCTTTAGTGAGTCCCTCTATTCCCTCATGAGCGACTATATGCAATAAATTAGCACCATTCATTGACTTTAAATGCGAATATCTATCTTTCATGTTTTCTTCTAAGAGCTGAATAATTTCTTCATTAGGTTCTAGCTCTTCAAAAGCATAATGCAGCGCTGTTTTTCCACTTTCATCGGCTGTTCTGGGATTTGCATCATTTCTTAAAAGATAAGCCACTAAGCGTGGACGATTATGTGTTATGGCTTCTCTTAATAACATCTGACGGTTTTCTAGCGTTGTCCAAACATCAACGTTTTGCGGACCCGGTGATAGTAGAATCTCGATGAGGTCTAAATCTATGGGTACTTGTGCTGCTGCAATATCAAGGGGTGTTAGGAATTGTTCATTGTGGACATTAACATTGATCTTATTAATAGAATTTCTAATAGCTTTGATAATACCGAGTTGATTATCACCTTGTTTAGGATTGTAGTGAATAACCGCGAGATGCAGTAATGTGTTCCCATCCATATCTCTTCCATTACTATTATTATTATCAATATTTATCGTAATAGCAGGGTTTTTTTTAGTTTTTGGTCGATGCAGAATTAATGGAATATTCTTGGGGTCCTCAGGTTTGGTTGGATGTAAAAGCGTAGTTTCTGTTTTTGATGAATAGATGCGAATAAATTGTTTTTTAAACTTCTCAGATAATGTACCGAGCGCTTCTCGGGTGTCTTCCATTGTCTTGCCTCTACTATCTATTGTTTATTATATTATAGTAGATTTTAGTAGAAACAGCTGCCATCCCGGTAAAAGCCGGGATGACAGCTTAGCGAAACTTATTTTTTACGAACGACAGCCGCCATTAGGATACCGGCTATGAACCAGCCTACGAAGGCATCAGCAATAGCGATCGCGGTGTAATTCAATGGAAAATGCCACCAATTGTAATTTGGAACATTTCCTAAAATTCCAACCGCAAGGCCTGCACCTGCTACGAAAAGCACTCGATTAATGTAAGAAATGCCCGATGCTGCTGATAATAAGGAAGCAATTAAAAATGCACCTATCAAATCCATCAATAAAGCAACAACCATTTGTTTTTTCATCTGAGGATCATTACCACCCTCTTTTGAAAATGCGACAAAGGCTAAAGGTCCTTCAGTGTATTTTTTCTCGTGTTCAGCTTTTTGTGCACCTGAAAAATCAGAAATATAAGGAATCAAATAGATGCCTGAATGTGGAGCGTTTTCACTTAAGGTGTGAGCAACCGTAGTTTCATTCGTAAAAACTGAAAATGAGGTTTTATGCCATGGTAATAACATCCATGACGCCATACACCAGACATACACTGCAACTCCACCGAGGATTGTGGCTGTAATAACCCTTTTACACATAGAATTCTCCTTAAAAAATAATGTTCTCCCTAAGGCCCAAAATTAACACACTAAAGCATACGCTTCAAGATGTTTTCTTTATGGACTACATAATGTTGCACTGTTGCTAATATATGTAAAGAAACGAGTGCAATTAACGTAAAACCGACGATAGTATGTACCCAAGATATTGCATCTGCAAGAGCCTTGCTTTTGGGTATAAATGGCATAGCAAATTCACCATAGCCAAAAATACTGGGTAAATAACCAGCGGCGGTTGACATTGCCCAACCCGATAAGGGCATGACAAATAAGGCCAAGTACATCAGGAAATGGGCGTATTTTTCTGCTTTTTGTTGCCATGGTTGTACATGAGTAGATGAGGTAGGTGTGATATTTGTTAACCGCCAGGATAATCTTAAAATAATTAATAGTAAGAGTATCATTCCAACCGATTTGTGTAAGGTGAACAGCTGATCAGCTAAGTGTTGATTTTTTATTCTTGTGAGGAATGGGCCGATGATAAGCATGCCTATTACCGCTAAACCTATTAGCCAATGAAATATTTTAGAGACAAGGCCGTAGGACTTTATCGTGTTTTTAATCATGATGGTTCTCCTGTGGTTAATTCTCCCCTCAGTCGCTTCGCGACAGCTCCTCCCGGAGGGGGGAGCAGGACTTCATTGTGAGTACTGAGTTCTTGAACACAATACCATGCGATTTGATCTAATAAAATATAAGTGGCTTTATTAAAGGCGATAACTCCGGCGTAGGGAGTGTCAGAAGAAGTCGACATTGTCGTGCTAAATACCTTAGATGAAATGACATGGTCTTTGGCTTTATCGATGATATCTGCGCGTATAGCCATTCTGATCACACTTGGGTGGACTGTAAAATCTTGATGAAATGCAATTAAATGCGTTTTCAATAACTTATGGTGATAAGCGGATAAGGGTGGTGAGGCTGCTGCTTGGAGAGTGGAAGTATTATCAATATGTTGTATTAGTAAGGGGAATAACATTTCTGCAGGTGGGCCTGCCCATTGAACCGTAGAAAATGAGGCTAATTCATAAGGTTTTATGGTATAGAGCATATTTTTGCTATCGTAGCCTACATTGGCGCTTGGCATTGAAACAAGTAGTGTTTCACAGGGACGAATGTTGTGATGAGTTTGATGTGATAAGTCAGAGAGTGTGTAGGTTTTTTTTTCGGGTACTTTAATGGCGCATGAGCTCAGTATTAAGGTGTTTATCAGTAGGATAATCAGATTTTTTTTCATGTTACTCACCCGGTCCTTTAGTGGGAGCTGCTTTACCACGAATCAGCATGGAGGGATTTTCATTTAATTCATCAGCTAATGACTGAACACTGGCTAACAATTCTTTTGCTTTATCGATAACATCTAAATGTTCAGATGCATTGCTCAAATTTTGTACCATACGTCTTGTTTCATTTAAAGTAGTATCTAATTTATGTAAGAGATTTGGAAAATCTTTACTGGCTACGGCAGTATTTTCGAAGGTTTTATTGGCAGATTTAATCATCTCATCCAATTCTTTAGAATTTTGTTTGATGATAGTAGAGATTTCTTCGAGGTTAACAAGTATGCCCGAAAATGCTTTTTGGTTTTCATCACTCAAAACACCTTGGAGTCTATTACTGACATTAGAGATGTTAGTGGTAATTGATTCCACGGCATTGTCTAATTGAAAAAGAAAGGATGCTTTTGAGGGAATCACCGGGTATTTTTCACCGGGGGTTTTTTGAAGTGGTGGCGCAGAGGGTCTGTTGGCTTTTAAAGCAACGAACATATATCCGGTAATGCCTTGGGTTTGAAGGAAAGCGACCGTACTGGAATTAATAGGCGTTTTAGAGTCAATATCCAGTAGGAGCTTGACTTGTTGTGGATTTTTGGGATTCAGAGTGATTTGTTCTACATACCCTACTTCGACGCCATTAAATTTAACCGCGGCTTTTTCATTTAATCCAGCTACGGTTTCATTAATATAAGTCAAGTATTTATTATAGGATTTGGCACCGCGACCGCCACTGATCCAAGCGGTAGCAATAATGATCGCAATGCTTAGAAGCACTACAAATATCCCTACTAAGACATAATTAACTTTGGTATCCATAATCAGGGAATCCTATCATAGGTTAGGGCTAGGAATCTATCATTCCTGTTGATGACGAATTTTACCTCGTGCTCCACTAAAATACTCTTGGATAATGGGATTAGTGTGTTTTACGAGTTCTGGCATCGGTAATTCGGCCAGCATCTTCCCCTCTCCCATAAAGCCGACTCTATCGGTAACCTGCCATAAGGTATCAAGATCATGTGTAATGATTACGATTGTTAATCCTAAGGATTTCGAGAGGTTTTGTACTAATTCATCAATACCTTCCGCACCTTTAGGGTCTAAACCTGCGGTGGGTTCATCTAAAAATAAAATTTCAGGATCTAGGGCGATGGCTCGGGCAAGAGCTGCGCGTTTTTTCATTCCACCACTTAATTCACCGGGCAGTTTATCGGCAGCATCTAATGGGAGCCCTGACATGGCAATTTTCATTCTCGCAAGTTCGATGCAAATTTTTTTACTTAAGGTAGTAAATTCTCTCAGAGGAAATAATATATTTTCCAATACCGTGAGTGAACTAAAAAGCGCAGATTGTTGAAACAATATTCCCCAGCGCTGTCGTATTTGTATAGTCTCTTCGGCCGGGGCATTTAAAATATCTGTGCCAAATACTTTGATTTCACCTGAGGTGGGTTTGAGTAATTTTAAAATATTGCGTAATACTGTTGTTTTTCCAGATCCACTACCTCCGACAATAGCATAGGTTTCATTTTTGTAGACGGTCAGGTTAAGTCCTTGGTGAATCCATTTTCCGCCTAGACAATTACTGAGATTACGTATTTCGATAATAGGTTCTTTCATTAAATTTTTGCCCAGCTGAATAATACCGAGAAAAATGCATCGGCGATGATGACCAAGAAAATCGCTTGTACTACACTCAATGTTGTTTTTTGTCCTATGCTTGTCGCAGAATATGACACTTGAAACCCTTGAAAACATCCTATACTCGCAACTATCATTCCAAAGACAGGGGCTTTAGATAGTCCAGTCCATAATGAAGCAACTTCAACATCTTCAGTAAAACGAGAGATAAAATCTGAGGGTCGAATTTCGAGCATATAATCTGACATAAGCATACTACCAAGCACCCCAAAGGCATTCGCCCAAATCGTTAATAATGGAAAAATGACAATAACTCCGATTAAACGCGGTAAGGCAAGACGATTGATAGGGGAAATTCCCATTGCATACAAAGCATCCATTTCTTCATTCACTTTCATTAATCCTAATTGAGCCGTAAATGAGGAGGTCGTACGACCAGCAACGATGATGGCAGTAATGAGTGGTCCAAATTCTCGTAGGATTGCCATCCCAGATAAACTAACGATGTAAATATTGGCACCATACAATTGAAGTTGTAATCCCAATTGATAAGCTAATACCACACCTATTAAGAATGATAATAATCCTATTATCGGTAATGCATTTACGCCAGTGTCCTGAATAATGGAAGAAATAGAATTGATGTGCCATATTTTAGGACGAGAGATGAACTGTCCAAAGAGTTCAGTGAGTTGACCTATAAAACCGAGGTATTTCAAAGATTCTTTGAATTTTGTAACAGTTTTTTTTCCAATGGAATAAAAAAGTGATTCATTTTTTTGAGGGGTTATTTTTTCGATAATATGTTCTTTTTCAGCAATCGCCAAATTAAACATGGATTGATATTGTTCTGAGAGGTTTTTAATTTCAGCGGAGCCGTGCTGCTCTTCGCATTTGTTCATAATACATTGGATTAACCAAGCACCTCCACTGTCTAAAGAAGATAAGGCTTTGGTATCAATAGTGAGAGATGCATTTTTAGGAATTTTTAAATTATTTAATTGCATCTCTAAATCTGCAAGGTGATGAATGGTCCAATCACCACTACACACTAAGGTGTTATCATCCTTCAGCTGTAATTCAGCCATTATTCTATCTCAAGTTGCTCAGAACCCGTTCCACTGAAGTTTTTCAACTTGACGACGTTATTAATAAACTGAATAACCACTTTACCGTTGTCACCTTCCCAGGTCGCGGTGGTGGCAGAAATTTCACCAAGGGCGAATTTCCCGGTACTGGTTGGTTTGCCTAAGATTTTAACCACTTCTTCGTAGCTCATTCCTGAAGTAATTTTATTGTAATTTTCTTCACTGATTCTTTGGGAACAAGCAATAAGAGTGCCTAGTGTTAGGGCGAGAAGGGTTCTAGATATCCATGTTGACATAGTGAGTTCCTTTTGTAATGAGCTTTCATCCTAACATAGGTAGTAATGGGGTCAAGGGGCAGTGTATTATTGGGCTATGTTCAAAGAATTTGTTCAAAATATTAAGAGTGGTGATCTGATCCTGACAGCTAATAAACGACTAGCAAATTATTTGCGAGGAGAAATTGATCAGTTCCAATGCAATTCAGCTAAAGTGACTTGGGAATCACCCTGCATTCTTCCATTTGACACCTGGTTAAAAGAATTTTACCAGTCAAATAAACTCGAACCTACTCGTCTGCTCTCCCCTGCTCAGTCCTTATTTTTATGGCATAAAATTATAGGATCTTCACTTGAAATGGCTGTCTTAGCACAACAAAGCTGGTTGTTAATGCAACAATGGGAGCTGGATGAACAGGCTACTGATCCTGTTTTTGGAGTATGGGCCAAAGCCTATCAGCATTATTGTGATGAACATCACTTTATTGATGAGGCCTCTATTCCCAAAAAAATCATTGATATAGTTTCTAAGAATCCAAGAACAGTACCTCAAAGAATTCATTTGGTTGGATTTGATAATATATCTAAAATAATCAATAAGTTATTTGATTGTATTAAATTCAATTCTGATTTAAAAATCCATCATTTTTATACTGAAAATTCAAGGGTTGCTGTTCTAGAGTTGAAAGACTCGATGGATGAACTGCAGAGCGCTGCTTTATGGATTAAAAATAAACGAGAACATAAGCCTGATGGGAAATACGCCTGTGTGGTGCCAGATTTGCCTTCTTTTCGTGATCGAGCCCTTCAAGTATTTAGTGATATTCTGGGCGATGCGCTTATTAATGTATCAATTGGTAAATCGCTCTTGACATATCCATTGATTGCCAACGCCTTGAGGATTTTGGACTTGCTTAAAAGGGAGTCGGATCTTTTTCAAGTGTGTGCGGTATTACGTTCCCCTTATATCCTAGGATCCTCTGCGGAATATTTTCAGAGAATTCGTTGTGATAATGAATGGCGAGAATCAGGGGGATTGTTTCCGGATTTCAACGTCTTAGCTAACGAAGAGACCGCTCCTATTTGGCAAGCATTATGGACTAGGTTTTTGCATTTTCTTGAAACCATTCCTCAGGAACAAAAGCCCAGTGATTGGGCTAAAACCTTTGAGGCGATGTTAGAGTGTTTTGGATGGCCAGGTGAATTAGTTCTGACAGAGACTGAAATTGGGTGTGTAGAACGTTGGTATGAAATACTTAATGATATGAGGTCGCAGGATAGCGTGCTAAAAAGCGTTTCATTGGATGAAGGATTAGCTATTTTAAATCATTTGATAAAAGGCGCTGTATTTCAGCTGCCCACGCTTGATGCGCGAGTGCATTTGATGGGGATTCTAGAATCCACCGGACTATTATTTGATGGTTTATGGGTAATGGGATTAGATGATGAAACTTGGCCCCAAGCATTACAAGTGAATCCTTTAGTAGACGCTCAAATTCAGCGTCAAAATAAAATGCCACGATCACATCCTCAACATGAGTTCGCCTATGCAGAAAATGTCTTGGATCGTTTAAAAAATGCTGCTTCTGAAGTCATTTTTTCCTATTCAATTTTTGAAAAAGATAAATCTCTTCAAGCTTCTCCTTTACTCAATAAATTTCCAAAAATTAACCGATCAGATTTAAAATTCGCAGAATTTATTCCATTATCGCATCAGATTTATCATCAAAGAGAAATTGAAGAATTCGAGGATAGTTTTGCACCGCCCGTTTCAAATGATGAAACTATTCGTGGAGGAAGCTATATCTTAAAGGCTCAAGCCGTCTGCCCTTTCAAAGCATTCGCTGAAATTCGTTTAAATGCGAGGGGATTAGATGCTCCAACCTTAGGCCCTGAGGCCAAAGATCGAGGAAACTTGGTGCATGATATTTTGGCAAAAATCTGGAAAGAACTTCGCTCCTCGAGGAATTTACAAGCAATATCTATGGATGAATTACAACAGCGAATACAAGGGATTATTAATAATACTGTCGACAACACCTCAGCTTTTGCAAAAATTGAAAAAATAAGATTAGAAAAATTAATCACTCAATGGCTTGAGTATGAAAAAAAGAGAAAGCCTTTTAAGGTGTTTAATATTGAAAAAAATCAAACTATTAGTATTGGTGGTTTGACGTTGGAGTGTCGAATTGATCGTATTGATCAATTGGAAGATGAAAGCTATGTGATTATCGATTATAAAACAGGTTCATCATCGCCCAGTAGTTGGTTTGGTGAAAGACCTGATGAACCTCAATTACCCTTGTATAGTTTGGCAACGAATTTACCGATTTCTGCTCTGACCTTTGCAGAATGTCGGGTTGATAATCAACAATTTAAAGGAATTAGTGTGGTTTCAGATATTTTACCTGATGTAAAGTCCATCGAAAAATATGATTATGAGTGGAATGAATTAGTGAGTGAATGGAAAGATTATTTATCCCAACTGGCGAGTGATTTTTTAAAAGGAAAAGCAACAGTGGATCCAAAAGATCCATCACTCAATTGTCAATTTTGTGAGATATATTCATTATGTCGAATTCGTTAATCGATGCTAAAGCTCGTGAAGAGGCACTGGATTGTCGGTACTCCTTTATCGTACAAGCGCCAGCGGGTTCTGGAAAAACAGAATTATTGACTCAACGAATACTGGTATTATTAGCACAAGTGAGTAAAGCACCTGAGCAGGTGCTTGCAATTACTTTTACGAAAAAAGCGGCAGCAGAAATGCGCTCACGAGTTATTCAAGCTCTAAAATTTGCCTCCCAAGAAGATGAACCCCATAATAACCACCAAAAAATCACGTGGAATTTAGCCAGAAAAGTTTTAAAACGTGATCAACTTGAGCATTGGAATATTTTAAATCAACCAAATCGATTGCGGATATTGACGATAGATGGATTGTGTTCACGTATCACGAGACAATCACCGATTCGCTCACAATGTGGAGTCAGTTCTACAGTGACTGATGATGCAATACCCTATTATTCATCTGCTGCTGAATCATTGATTCGAAGTTTGGAGACTGAAAATGTTTGGAATGAACAATTAGAGTCACTGTTGTTACATTTGGATAATCAGGTGGAAAGACTCAAATCACTTTTTGTCGATATGTTAATGAAACGAGATCAGTGGATTTCTTATTTGAGTGATGAAAACTCTTCAATATTGCGAGAAAAATTAGAACAAGGTTTGCAAGAGGTTATTCGAGAATCCCTGCATCATTGTATGAATAAAATTCCAGATGATTTGGGCACAGAACTGATTATTTTGCTCAATTTTGCAGCAGAAAATTTGTTCCTTGAACACCGCTTAGATTCCTTGCCAGAAAATCAAGTTGAAGATCTACAGTCATGGCAATTTATAGCAAAAACACTGCTTAATTCAGAGGGACAGTGGCGAAAAGCAATCAATAAAATAACTGGTTTTCCAGCGCCCTCTTCCTTAGAAAATAAAGATGATCAACTCTATGCTAAGGAAATGAAAGATCGGATGATACTTTTATTGAAACAATTAGAGGACTATGTAGATTTTCGTGAAGCACTTTTTGAAAGTTTGGCACTGCCGCCTAGTAAATATTCTGAGCAACAATGGAATATAGTTTCTGCTTTAATGATGGTATTACCAGTACTACTTGCACATTTGCAACTTGAATTTCAATCTAAGGGTGTGGTTGATTATATTGAAGTCCAAAGTGCCGCTTTACGTGCTCTAGGCTCAGATGATGAACCCTCTGATCTGGCATTACATTGGGATTATCGTATTGAACATTTATTAATCGATGAATTTCAAGATACTTCCCTGAGTCAATTTCGCCTCATCGAAAAATTAACCCGAGGGTGGGAGCCGAATGATGGACGTACGGTATTTTTAGTGGGAGATCCAATGCAATCTATTTACCGTTTTCGTGAGGCTCAAGTGGGCTTATTTTTAAGAGCTCGACATCAAGGATTGACTCATATTTCTTTAAAATATTTAGAGCTGAAAATGAATTTTAGATCGACGGCCGGTATCGTGGATTGGATTAATAATGCTTTTGAGAAGACCTTTCCAGTGCAGGAAGATATTGCATTGGGGGCTGTACCTTATTCGGGTTCTGTGGCTGCTGTCCCGAAGGGACTGAGGGGGGGGGATAATCACGTAGTTCCACATTTTTTAATTAATGCAAATGATGAGATCGAAGCACAAGCCATCGTAGAATTAATAAATGCAAAGCTTAGCGAAAATACCCATCAAAATATTGCAATTTTAGTACGCTCACGCTCACATCTAGAAAAAATTATTCCTTATTTACAAGCCATGGGAATAAAATTTCAAGCAAATGAGATTGAAAAACTGAATCATCGAATGGTCATTCGAGATTTATTATCATTAACCAAAGCCTTATGGAATATCGGTGATCGATTAGCCTGGTTGTCAATTTTAAGAGCACCTTGGTGTGGTTTGGTGTTATCAGATTTGCTGTGTTTATCTAAAGATCCTGATGCGATAATTTGGGAACAGCTACAAAACATCACTCTCATAAAAAAACTTTCTGTAGATGCTCAGAAACGTTTATCACTCATCGTTCCCATTTTGAATGAGGTCTTAAATAAGATTCGACGCTTGTCCTTTCATGAGTGTATTAAATCAGCTTGGTTAGCCTTAGGCGGACCCGCTTGTGTAGACGATCAAAGTGACCTCATTAATGCAGAGCACTATTTTGAATTAGTCGCTCAATGTGATCAGGGTGGAGATATAATTCATTTCGATGATCTTGAAAGACAGGTCGGACGTTTATATTCCACACCTGATCCAGAAGCGGATAATAGATTGCAAATCATGAGTATTCACAAAGCCAAAGGTTTAGAGTTTGATATTGTCATTTTACCGGGTTTGGCAAAACGTTCTGCGCTTGATAGTGCAAAATTATTAAACTGCTTAGAAAGACCTCGAGAAACCCGCAGTGCCGATTTAATTTTGGCACCGATTAAAGCAGCGGCTGATGATCACGATCCTATCTATCGATATTGTTATCATGTGGATGCAAAAAAAGCGGAGTTGGAGGCGGTACGTTTATTGTATGTGGCAATGACGCGTGCCAGAAGTGAATTGCATTTGTTTGGGGTTTTGGAGAGTGATGAGGATGGGGGGGTTGTTTCTCCTGCTAAGAAGACGTTTTTGGGGTTATTGTGGGGGGTGTTATCAAGCTCCCCCCTCCCCCTTCGGGACCTCCCCCCTGAGGTGGGAGGAAAAGACTCCTCTGTTGTGAGTAATTTTCGCATTAACAATTTATCTTCTGTGCCTCGAAAGTTTAAGCAATTGTCTCCCCCCACTAGGGGGGAGATGTCCGTCAGGACAGAGGGGGGAAGTAATTATATAGGCACCCTAATCCACGAAATCCTCTATAAAATAAGCATCGAAGGACTACATCACTACCCTCTCGAAAAAATTCCCCAACTAATTCCCTTATGGAAAATCAGATTATACGAATTAGGCATTCTAGAAAATCAAATGCAATCCGCACTCCAAAAAGTAGAAAAGGCTATCACTAATACTTTATCTGACGAAAAAGGACGTTGGATTTTATCCCATCACCCTGACGCCAAAAGCGAATACGCCATTAGTACTGTAAATAATGGAAAAATATTTCACTATATTATTGACCGCACCTTTGTAGCAGATGGAATTCGCTGGATTATCGATTATAAAAGTGCTGATCCTAAAAATGAAAATATTGAAGAATTTATTCATGCTGAAAAGGAAAAACATAAAATACAATTAGTAAATTATTCTACGGCTCTTTCAGTTTTGGATAATAACCCCATTCAATTAGTGCTATATTTCCCCTTAATTAAGGAATATTCATATGTTAAGCTATAAAAAACTGACAGTAGCTATATCATCGAGTGCATTGTTTGATTTGAGTGAAAGTAATGCGGTCTATGAAAATGAAGGTGTAGAGGCATATTCGCGTTACCAGATTGCAAATGAAAACAATGTCTTAAAACCAGGTGTTGCCTTTCCATTAGTGAAAAAATTTCTGAACCTGAATAAATTTGAAGCTAATGTTGAGGTGATACTTTTATCTCGCAACAGTGCTGATACCGGATTACGCGTATTTAATAGTATTCAACATTATGGTTTGGATATTGTGCGTGCAGCCTTTTGCAGTGGTCATGCACCTTATAAATACGTGAATGCTTTTAATTCGCACTTATTTTTGTCGGCAGATCCAGAAGATACTCGGATTGCGCTGAGAGCAAATTGTGCAGCTGCCACCATATTAAGTTCAGCCTCTCTGAATCAAAATGAAGAAGAACTTCGTTTTGCATTTGATGGTGATGCGGTATTGTTCAGCGATGATGCTCAACGAGTGTGTACTGAGGAAGGCATTGATGCATTTTCTGAGAGTGAGAAAAAAGCAGCACTAGAACCCTTAGCTGCCGGCCCATTTAAAGGTTTTCTGCATGCCCTACACCAAATTCAAAAAAGTTTTGATCCAAATAATTGTCCTATTCGTACTGCTCTGGTCACCGCACGATCAGCCCCAGCTCATGAGCGTGTTATTCGTACCTTGCGAAGTTGGGGAATTCGCCTCGATGAAGCTTTATTTTTAGGGGGAATGCCTAAGGGTGAATTTTTAAAAGCCTTTAAAGCGGATATCTTTTTTGATGATCATCCCATGAACTGCGAGTCTGCACGAGAACATGTAGTGACTGGACATGTGCCCCATGGAGTATTAAACGAATAAAATGGGTTCTATACTAACTTATATGCGCCTTGATATAAAAACACGACTAAAATTTACAGTGAGTTCCTGATGCATAAGTTTTCCTTGATCAGAAGCAAAAAAATCCTTACGATTTACACAGAGCGCATTTATAAGTTTATCTTGAAGGTAACCAGCTCGTTGAAGTGATTTTACAATACTGTCAGGGCTCTGATCATCAAAGTCTTCAGGAGAAACTATTAAATTTAAGATGTCGATAGGTTTATCTCTAGTGGGTAAATCAAGTTCACTATAGGGATCTGCATCTTTTTCTAAAAGAAATTGTATTAGTTCAAATAATTCATGATCTTTTTTAGAACTATCAGTGCCAAAATGAGTGCCAAGAAGTCCAACACAAAGATGTAATAGTGTAAATTTTAAATGAGTGTACTTTTGATTAATATCTAGGACTTCATCTAAAATTAAAATTCTTAGATATTCATAATTACCCGCTACTAAGGTAGCGAGAATAGTTTGATTTTCAAGGGTTTCAAATGTTTCATCTGGTTTATTCATAATTTATATCCCAATATTGTTTTATATTGCATCATGCAGTGTGAATTTGCTTAGGTCAAGTGATATTTCTGCATTGCTTCACTGTGCCCGCAATGACGACTTCTACTGAGGGAATCGCCTCACTAAATTTCACAAGTCGTCGCCCAAATTTTAAGCAAAGCGTTTCCGCCTCGAATAAATTCATAAGGTACTTGTTTTATCTCGACTCCACATTTTTCGGTTTGTAAGGCCAAGAGCACAGGTCCAATTAATGGCGAGAGTTCCCCATACATATCAGATAAGGGAAAAATTCGTACTTCTCTTGCAACACGTAATAATTCTTTTATATATATTATTATTTTTTCGTCGTTTATCGCTGAGTGAGAAAATAAAAAATGCGAACATAGGGCAATGTCGAAACTCTCATTGTTAAAATGAAGAACAGGTAATACTTCGTGTAAATATCGCCCTTCTTTTTTGCCTTGTTCATAATCGGATAAAAAACACGCGGCAGCTTCCACTCTTTTTTCTCTTAACCACTCTTGTGTTTTTTCTTTAGTAAAACGGTATTGTTCAGCGTGTTCAGAAATATGATCATTAAGTCGTGCAAGACTTTTTTTAACCAACTCAGATATTTCATTAAGATTCATGCTATAATTTTTTGCACATGAAATAACCTTCTTATTTTTTTCATGCATTTGCTGATTAAAACTATCAAATCCACTGGCAACAGTTAATATGTTCTTAGACAGATCTGTCTCACTCAGATCAAACATTCGGTAGTAATCGTTAAAATTATGCCCGCTAAGTAGTAAATCTTTGCTGATGGATTCCATAATGAAGTATCCTTTTGATCTCGGTACTATAATGTTAAGGGTTCTATTAGTTTTTGGGAAGCAAAATGTTTACAAATCTTCGATATTATTTAGATGATACCACACGGATCTTGCGTGAAACGGTGCGCCAATTTGCGGACTTACATATTGCACCGAGGGCAGCAGAGATTGATAAAAACAATGAATTTCCTAACGAATTGTGGAAAAAATTTGGAGAATTGGGAATTTTAGGTTTAACTGTTCTTGAGGAATACGGTGGGGCTAACATGGGATATTTAGCGCATGTGGTCGCCCTGGAAGAAATCAGTAGAGCTTCAGCATCGGTGGGACTGAGTTATGGTGCACATTCCAACTTGTGTGTTAATCAATTACATCGGATTGGTAATGACGATCAGAAAAAACGTTATTTACCAAAACTCCTCAGTGGAGAATGGATTGGTGCTTTGGCCATGAGTGAACCCAATGCTGGATCTGATGTGATTAATATGAATCTCAGTGCACAAAAAAATGGTGATGATTATATTCTGAATGGCACTAAAATGTGGGTAACGAATGGTCCAGATGCCTCTGTGCTGATCGTATACGCTAAGACGAATAAAGAAGCAGGCTCGCATGGAATTACCGCATTTATCGTCGAAAAAAGCTTTGAAGGATTTTCAACCGCGCAAAAACTCGATAAATTAGGAATGCGAGGTTCTAACACCTGTGAATTAGTGTTTAAGAATTGTCGAGTACCTGCTGAAAATATTTTAGGCCAAGAAAATCAAGGCGTGAGTGTTTTGATGACAGGTCTAGATTTTGAAAGAATGGTTCTTGCTGCGGGTCCGGTTGGGATCATGCAAGCCTGTTTGGATGTTGTTCTTCCTTATGTTCATGAACGCAAACAATTTGGCAAAGCTATCGGTGAATTTCAAATGATGCAAGCAAAATTAGCAGATATGTATACCACACTCACCGCTTCAAGAGCCTATCTATATACTGTTGCTAAAGCCGCTGATCACGGCAATCTAAATCGTAAAGATGCTGCAGGTGTTATTTTATTCGCTTCAGAAAATGCAACAAAAATGGCCATAGATGCCATTCAATGTTTAGGAGGTAATGGTTATATCAACGATTATCCTACCGGCCGTTTATTACGTGATGCCAAACTCTATGAAATCGGTGCAGGCACCTCAGAAATCCGAAGAATGATCATAGGCAGAGATTTGTTCGAAGAATCTCTATAGATTTCCTCCCCCCTCCGGGGGGGAGGTAGATAGACTTTTCATACTAATTATCTGCTAAAATAAACTGATGGATATCTATATAGCAGGAGCATCAAGAACCCCCATTGGAAGTTTCCAAGGTGAGTTGTCATCTTATTCGGCAACCAAACTTGGAAGTATTGCCATACGCGCTGCCATTGAACGCAGTGGATTAACCGTAAATGAACCCGAATCGGTCATGATGGGTTGTGTTTTACCCGCAGGATTAGGCCAAGCACCTGCACGACAAGCATCCATTGGCGCTGGAATTCCACCACAGGTAGGTTGTTCTACCATTAATAAAGTCTGTGGTTCAGGTATGAAAACTGTCATGTTGGCACATGATGCTATCAAAGCAGGTACCGCTGAAATTATTGTTGCAGGCGGTATGGAAAGCATGAGCAATGCGCCCTACTTTCTCCCTAAGGCTAGAAAAGGCTATCGCATGGGACATCAACAGGTTATTGATCACTTATTATTTGATGGACTCGAAGATGCTTATCAACCGGGTAAATTGATGGGCGAATTTGCAGAAAACTGTGCTGATAAATATCATTTTTCTCGGGAAACTCAAGATCAATATGCTGTTGAATCTTTTAAGCGTGCTATAAAAGCTGGCGCTGAGGGGAAATTTAAAGCTGAAATTATTTCTGTGGGCGATGTTTCAGAAGATGGATGTCCAAGGCAAGGTATTATTGCAAAAATTGGATCTCTCAAACCGAGCTTTAAATCCAATGGAACCATCACAGCAGCAAGTTCAAGTTCGATTTCTGATGGTGCAGCCGCCTTAGTGATCACATCAGATGCCATAAAAACAAAACCCTTAGCACGAATTGTTGCACACAGTACTCACGCTCAAGAACCGGAATGGTTTAGCATAGCACCCATTGGCGCTATTAATGCATTATTTAAAAAAACCGGTTGGTCAGTGAAAGACGTCGATTTATTCGAAATCAACGAAGCTTTTGCCGTTGTTACATTGGCAGCGATGAAAGCATTAAATATACCTCATGAAAAACTCAATATTCATGGAGGTGCTTGTGCCTTAGGACATCCCTTAGGAGCCACCGGTGCACGAATTATCGTAACCTTAGTACATGCACTGATACAAAATAATTTAAAACGAGGTATTGCAGCTTTATGTATCGGTGGAGGTGAAGCCACCGCGATTGCGATTGAGAGGGTTTAATATGGGAATATTAAGCAGTTCAATTGATACCAACTCTGCTCTTTTTCAGAAAAATAAAAAAGCCATGGAAGAGATTTTAAAAGATCTGAAAAAAAATATTACTGAAATCGAAAATGGTGGAAATCTCAGTGCACAAAAACGACATCGAGAACACGGAAAACTTTTACCTCGTGAACGTTTGAAAAAACTCATCGATAAAAATACTTATTTTTTAGAGTTCTCTCCACTAGCGGCTTATCAACTTTACGAAGACAAAGTTCCCGCAGGCGGTATTATTACTGGAATTGGAACCATATCGGGACAAGAATGTGTCATTGTCATTAATGATGCAACAGTCAAGGGTGGAACCTATTATCCTATCACCGTTAAAAAACATTTACGTGCTCAAGAAATAGCCTTACAAAATCATTTACCCTGTATTTACTTAGTGGATTCAGGAGGTGCTTATTTACCTGAACAAGATAAAGTCTTTCCGGATAGAGATCATTTTGGTCGAATCTTTTTTAATGAAGCCACAATGTCAGCAAAAAATATTCCCCAAATTGCCGTTGTGATGGGTTCTTGTACTGCAGGTGGTGCATATGTTCCTGCGATGGCAGATATAGCCATTATGGTAAAAGAACAAGCCACCATTTTTTTAGCAGGACCACCCTTGGTCAAAGCTGCCACAGGCGAACAAGTCAGTGCCGAAGAATTAGGGGGTGCGGATGTGCATTGTAAAATTTCAGGTGTTGCCGATTACTACGCGGAAAATGATGAACATGCCATCGAACTGACCAGAAACAGTGTGGCCCAACTCAATCGAAAAAAGAAAGAGGAGTTAGTTATTAAAGCTGCCGTAGAACCTCGATATCCAATTGAAGAACTCTATGGAATAGCCAACAGTGATTTACGACAACCCATGGATGCTCGAGAAATCATTGCACGTATCGTCGATGATTCTGAATTTGACGAATTTAAAGAGAAATATGGTATTAGCTTAGTCTGTGGTTTCGCGCATATCAATGGAATTCCAGTGGGTATTATTGCTAACAATGGAATTTTATTTTCAGAATCCGCGCAAAAAGGTGCCCATTTTATTCAGTTGTGCGATAAGCGAAAAATTCCGCTTATTTTTCTGCAAAATATCACTGGTTTTATGGTTGGTAAAAAATATGAACGTGAAGGAATCGCAAAACATGGAGCAAAAATGGTCACTGCTGTCGCCTGTAGTCAAGTCCCTAAATTTACCATTATTGTTGGAGGTAGTTTTGGGGCAGGAAATTATGCGATGTGTGGACGTGCCTACGATCCTCGATTTTTATGGATGTGGCCAAATGCACGAATATCAGTGATGGGTGGAGAGCAAGCTGCGCAAGTATTGGCACAAGTTTCCCGAGAAAAAAATGCGAGACGCGGTGAGCGATGGAGCAAAGAAGATGAAGATAAATTATTGGAAGAAATTAGAAAACAATATGAGACTCAAGGTCACCCCTACTATTCAAGTGCACGATGTTGGGATGATGGTATTATAGATCCAGCAGACACTCGAAAGGTGTTAATCGCTGCCTTATCAGCCTCACTTAATGCACCTATTTCTCAAACTGAATATGGAATATTTAGGATGTAATGATGAATAATGCCCTACTCTATGAAGAAGATAATCGAGGTGTGGTTAGCATTAGCTTAAATCGACCTGAGAAACAAAATGCACTTAACGCAGAAATGATTGATACATTTTTAAAATATTTACATCTTATATCGGAATCCAAAACTGCACGAATATTACAAATTAAATCAACGGGAGAGCATTTTTGTTCTGGTGCTGATTTAGAATGGATGAAGTCGAGTTTGACACTTTCCAACGATGAGAATAGAAAAGATGCTAAACGATTAGCCGATTTATATTATGCTTTATATCACCTTAGTATACCTACTATAGCTTTTGTCAAAGGAAATGTTTACGGAGGTGGTTTAGGAATCATTGCCTGTTGTGATTTTGTTTTCGCTGAGGATGATGCCTGCTCATTTTGTTTTTCAGAAGTCAAAATAGGTTTAGCACCGGCCACTATTGCACCTTACGTGGTCAGTGCCATTGGTGAACGAGCTGCTCTGCATTATTTTCTCAGCGCTCAAAAATTTAAGGCACAAAGGGCCTTATCCATTGGATTGATTAGCGGAATAGGACCTACAAAAATGGTTGAAGAACTCTTAGAAAATTCACAAGCTGCTATGCAACTCACAAAACGATTAGTTCGCTCTATCTCTACCATTGATGAGTGTTTTTATGAAGATACTGTTGATTTGATTGCAAACTTGCGGCAATCTAAAGAAGCTCAGTTGAGACTAGCCAAGTTTTTAAGATTGGGATAATTTGCTATACTTTAACTGTATCATTTACCTAAAGAGAGAATTATGCCGGGATACAATACATACGCCAGAGCGGTTATCAGTGATAATCCAGCTATTGTAAAACATATTAATAAATATGCGGGTAGTACATTAGCAAAAAAAGAAGCAGAACCTGTAGAAACCGGTTTGTTAGACCTTGATAAATTCGATCGCGCCTTATTAGATCCACATGCACAATATATTTTAGATGTGATTGCGACCTTACCCCGAATTATCGTTGCACAAAAAGATTATGAGGATCTGGTTGATAAAGTCACACTTCAAAAGACCTTACTTGAAAAAGCTGCCTTAGACTTAGATGAAAGAATACGATTTATGCCTGATGTTGATGAGGCAAATCGATGTTTAGTTGTCCTTCGTCGAGTCAATGATCAATATAGAAAACTATTGGATTTACACATTGAAATATTGCTTGCCAAAGAAAGTGTAAATGCTCTGAGTGGAAAAGGAGCAGTTTTACTCACTGAAGATGAAAAACAATGGGAAAATTTCAGAGGAGATTTACTGAAACAATTAGTGGAAGAATTGCAAAGTAATCAATTTCCCCTCGTCGATACTGAAAAAGAGGCAGTATTACGTCAAGAAAATTGGGCAGAATTAATCGAATCTCTTGAGGAATTTAATCTTGAATTACCTAAACGAATTGACATTA
This sequence comes from uncultured Gammaproteobacteria bacterium, assembly GCA_964651735.1. GTDB lineage: Bacteria > Pseudomonadota > Gammaproteobacteria > CAZYYU01 > CAZYYU01 > CAZYYU01. Next base: position 54,958 of record CAZYYU010000009.1, on the reverse strand, counting down.
CTAAGCCAAATTTTGAGACCTATTATGCAATCAAAGATATTTTAGCCAAACATGCATCTTTAGGTAGACGTATGCTTCCCAACTCTTTTAAAGAAATTGATAAAATCAGCACACCCAAGAAATTTTTGAAAAATGCCAATAAATCCGCTGAAAAATTGGTTAAAGTGCAAAATGAGGCCGCAAAAGCCTTAACACAAGAAATGGATTCTATCGAGAAAAAAGCCGTCGCGATCAATGCACAACTGGGTAATCACGATGAGGTCAATAAAACCACATTAACCCAAGCTTATAAACCTTCTGAGTTTAGCGCTTTAGAAGAATTAGCCGCACATTCTCTCTCTGACTGGAGAGCCTTTGCGGGCACTGTGGGTGCCTAAACTTTAATTATATCGGCTATCTGCTCACCCTTAGGAATTAAAGCTGAATTCTTCCACCACTCATCTTTCGGTAGAGATGTAAATCTAGCCAAAATAATAAACAAGACAATAATTAAAATCCCTCTCAATGCGCCAAATAAAACGCCTGCCAGTCGATTTGGAATCGATAATCCTATTTTTTTAATGAGCTGGGATAATAATGCGCCCGCTAATCCACCGATAATCAGAACGCAAACAAAGATGGCAATAAAGGCGATTATAGAACGTGCTGATTCTGAGCTAATTATTTTAACCAGCATCAGAGATAAGTGAGTATGAAATTTTATGGATAGGATTAATGCTGCGATCCAGGTGATTAAAGACACGGTTTCTTTAATAAAACCTCGTTTAATTCCTCTAATAATCGACAAGCCAATTACTATTAAGATGAGATAGTCAGCCCAATTTAAAGAGGCAGCCAAAGCTAAAAATTTATTCATACTTGATTCCTTACAACGATAGCATTAATGTGAAATTCCTCTGAAATTTGTCGGACTAATTTATCGGCTTTTAATTTATCAGTACAGGGACCGACATAAACACGTGTAGATGTTTTTTTCTGACCATAGGTGTCGACAGTATAAGCGGATAAGCCTTTCTTACGTAAGGCATTGATCAGCTTAGTCGCATTTTCTTTATTGCTAAAGCTACCCAATTGCAAGGTCCAAGTTTCTGGTTTTTTAAGGGTAGATTTTTGTTCGACGATAATATTAGGTTTTTGGAGTTTCAGCAATTTTGTTTTGCTCGTAGGATGTTTATGGGTCTCAGAAGCGCTAGGATTTTTAGGCTTCGTGTGTTTAGCACTGAGAATCTTTTTTGTTTTAAGGGTGGCGATTTCATCGCTACGAAGGATTTTTGGTTTTGGTGTTTCATGTTTAGGTGTTAATTTTGGCTTTGGATTTTCCGTTTCTTGAGGTTTAAGTGTTTCTGGTTTAACCGCTTCAACTTTGTGGGGTTTAGGAATAATCAGTTCATCATTTGCTGCAATTTTCGGATTTGATTTTGGGGTGGGCGGTATATCGAGTTGGGTAGTATCTAGTTTTGCTTCAACTATTGCCGCTTTAGCAGGAACTTCTGGCTTATTAATTTCTTCATTATCGGGTGCAGGTGCTTTTTGACCTGAGTTAAGTTCAAACTCGTCCAATTCTGTTAAATCAATTTCATCTTCATTAGTATTACTAATAGCGACTTCTGGAGTGTGAGGTTCAATAGGAATATTTTGTGAGAGGTGATGATCCGAGGATTTTTTGTAAGTAAATTCAAACAGTGAAGGTATTGCGATGAGTGCAATCGCGATGAGAACAAATATACCAATTAAGCGTTGTTTTTTATTTAAGTCCATTTGTATTACTCCTTTAACAAAAACTCCCGGGCTTCAGCGACTGTAAAAAAAGACCCAAAAACGAGAATCCTGTCGGATTCTTTAGCTTTTTTGAGTATCTCTTCCAAGCCCAAGGCAATACTGGCGTGAGTATAACATTGTCTTTTTGAAATTGCTGTAATTTGATCGCGCAGATCCTCAATTTTTCTAGAGCGGCTATGCTGCACTTCAGCGCTGTGCCATTCGTCGATGAGTTCAACAAAGGGCTTAATGGAATTAGCTAGATCTTTATCGCTCAGTAAACTGACTAAGGCATAGCATTTTCCCTGACAAGGCAGTTTTTTAATCGCATTAGCCAGTTTCACACAGGCTGCGGGATTATGAGCAATATCCAGAATGATGGGGCAAACTCTCTGAATTTGTTCAAATCGGCCTGACAAATTAATTTTTTCTAAGGCTCTGGTGATGGACTCAGCTTCCAGGGGAAGTTTTGGATGAAGTAATTCAATGGTTTTTAATACGCTTGGCAAATTAAGTTCGAAATTATGTGCTATGGGCCTCGTAGCGAGAAAGTTGTGTGTATGATAAAAATCTGCCCCAATATTTTTGGCGTGATTGATAATGCTTTGCGGCGGATTCGGATCACCACACAATGCCAATTTCCCTTGGCGAAATATACCTGCTTTTTCAAATCCAATCCCTTCGCGTGTGTCGCCCAGATATTCAGTATGGTCTATATCTATGCTCGTAATAATCGCCACATCCGCATCAACAATATTCATGGCATCCAATCTTCCACCTAATCCAACTTCTAAGATTATCACGTCAAGTTCTTGATTTTTAAATATATATAAACCTGCTAATGTGGTGAATTCAAAATAAGTGAGAGGAATATTGCCACGATGATTTTCTATAAACTCAAAGGCATCACACAAGCAAGTATCATCGATATCATTAGCATTAATTCGAATTCGTTCATTGAATCGATGCAAATGTGGTGAGCTAAAAGCCCCCGTTTTATAGCCTGCTTCCTGATAAATGCTTTCTAGTAAACGTACACTACTCCCCTTCCCATTCGTTCCACCGATGAGAATCGTTGGGCAATTGAAGGTATTGAGGTTCAGCTTTTTTGCAACTTCCAATATACGATCTAAACCGAGATCAACGGTTTTAGTATGAATCTTTTCAATCTGAGATAGCCACTGTGAAACTACGGGAGATTCTTTAAGCATTATCTAGGGTAAAATTTTGATGAGTCAGTTTAGCCAATAAGCTTGCGATTCTCGAACGCAACATTCGGCGATCGATGATCATATCTACAGCACCGTGCTCCAACTGAAACTCAGAGCTCTGAAACCCTTCCGGTAAGGTTTCTTTAATCGTTTGTTCGATAACCCGAGGACCTGTAAAACCAATTAAAGCATCAGGTTCAGCGATATGCACGTCCCCTAACATCGCCAGGCTGGCAGCAACCCCTGCCATGGTTGGATCTGTTAAGACCACGATATAGGGTAATCCTTCTGCTGAGAGTTTAGCCAAGGCAGCACTGGTTTTTGCCATTTGCATTAATGAGAGCAAACCTTCTTGCATTCTTGCTCCCCCACTGGCAGTAAAACAAACCAAGGGTAAGGCATGAGTAATGGCAGCATCCACGGCTCGTACAAAACGTTCGCCAACACCAGAACTCATCGAGCCCCCAATAAAATCAAAATCAAAGGCACATGAGATGAGATTAATACCATGAACTGAGCCTTTGATAACAATAAGGGCTTCTTTTTCACCGGTTAATTTTTGGGCAGTGATCAGACGATCTTTATAACGTTTAGAATCTTTAAATTTCAGATGGTCTACGGGGCCAACGTCTTTGGCCAGTTCTTCTCGATTGTCCGGGTCTAAAAAGATATCAAGGCGATGACGACCATGAATACGATTATGATGATTACATTTTGGGCAGACATCCAGATTGCGTTCTAGTTCAGCCTTATACAGAACAGCGGCACATTTCGTGCATTTGCTCCAAATCCCCTCAGGAACCCCTTCTTTTTCCTTCTTTTCGCTCGATTCGTGCCGGATTTTACTCGGCAGAAGTTTTGTAATCCAACTCATATGAACTCGTTTATAGCTATCAAAGTAAAAATTGTAACACAAACTGTATAATGCATACACTGATGGTAGTTTCAATGTTGTCATCCCGGCGGAGGCCGGGATCCAGTCTTATTATATAGGCCTAAATTCTTGATTATATTAAGAATGGACCCCGGCCTTCGCCGGGGTGACAACGACTGTTTCAGGATAACTCACCTCAACCAAATACAAGCCATCTGGCTTAGCAGTAACCCCCGCCTCACTGCGAGTTTTAGATTCCAACACCTCTCTGGCCCAATCCGGCGAAGCCTTGCCCTCTCCAATCGGTAAGAGCACACCGACAATATTCCTCACCATATGATGCAAGAAGGCATTTGCTTTGATATCAATAATTATCATCGGACCTTGCTTTGATATCTTAAGATGAAAGAGTTCCCTCACTGAGGTTTTGGACTGGCATTCTAGGGATCGATAAGCATTAAAATCATGCTCTCCAATCAAATGGGTTGCTGCCGCTTGCATGGCTTCGATATTGAGTGGCCGATAATGCCAGGTTGCCAGCTGATGCCATAAGGCTGACCTCACAGGATGATTGTAAATATAATATTCATAGCGTCGTGCAGTCGCACTGTAGCGAGCATGAAAATTCTCATCCACCGCCTGAGCCCAAAGAATAACGATATCCTTTGGTAAATGTGTATTGCCACCCCTCACCCAACTCGACATTTCTCTAAAAACAGGAGTATCAAAATGCACCACCTGATGTTTAGCATGAACCCCACGATCCGTACGGCCTGCTGCGGTGACACTGATAGGAGAATCTGCAACGAAAGAAAGTGCCCGTTCGATTTCAAATTGGATAGAGTTCACTGATTCTTGAGATTGCCAACCATGATAATGCTGTCCATTATATTCTACGCCTAATGCTATTCTCATAACTCGATGGGGGTTTTAATATACTTAATGAGTTTTAGAGCTAGATTTTTATGTTCTTGATTTCCTTCTGCTAAGACTTCTTGCAAAATTTTAAGTGCACTTTCGCGATTTTCCATTTCTATATAAGCGCGCGCTAAATTTAATTTAGCAGGAATGCCTTCTGCGCTGTTAATAAAATCATATTCGTCTTCTTCTTCTACGGGTTTAGTTTTTTGGGGTCTTTGCGTTGGAGCTGGTTTTTGACGGAAGAGTGAATAGGTTAACCAGAAAATGAGGCCTAATAATACGATGACAATAGAACCTAAAATGGTTTCGCTCAGTGAGAGTGCAATGTGTGTCATATGTTTCCTTTGTAGTATATTTTGGTTCATGTAATCCACTAAGTGATTAATGCTAGTGCTATGATTCGTCACCGTGTTAAATATCACATTCACTCGATTTGCTACGCCGTCCAATTGATGATTCAGTGAATCATGGTTAGCTTCGAGGTTCGTTAAACGATTGTCGGTTTGTTGTCTAATATCATTGATTTGTTGGTTAAGATCAGCAATCTCTTTCTGATACAGTGGAGTTTTAGCCGCGGGTTGCCACTGATGATGTTGTGTCTTAACAAATTGATAAGCGTTGTCGTGGTTAAGCTGTTGCACTTCTTCATAATCGGGTATGCGCAAACGTACGCCCACGAATAAAGTATTAATGTTATTACTAAAGGCTTTGGGATTGGCTTTAAAAATGGCCAGAGCCATTTGTTGAGTACTGATCTCGGGGGAAGGTCGCGTTAAATTAGCGATATTCCATAATCGATCATCAGGAGAAGTCGGCCCATAATATTTTTGCAGAGCAAAACTGCTTTGGCTCATTAGCAAAATCCCTATGCTAATTGCAAATAGTCTGACAAAACTTGGCAAAATACTATCTCCTCATTAAACGCGGCAAATCATAACACATGCAAAAGCAGCTCAGCAATCTGAACCGCATTGAGTGCAGCGCCCTTTCTCACGTTATCAGACACCACCCACATATTTAATCCACGGGGGTGTGAAATATCTTCACGGATACGGCCCACATAAACCCCATCTTGGCTGGTGACATCAGCGGGTGTGGGATAATCATTATCATTTTCAACTAAGATAAGACCCGGTGCAGATCTTAACAAGGATTTTGCTTGATCTGCAGTAATTTTATCTCGCGTCTCTATATGAACTGCTTCAGAGTGTCCGTAAAAAACAGGGACTCGCACGGCTGTAGGGTTCACGACAATATTATCATCGGAAAGAATTTTTCGAGTTTCCCACACCATTTTCATTTCTTCTTTGGTATAGCCATTGTCTAAAAATATATCGATGTGCGGAATAACATTAAACGCAATTTGTTTTTGAAATACATTCGGTGTAATGGGATTACCATTTAAAAGACCTGCCGTTTGATCAGCCAATTCATTGACACCTTTTCGTCCTGCACCTGAGACAGACTGATACGTTGCCACATTGATTCTTTCAATTCCCACGGCATCGTAAATCGGTTTGAGCGCCACCACCATTTGAATGGTCGAACAATTCGGGTTCGCAACGATATTAGCATTTCGATAATGAGAGAGAGCTTCAACATTCACTTCAGGCACGACTAAGGGAATATCAGGGTCATAACGGAAATGGGAGGTGTTATCGATAACAATACAACCCGCATCGGCAGCGATTGGTGCATATTTCGCGGATACTGATCCCCCGGCTGAAAATAAACCGATCTGGACTTGAGAAAAATCAAATTTAGCCACATCAACGACTGTAAGCTTTTGATTTTTAAATGAAATTTTAGTTCCGGCTGAGCGTTCACTGGCTAAGAGATAGAGCTTATCAATGGGAAAATCGCGCTCCGCCAATATATCAAGCATCATTTCGCCAACGGCACCGGTTGCGCCTAAGATAGCCACGTTTATATTTTTATCACTCATGAGTGTGCTCCTCTTCGTAGTAAATGATCAATCAACACGAGTGCTAACATGGCTTCGCTCACAGGAACTGCGCGAATGCCAACGCAGGGGTCATGCCGACCGGTGGTGACAATATCACAAATACGATTATCAAGGTCAATAGTTTTGCCGGGAATTCGTATACTGGGAGCCGGTTTTACGCTGATGGTAACAATAATATCCTGACCACTACTAATGCCCCCTAGGGTTCCACCTGAATGATTTGTTAAAAAACCTTCTGGTGTAATTTCATCACGATGTTCTGATCCGCGTTGTTGTACACAAGCAGTTCCCGCACCGATTTCAACCGCTTTAACCGCCGGAATGCTCATCATGGCAAATGCAATGTCTGCATCGAGTTTGTCAAATACAGGCTCCCCCAATCCAAGCATAATATTTTTAGCCACGATCAGAATTTTTGATCCAATAGAATCACCTTCACGTCGTAAATTTTCAATATAAGCTTCACATTCTGCAATTTTTTGAAGATCTGAAAAATACATGGAATTATTTTTTGCATTTTCTATCTCAAATTTTTCTGCTTGAATATTTCCGATTTGAATTAATGCAGCTTGAATATCGATGCCAAATTGTTTTAAATATTTTTTTGCAATAGCACCTGCAGCGACTCGACTTGCAGTTTCTCGAGCCGATGCACGTCCACCTCCCCGATGATCTCGAATTCCGTATTTTTTATAATAAGTATAATCTGCATGACCCGGACGAAATTTATTTTTATTCTCTTCGTAATGCTGAGGTTTTGCATTTTGATTGGGAATCATTAAAGCAATGGGAGTACCCGTTGTTTTTCCCTCAAAAGTTCCGGATAAAATTTTCACTTGATCGGTTTCTTGGCGTTGGCTCGTGTGTTTTAAGACCCCAGGACGTCGTCGATCTAAATCAGGTTGAATATCACTTTCGGATAAGGCTAATCCAGGAGGACAACCATCCACCACACATCCAATAGCCTCTCCGTGACTCTCACCAAAGGTGGTCACAGAAAATATTTTTCCGAAGGTATTTCCGCTCAATGGACATTTTCCGAAAAAGAATCTTTTAATTGGTCGAGTTGTTCAGCGGTAAAAATAAACACCCCATCACCGCCATTTTCAAAGTCAAACCACATAAAAGGCACATCAGGGTATCGTTCTTCAAGGGCTTCATCACTATAACCAACTTCCAAAATTAACAAACCATCATCCCTTAAATGATCACGAGCTTGGCGAAGAATATTCGATACAATGGCTAATCCATCCACATCACCACCCTTCAAGGCCTTTTCAGGTTCATGTAAATATTCAGCAGGTAGTTCTTGGTATTCAATATCACTGACATAAGGTGGATTACAAATAATGATAGAATATTTTTTATCGCCTAATTCACTGAATAAATCCGATTTAATGGCATGCACTTGATCATCTAAACCATGATTATTGATATTAATATTTGCCACATCAATGGCATCAGAGGAGATATCTACGGCATCGATATCAGTTTCAGGGAATACATAGGCGCAGGTGATCGCCAGACAGCCACTGCCTGTGCAAAGATCTAAAATATTTTCTGGCACCGTATTTTCGTCAAGCCAAGGTTGAAATCGGTTTTTAATCAGTTCAGCAATGGGAGATCGTGGAACAATGACGCGTTCATCAACATACAATTCTAAACCCGCAAACCAAGAAGTTTTGGTGAGGTAGGCAGTTGGAATTTTATCCTTCACACGTTTATCGATGAGTGAGAGCACATGGGCCCCCTCAGCATTTGTCAGTTTCGAATCCAGCATCATATCCAGATCATCTTCAGGATTCAGGTGGACAGCTGAAAACACCAAATGGCAAGCATCATCCATAGCATTGTCAGATCCATGGCCTTGGAAACAGTGATTGATTCGAAGTTGGGAGATGGTCCAGCGGATATAGTCGCGGATGGTTATTAATTCTTTGGCAATAATAGTCACTTTTTCCTCACACATATAGTAATTTAAGGCTATGATTGTACTAGGTTTTTTGATGATTGAATATGGTTTCACCTTATTGGAGTGAATGGTGGGCAAAGAAAAAGATAAGCACAAGATCACCCCAGAAGAGCGCCAGCTCTTCCGCGAGAGCATTGCCAAGGAAATCCCCACTCAGGCCAAAAAACATGCCCTCCCCTCAGAGGAAAAAAAACCAAAACAACCTGAAGACTATCACCTCTCAGAATTCGAAAGCCAAGCCACAGTCAGTAGCAATGCTGTTATTAGTTATAAAGACCCCAGTATCAATTCGAAAATATTCTCAGATTTAAAAATGGGAAAACTCAGTGTCCAAGCCGAATTGGATCTTCATGGTATGATCGTTGATGAAGCCCATGATGCCCTTCAGAATTTTATACATAAGGCTCAACAAAAAAGATTGCGATGTGTTAGAATTATTCATGGTAAAGGTCATGCAGCCTTTGATCAGCCTATTTTAAAGAACAAAGTTAACAATTGGTTGCGCCAACTCCACTGTGTCTTAGCCTTCTGTAGTGCTACGCCACGAGATGGGGGCACTGGTGCGGTGTATGTACTCTTAAGAAGGTAAACAGTATGTCCGACAAAGTCATTATCATTGGTATCGCAGGCCCCTCCGCTTCTGGCAAAAGTCTTTTAGCTAACACCATTGTTAATGAACTGGGCTCTAAAAAAGTTGTGGTCATTTCTGAAGATTCATACTACAAAGATCGATCTGACCTCTCACTGGCAGAACGTGCAAAAATCAATTTTGACCACCCCAACTCTCTGGACCATGATCTTTTAATACAACACCTCAAAGAATTACGTGAACACAAAGATGTAGACATTCCCTTATACGATCACACCAAACATATTCGTAAAAAAGAATCTCGTCGCATCTCTGAACATAAAATCATTGTTCTCGAAGGAATTTTGTTATTCGTTGAGCCCGAATTGCGAAATATGATGGATATTCGTATTTTCATGGATACAGCACTGGATGTGTGTTTGACACGCAGACTCAGTCGAGACCTTTTAGAACGTGGACGCAGCGTAGAATCTGTATTACAACAATATCACGACACCGTACGTCCCATGTACCTACAATTCATCGAACCCTCAAAACGCTACGCCGATATCATCGTCCCCAGAGGTGGTGAAAATCGTATAGCAATAGATATGATCAAAGCAAAAATGCGAGAACTCTTAGCTCTAACTCATTAACCCGAAGGGCGGAGGGGGTGAGAAAAACAAATTTATTTTTTTCTCAGTTCAACCCCAGAACTAGATTCAGCTTGACCTGCAGCTTTCCCTCTTTGAAGTAATGGCGATTTAAAACTAAAGGCCCGACGTTTATTAGCATCCTCAGTCACCTCTTCAACGTTTCCTGAAGCCTCCGTTACAACAGGCGCAGCTTTAGCAAATTTCTTACCAAACACTCTTTTAGTCAGTTTTTTACTGGTAAAGAGATACTGAATCCATCGTAAAGGATTTCGCTGTACCTTTTTTAAATTAATATCATTTAAATCCGATGCTCGTTTTAATTCATCAATACGTAGATCCAAGCTCTTATGAATTTCCTCATGTATAGCCGTCACTCCAGCATTTTTTTCCGTGTTATGTGTTCTTTTCTTAGCCAGTTTTTTAGGTCTATCTGTTCTAACTTCTCGTTTAGCTTTAGGATATAAATTTAAGAATTCTGTATGTTTTGCATTAATTGCAGCCTTATGTTCAGTCGACAAATAAACCTTATCTATGCTTTGCAATAACTGATCAGCATGAGATTTTCCTAACATTCCATTCTTAGGAGTAGGCAATGTTAAGTCAGCTTTTAAATCTTCTAGCTCTTTTATCGCATCAGCTAATTCTGCTTTTCGACCACGTAGATCGCGAATAGAGTGTGTTTTAGGCGGATAATTAAGAATATTCACCGTTTTATTTCCCACCGCATTATTAAAAGCATCCGTCACACCGGCTGCATAATCACATTGATCTACCACAAATCCTCTGAATAAAAACACCACAGTTTCAGCAGTTTCATTCAGCACATCGGTAATAATTTGGAAATTATCAGCAAACATTTTTGCATTTTCTCTGTTTTTATCTGTTAAATGGGTGGGTGCAGAATCGGGTCCAAGCTTACTCAATAACATTTTAACGTTGTTGAGAATTCCGGTAGCACCTTTTAATTTAGAGATAGGACTGGTTTCTTGTAAAATACCTTTAAAGCCTAAAAAAGCTTGTTTACCGACTTGATATAAAATAATGTTAACCGCTTTTTCATAATCATCTTTGGCTAATTGAGCCATTTCTTCTGCTGAGTAGTTTTTATCGAGCTCTTCTTTTCCATAATTCGTCTCAACATAATCTTTCATGGTTGTGTAAATATCAAAACAACCTTTTATGACAGGCACAAGATTAGAGGCTACATCTCCTATGCGTTCATCATTAAGAAAGAGATCAGATCTATCCTTGAGCTTTGGATTAGGCTTAAATTCTATTTTTTCGTTATTCATGATATTTACCTCATATATTTGTATTCACAATTATATTATAGCAAATAGCTTATCAAAGGCTTAAGAGCCGCTCTCTAGCTCAGAATCTGTCTAATTTCCTGATAAATTAGCCTTAAAAAGGTAGTGATTATAAGATTAAAGAGGGCTATACTATTATTAGTAATTAATCTTGTGGGGAATCAAATTATGGCATTAGATAAACACGTAGAAGAAACGAAATTAAAGGCATTTAAAAAAGCTATAAATGGGCCTGTCAAGTTTGAGATTATTGATGGATATTTAACGGTGTCGGGTACTGAGCTCAAGTATTCCTTGGATGATCTGTCTAAGCCTCATCAATCATTGGGATCTATTTTTAATTTGTTATGCTCCAAACTCACCTCCTTCCCAAAAGAGAATCGAGAAAATTTCCTTGGTTGTGTTAAGAGTTTGATGGAACAAGGTGTTTTTGCAAATAATCCCAATGAAGAAGGTTTTACACCTTTACATTTTGCTGTAGCTAATGGTGATCGTGACTTAGTGGAATTATTACTTCAAAAAGACACTGATAAATCCATGCTCAATCCAAAGGTAGCCACTTCTAGAACTCCATTACTTATTGCTTTGAAAAATAATCTAGACCTCGCTAAATTATTACTTGAGAATGGCGCTGATCCAAATGTGAAAGACTCGGATTCTGATACACCCTTACACATGGCAGTACAAAAAAATGATACTGATTTTGCTACTTTCTTACTCTCCAAATCAGCTAATCCAAATATCCCTGATGCTAATAACAAAACGGCTCTATATTTAGCTCTTGAAAATGAAACAACTCAGATGGCTCAATTATTAACAGATCATGAAGCCACAGATATCAATTCATTAGTTTCGGGTAAGTCACCTTTATACCGCGTTGTAGATTTGGGTCGTGAGGACATGGTTCGCATTTTACTTAAAAGAACAGATATCAAAACAAATCTATCTGTATCTAATGGAAAAATACCGCTTGAAGCCGCTTTAGCGAGAAAAAATTATAAAGTGGCATTGCTAATACTTGGACATCCCAATACAAAAAGCGAAAATGATGCGCTATGGCAAGGTATATTACTACATTTAGTTGAACTTGCATTATCAAGTAAATTAGAAGCTAAAGATCTACCCGATGTGATGTCTTGCATAGAAAAATTACTAGCACTGGGTGTTAATCCAAATATAGTTGATAAGGATCGCAAACCTCTTTTATTCAAAGCTTTAAAAGCAGACAGGGAAGACTTGGTTAAATTATTACTTGATCATAAAGCAGATCCCAATACCCTAATCGATAATAATACCCCTTTAGAATATGCTGTATCTAACAATAAAATTAATATGGTCAAATTACTTCTTGGTAATGAAGCCACAAAGGTCGACAGCCTAAAGGCTGATGGAAATACTGCTTTACACATCGCAGCAAAGCTCGGTCATGTTGAAATCGTCGAATTATTAATACCTAAAATTAATATAGACAGCAAAAACAAAGCGGGAGATACGCCCTTACATTGTGCACTATCGAATAAAAAGGATCTACTCGCTCAGTTATTAATTAATAATAATGCTGATGTCAATTCTAAAAATAACGAAGAGGACACACCTTTACACATTGCTGTTGCAGGTGGACAAGAAAGTCTTGTTAATTTGTTATTGGAAAAAGGCGCTGATTTTACTCTCAAAAACAAAAAAGGAGTAAGTACATTAGATAATGCAGTAGCACAAAATAATTTTAAACTTCTGTTAATTTTACTTGATAAACTTCCGGCAGATTTCGATGCTGGGCCTCTGCTCATCAAACTTTTTGAATCTGTAGACAATTTGAAAGTAAATGCTGATATTCCACCGGATCAAATGAGTTGTATCGAGAAATTGTTGAAAAGAGGTGTCAATCCCAATTTGACTTTTGGACCTAGAAATAAGCTTTTACTTTCTGTGGCAATGAGTGCTAAAGGTGATCAACTAGCTCGTTTATTACTAGAAAATAAGGCAAATCCCGATGGTCTGCCTGATCAAAGGCCTTTATGGCAAGCAATAAGTGTAAAAAATCTTAACAAGGTCAGACTGTTAATTTCTAAGGGTGCGGACCCAAATATACCAGGCGTTTTTTCTGATAATACACCGCTCTACTCCGCCATATTGGAAGACAATGAAGATCTGTTCAAAGAATTGCTATCCTGTGAGCGAACTGATGTAAATTCTGTGAACAGTGGGGATGACACTCCCCTCAGTCTTGCACTCCGTGCTAAAAAATCCGATATAGCAACATTATTACTTAATCGAGGTGCTAACCCAAATACTAAAGGAAATTCTACACAGACTCCTTTACAACTTGCTATCAATTTGGGTGATCAAAAATTGGTTGAATTATTACTCACTAAAGGCGCTAAGATCGATGATAGTGATGTAAATACCCCTTTACATTATGCGCTAGAACGAAAACAGATTGGAATCGCTAGATCATTCATTGAAAAAGATCAGAGCTTGGCAAATAGACAAGATGAAAAAGGAAATACCCCTTTACATTATGCCTTAGACTTAGACAGTGATGAGCTAGCTACTACCTTATTCTCACAAACCGATTTAAATTTGATGAATAAAGACGGAGATACTTTTTTACACTGTGCTATTCTTGGAGATAAAAAGGCTCTCGTAGAGGAGTTAGTTGAAAAAAAATCGGATCAGATAAATAGTCAGAATAATGACAAAAACACTCCCTTACATTTTGCGGTATTAGTAGGCGACACGGATCTTATAAAGTTGTTAGTGAGCAAGGGTGCTGAAGTCAACGTCGAAAATGGACTAGGAGATTCCCCATTGTACAAAGCAATAGGAGATACCAAAGTCGAAATAGCCAGGCTATTATTAAATGCAGGAGCTCAAGTGAATCAAAAGATCCTAGATCTTGCAAAGGAAAAATGTGGTGATCATCCTATCGTTCAAGAACTAGCTGCAAAAATGCCAGAAGCTCTTGCATCAACAAAACCCGTGCCAAAAGCTGAACCTGCAAGAGATATTGCAAAAATTACCGCCTTTTTTCAAGCTGTAGCTCAGGGTAATCTTAAAGAAGTCAATACATTACTGAGTTCTCAACCAGAATTGGCAACGATTAAGGACGATAATGGATCTACGCCATTGCATATTGCCGCATCTAAAGAGTACGTGAATATAATGGAAGTATTAATTTCTGCGGGGGCAGAAATAAATGCTGTAAACACTAAAAATAGAACACCCTTATTTTTCGCTGTAACGCAAGAAAAAGATGCGGCAGTTAAATTGTTAATCGATCAAAAAGCTGATCCAAATATTGCACCTGATGGCGTTTTACTCTTGTTCAGCGCAATTAATATGAAAAAACTTGCGATCGCCAGGTTATTATTAGATGCGGGTGCTAAAGTAACTCAAGAAATCGTGGAAGAAGCCGAGAATAAATACGGTGTTGATCATAATATCGTTCAAGAGCTACAGCAAAGATTGGCGGGAGTAGTAGTATCAACAAATCCAGAACCTGCAAAAGTTGAAGTACCTCAAGCTCAAAATCCTCCAACCAAACAAGGTAGTTCTAAAAATAATGAATTAATTCTTCTTATGAAACATAAGATGATTCATGAAGTCGCTCAACTACTTGAGAAATTCCCCTCTGAAGTTGATTTAAACTTACTGGAATCAGGTAAAACACCTTTATACTGGGCAATAATGATGGGCCTTCATGATATGGCTAAATTATTAATGAAGCATGGTGCTCTTATCGGAGAGTGTGTCAACAGACCTTCCCCTTCCCAACAACAACAGGTACCTTTACATGCTGCCGTCAACTTTAATGATCCTGATTTAGTGGGGAAATTGCTTGCTGCAGGGGCTAGAGTAGATCTTGAAAATCAATTTGGAGAATCACCCTTGTACCTTGCCATAGCAAACACCCACCTGGATGTAGCTAGGGTATTGTTAAAAGCAGGTGCTAAAGTAGATCAAAGTATCTTAGATCTCGCTAAAGAAAAATGTGCTAAGGATCCTATCATTCAAGAGCTAGAGGCAAAGATGCCAAAAGCACAAGCACCAACACCAACTAAGCCCACTGAACCACCAGCAAAGACTCCAGCTGCAGTAACAGCACAAGGTTTACGGCGTGAGGAATTGCTCGAATTAGCACTCAAGAAAAAAGAAGGAACTGTACCCGCTGAGCGAGTCAACCTCCCCGATGAAACTGGAAGCTTACCCTTATTATACGCTGTTAGTTATAACAATGTAGAAATGTTCAGAGATTTAATCGCAAAAGGTGCTACTCTAGATTGTACTGACAAAGAAGGACACACTCTATTACATTATTCGGTTACTGCACCCAATGATGAAATAATGCAGAGTTTAATTGATGCGAAGCTTGCAATAGATTGCAAAAATGCTAAGGGTCAAACTCCATTACACCATGCGATCATGCAAGATAAAGGTAAAAAGGCTGAATTATTACTTCGTCATAAAGCAACGGTAGATAGCACTGACAGAGAGGGAAATACACCATTACATTATGCGGCTATTTATGGAAGCGAAAAGATGGTCGGGCTTTTACTTCAAAACCATGCTAATGTAAATCAGCCTAATACAGCTGGTAAAACTCCTTTACACGAAGCACTAAGTTTTCATGGAAATGACCAAACCATCAATTTATTAGTTGCTGCAGGTGCTGAAGTAACTCAAAGTCTCATCGATCTTGCGGTAAAAAGACTGGAAGAGAGAAAAATTAGTGATGCTACCCTTCAGCTGCTACGTTCAAAAGTATCAAAAGCCACAACACCTCCAGCTCAAGTTCAACAAACACAATCTAAACCGGCAATTTCTGACACTAATGCCTTATTTGATGCAGTTGAGAAAAATGATCTTACAAGATTTACACAGTTACTCGATGCGCGCTCTGATAATGTAAATAAAGTAAACCTTGATAAGAATTCATTGCTTCACTTTGCATTAATTCAGGGTAAAAAAGGATTTGTGAGGATATTATTGAGCAGAGACACTACGATGGTCAATAGCACAAATAATCGTCATCAAACGCCTTTGCATCTTGCAGTTCAAAATGGCGATGTCGAAACGGTTCGAGCATTAATTGCTGCTGGTGCTAAGGTAGATGGTAAAGATGAAGCTGGAAACACTCCATTACACTATGCCGTGAGGATGAATAGAGGAGACTTAGCTGACATATTATTAGCGAAAGACGCTACGATGGCGAATAGCGCAAATTTGGCCGGTCGGACACCTACACACATTGCAGTATTAACTAACAATAAAACTATTTTTAATTCATTAGTTAATAAAGGTGCTGAGCTGAACATTGGGGATATTAATGGGAATACACCTTTACATTTTGCTTTTGATACGGATTGGGTGGGCTTAATTTTACAGATTAATACTAAGGATATAGGCGTCAACAGCAAAAACGTTCTTGGTCGAACACCTTTACATCTCGCTGCAAGATTAGGTAAGCATGTTGCTGTCGATACCTTGTTACTTAAACGTGCTGAAGTAAACGTTAAGGATGCTCAAGGGTTAACGCCCTTATATGATGCAATTAATGGAATTAAGGATGCTACTCGTGATGATGATCATTATTTTATCGCTGAAAAACTATTAGAAGCAAATGCTCAGGTAGACAAAAGTGTCTTAGACTTAGCGATTGTTAAATGCGGTCATCACGATAATTTAGTTCAGAGTATTTCGGCAAGACTAGCAGCACAAGAAGATGCAAAAAAACCTACGCCTCCATCGGTATCCGAAGAGCAAGAATCTGATGAGTCGGAATCCAAGAAGGGTAAAAAAGCGGTGTCTTTAGAAGAAGAATCCGAAGAAGCAAAAACACAATATGCTTTCTTAGATGAAGAATATTTAAGTGATCATCTTCCAAAAGGGTCTCAAGCTTCTTTTGCTCAAATTATTGAATATGCAAAAAGTCTGCGTGATCAGTTAGAGGATCCTAAGGAAAAGCCAAAGCTGATCGCTAAAAAATTAAATGCTCTAGAAACCTTTATTAATACTGTCAGCGGTGAAAATGTCAGTATTGAGGATGTCAAAAAAGCCTGTAATGAGTTTCAAAGAGAAGATGAGAATCGCAGTCATAATTTATATCTAGTAGGATCATTTTTTAAAAATAGAAGATTTGATGCCAAACAAAAAACCATACTTCGTCCCTTAATTAAATCCACTTTAGGTATTAAGGTCGATGATTTTAGGAAAGAATTCGAGGCTGCGAAAAAACAAGAAGAAGCGAAACCTGGTGTTGGTCATGATAGTGATGATTCACATTCTATGTAATCTCTGTCATTGAAGGCTTTAAGTATTGTCATCCCGGCGAAGGCCGGGATGACAAGGTACAAAGATTTTACCAAAATCCTTTTTTCGAACTACTACTAGAACCTTTAGCCGCTTTTTTCTCAGCTTTGGCTTCTTTTTTCTGATCTTTTTTAGTTTCCTTTGCACTTGGTATTTTGACAATACAAGCAGGTCCTTCACCATAAATGCTCACTGCTTCAAGAAATGAAGCAGCAACATTTTTTGCAACATTACTTTCTTTCTTTAAATACGCACTAACTAGTGCAGGCAGTCCTGGAACTTTTGCAACTCGTCCACTGGGTTTAAAGGTCTCAAGTTGTTCTGCAATGCTATTTAGTTTTCTAGCAACTTCCTTCAAGTTTTCGATATTGTGTTCTGTCAAAAACACGGATGAGCCTAAAAGTATATCAATATGACGTTTGACTTCTTTGAGCACCGCTTTTGATTGTGAGAATTTTTTGGAGGTATCTTCTTCACTTACAACACCTTTAAAGCCATTAAATGCTTTCATACCGATTTGGTATAAAGTAATATCAACCGCTGATTTATCTTGTTTAGCCACTAAGCCTTTCAGATGATCTAGGGAGCGATCTTTATCCAATTCCTTAGCATTATGTTCTTTGATGGAAGCTTCCATATGCTTATAGAGTCCATAGTATTCTGTGATCAAACCAACTAGGTTGGTGCCCACATCTCCAATCTTCTCTCCTTCAAAAATGACATCAGACCTTTCTGGATCTGATTTACTATCAACGAATTGCAGGGAGTTATCACTCGCTTCATCCTTTAATTTTGTTTTAGATTTAGCGGCATGTCTGTCATCAAGTTGTTTCATATTCACCTCGTTTGTGTTGTTATTACATTAATTGTTCCCCATTGATGAGGGGAGCAAAACTCTCGATTACCAAAATCCTTTTGAACTACTGGAAGACTTTTCGGATTTTTTCACTTTTTTATCGCCTTTTTTTGATCCTTTTTTCTCATCTCCATCTTCTTTTTTAGCATCTTTCTTTGCTGCTTTGATACTGGGAATTAATACTACACTATCAGGCCCCTTATCATAAATTCGAATGGCTGATTCAAAAGTGTTAGCAGTGGCTTTTCCATCCTTGCTTTTTTTATTTAAATAAAGTCTGGCTATATTTTCTAATCCAGGTACTTTAGTGACATAACTGTTGAATTTAAAGGTTTCGAGTTCAGTTGCCATATTATTGAGTTTTTCAACTAATATTCCTAAAACATGGATATTTTTTTCTGTTATCCACACTTTTTGTCCGATGAGTAAATCAAGATGACTTTTGACATCTTTAAGTATCTTTTTAGCCATGGTAAATCGTTTACCCGTTTCTGGCTCTTTAATCACTGCTTTAAAAGCATCAAATGCCTTTTTTCCAGTTTGGTAAATAATAATATCTACTGCTAATTTATGTTGCTTAGCAACCAATCCTTTGAGATCTTCAAAGGAGTAGGTTTTATTGAGTTCGTTAGTAGAATTCTTTCTGATACTAATTTCAGTTTCATGAAAAAGTCTAAAATATTCGTTGATAAGGCCGGTTAGGTTGGTTCCTATATCCCCGATGAGTTCATCGTTATAAAAAACATTGGATAATTCTTTATCAGTTTCACTAGGAACGAATCGTAGTGGGCTATCTTGATCTGATTCAGGTTTGAGTTCTGTTTTTTTGACTGCAGCTTGAGCTTGTAGCTTCATAATGATCCCCCTCATATTTTGTTTTTCCAGAGCAGTAATTTATCCTACAACGCTTTTATTGTCACGATATTTTGTGCTCCCCTCTAGGGGAGTGGAAAACTTCATCTATTCCCCCCTCCGCCCTTCGGGCACCTCCCCCCGGAGGGGGGAGGACAATAACTTTTTAAGTTCTTTTTCGTTTAAAATTTCTATTCCTAGCTCTACTGCCTTTGTGTATTTCGAGCCTGGATCCTCTCCTGCCACAACATAATTTGTATTCTTAGACACACTTCCTGCTACCTTTGCCCCTAAAGCCAGTAACTTAGCTTTAGCCTCTTCGCGTGTCAGTGATTCCATTGTTCCGGTCAGTACGAAGGTTTTCCCTGCTAATGGCAGCAGTTCAGGTTTTATCACTTCAATATCGGGCCAGTTCACACCTTTTAGGCGCAATTTTTGTATTAGCTCTCGGTTATGTTTTTGTCTAAAGAAACCGGCGATATTAGCCGCTACCACTGGTCCTATATCAGGCACTTCTTGGAGCTCTTCTTCTGAAGCATCCATAATCGCCTCTAAATTCCCATAGAATTGTGCTAAGTTCCGGGCAGTGGCTTCACCCACCTCTCGTATCCCTAGGGCATATAAAAAGCGATATAAGGTTGTTGATTTGGCTTTTTCTAGGGCATTGAGAATATTTTGGGCAGACTTTTGCCCCATTCTTTCGAGATTCGCAATCGCATCTTGGCTTAAATCGTAAATCCCTGTTACATCTTGAATTAATCCTTGATCAACAAAGAGCTCAACTAATTTATCCCCCAAGCCCTCAATATCTAAAGCTTTACGTGAACAAAAATGTTTAATGCCTTCTTTTATTTGAGCTTTACAGTACAGACCTCCTGTGCATCGTGCTGCAACCTCACCTTCAGGTTTGATCACTTCTGATCTGCATACTGGACATTTTTTAGGTAAAATAATTGGATGAGTGTTTTTAGGTCGTTTCTGTAAAATCACACTCACAATTTCTGGAATCACATCCCCTGCCCGCCTGACATTGACGGTATCTCCAGGTCGAATATCCTTTCGATGTGCTTCTTCTATATTATGCAATGTCGCGTTACTTATCGTGACTCCACCCACAAATACGGGTTTAAGTCTGGCCACGGGAGTTAGCACACCCGTTCTGCCCACTTGAAATGTAACATCTTCAACGATCGTGTTTTCTTCCACTGCTTCAAATTTATGGGCTATGGCCCAACGAGGTGCTCGAGAAACAAAACCTAAATCCTGTTGTTCTTTTAAAGAGTTAACTTTATAAACCACACCATCAATTTCATAAGGAAGATCGTGTCGTTTTTTTTGTAGGCTTTGGTAATAATCTAAACACTGAGTGATTCCCTTCACGAGTCTCATTTCGGGATTAATACGTAATCCCCATTCTTGTAATTGGTGCAAATTATCAGCATGTGTTTTTTTTAAATAATTTGAATCAATTTCTGCAACACCGTAGGCATAAAATTCTAAGGGGCGTTGTGCTGCGATTGTAGGGTCTAATTGTCTTAGACTTCCCGCTGCAGCATTTCTTGGATTGACAAAGGTTTTCTCCCCTTTTTTCTCGGCTTGCTCATTAAATTGTTTAAAGGCTTCTTTGGGAAAAATAATCTCTCCTCTCACGTCTAACAATTTTGGAATTTTTTTTCCTCTTAACATTAAAGGTACAGTATCTATGGTTCGAATATTTTGGCTAACATCATTGCCTGTCATTCCATCTCCGCGAGTAATGCCTCGGGTAAATTTTCCATTTTCGTAGATTAAACTAATAGCTGTACCATCATATTTTGGTTCGCAAAAATAGTCGATGTCATCGTGTCTTTTTAAACGTTGTAAACAACGTTGATTAAAATTTAAAACATCTTCTTCAGAAAATGCATTATCTAAAGAAAGCATTGGTGTTTTATGAGCTACTTCAGGAAAATCTTTTGCAGGTTGGGCGCCAACGCGTTGAGTGGGAGATTCGGGGATAATCAACTCTGGATGTTGTGTTTCCAGATTTTTTAATTCCTGAAATAAACGATCATATTCTGCATCTGAAATAAGGGGTGAATCTTCCAAATAGTAATGATAATTATGTTCATTAATTTGCGAGCGTAATTCATCAATTCGATTTTGAACATCCAAAGGACGTGTCATGCAAAAATCTCTTGAGTGCTTTGCTCAAATTCTCGAATTTGCTTACGCCATTGTGCAATTTTTTCATCACTGAGAATTTGATGTTGTTCATCGATTAAATGCCCACCAAGATCATAAACAATCAGATCTGCTGTACTTAACATGGCATCCAGTGCTGCGGCATTATCAATCTCGTGGTCAAGTTGAATAAAAAAGCTTAAACCGGGGATTTTAAAGGTACCCATTTCTTTCATATCAAAAGTGCCTGGTTTTTTCGCAGAGGCACAACTGAATAAGGCAGGTCCTTTGGTGTTTGAGTCTTTGTAATAATGAAAAATCTTCATATGACCAAAGCGTAAACCATTACTGAGTAGCGCTTGTAATAATTCATGTCCTCCGTAGGGGCGAGTTTTTTCCGCTAAAAGTGTGACAGATATTACTTGCGGTGGAGCAGGAATTTCTTCTTCTTTATTAATGACAGTAACTGTTACTTCTTCTTTTGGCACAGGAATTTCTTCGATGATCGGTTCTGTCTTAAAGGTGGGTTCTGTTTTTAGGGTAGGTTCAGATCGGGGTGTCTCCGTTTTTTGTGATTTACGACTCTTTAAAACACCTAGAACGGTAAGCACTACAACGGTAATGGTAAGAATTCCAGATATTTCTTGAACGGTGAGTGGCATGGTTAATCCTCCGTTGTCGCCATGGCAATGGCTTCATCAATATCGACTTGCACTAATCGAGAAACACCGGGTTCTTGCATAGTCACACCCGCCAATTGTTTGGCCATCTCAATGGTGATTTTATTATGGCTGATGATAATAAATTGCACCTTCTCAGACATTCCTTTCACCAGATTACAGAAACGAATAACATTTGCGTCATCCAGAGGAGCATCAACCTCATCGAGTATACAAAATGGTGCTGGATTTAATTGGAAAAATGAAAATACTAAAGCGATCGCCGTTAATGCTTTTTCACCACCGGATAATAAATGAATGGTCGTGTTTCGTTTTCCAGGCGGTTGAGCTTTGACAACCACACCGGTATCTAATAAATCCTCACCCACTAATTCTAAGCAGGCATTTCCACCACCAAATATTCTTGGGAAATAGTCTGCTAAGGTTGCATTTACGGCATCAAAGGTTTCCTTGAATTTTGTTTTGGTTTCTTTGTCAATTTTGCGTATGGCGGCTTGTAAGGTTTCGAGGGCTTCGATTAAGTCATCATTTTGTTTGTCTAAATAATCTTTGCGTTCTGAAATTTGATCATGTTCTTCGATAGCAGCTAAATTAATGGGTCCGAGTCGTTGAATTTTTGACTCTAGAGAATTAATGATCTCTTTATAGATTGCAGGAGATTTGCTTTCATCTATATTTGCAATGAGGGTTTCTTTGTCAAAATCAGCTTCACGCAGTTGATTTTCCAGAGCCTCACATTTTACTCGGCAGGTTTCTTGTTGAACCCGAGCGTTCTCATGTTGCCCACGTAAGACTTGAATTTGTTCTTCAATGTGATGACGGGATTTTTCTTTGTGACGCAATTGATCTTCAATTTCACTCAATTGTTGTTTAGCCCGAGTCATGTCTTTATCAATATCTACTTGATCGGTTAATAATCGTTGTAGATTTTCACGATGCTCAGGCAGAGGTTCTTGTAGTAGTTCAAGATTTTTACTTTGATTTTGAGTGCGTTGAATCAAGTCAGATTTTTGCGTGGTTGCGCGCTCTATGCCTTGAATTAAATATCGGATTTGATTACGAGTCGATTCCAAGCGGATCTGCATTTCATCAGCTTTTTGTCGATCAGTATCTGCTTTTTGTTTGATCTGAGCGGCTTCTTGTTTGAGGGTGTCACGTTTTTGTATCAAGATTTCTTTACGTTCCAGTAAATCGCTTTCTTTGCTGGCGGCTTCTTGTAAACGATTTTTTGCATTCTCTTGATCTTGCAATACCTGTTCGATTTGCATTTGAATTTCGTGGATTTCCCCTTGTAAGGATTGTACTCGTGAATGTTGTTGTTGATATTCGGTTTCTTTAGCCGTCAATTTTGTTTGTGCTTGTGTATATTGATTGGATAGATTTCGATAATCATGTTGTTGTTTATCGCGCTCAGATTCAAGCGCCTGTAAAGTTTCTCGTGCGGTATTGTAATGGCTTTGTAGTTCACTTTGTTTTGTTACTAGGTGTTCAAGTTCAGCATTGAGACGATTTAATTCATCTTGTCGTTGCAGTACACCATGTTTCTCATCTTTTTTAGCATGAATTTTAATCCAGAAGGGACTCATCCAAACGCCATCAGCAGTAATGACCGTTTCGTGCGCACTTAAAGTAGAGAGCATTGCAAATGCACTTTCATGTGAATCCGCCAAATATACATCATCAAGCAAGGGTTTAATCGGTAAATCTGAGGTGATTTTAGAGGCCAGTGTTGCCCCGATTTTATTGGTATTAGTTTCTGAATGCGCATTTTTACTGTAAAAATAGAGATTAACATCGCTAATGTTGTGTAATTTATCTTTTAATTCATCCAGATTATTCACGCAAATAGCTTCGATATATTCTCCTAATACGGTTTCTACGGCTAAGGCCCAGTTCTCTTCCACATGAATGGATTCACCCAAACGAGAATTAGTGGAGAGATTAAATTTCTCAAGCCACGATTCATGAGCATCATCATTTTTACCCAATGCGGCTTGTTGCAAGGCTTCTAATGAGCTTTGTTTTCCGCCCAATTTTTGAATTTGTGAAGTGCAATCATCCAGTTGATGACGGGTGTTTGATAAAATTTCTCGATGGTGTTGAATTTTCGCGTTGATATTATCCACAGACTGATGAGAGTGGTCGAGTTGCTCTTTTAACTGATTAACCGCTGATAATTCCGCTGAAATATGTTCTTGTACTGCATCAAAATTATAAGCATTAATTTGGTCTTGAAGCCGAGCTTTGCGTGCATCAAGTTGCGCGGATTTTTGTAATAAATGTTCGTGTTTGGTGTGCTCCACTTCAACCTGACGCAGGGCTTGTGAATTTTCGGATTGATAAGCATCCCAGTTGTCTTGCCATTCTTGGAGTTTTTCTTCGGCGAGAAATAGTTCTTCTTGCGATTGTTCACTCGTGCTTTTGTATTCGGATGAAATTTCTTCCAATTTACTGATTTCACCTTGAATTTCACCCAGTTGAGTTTGATCACCCAAGAGATGGCGTTCTATATCACTGAGTTGTTCTTTAATTTGTCGTAAATCATCATTGATTTGTTTAATGCGTTCTTCAGTGTGAGAAATTTGTTGTTCTAATTTAGCAATTTCAGTGCGATGACTGTAATACATACTCTGTACGGTATTAAATTCATCGGTGGCATCGGTATGTTGAATACGTAATTGCTCGATATCGGTGTCGTGACGTCCCATATCGGTAAGGAGTGCTTCCAGTGCCAACTCTTCTGCTCGGATAGATTCAGCAATTTGTACCATCATGTCATTTAGTCGTTTCCACTCCAGAGTATCCAATTCTGCTTTGCTTTGTCGCAATTCAGCTTGGTATTCTTTATAACGTTCAGCTGCATTGGCTTGACGTTTTAATTTAGCTAATTGTGTACCTAATTCTTCCCGCAGGTCTGTGAGTCGATCTAAATTATCTTGAGTATGACGAATACGATTTTCCGTTTCTCGACGGCGTTCTTTATATTTAGAAATACCTGCTGCTTCTTCCAAATAAACCCGCAAATCTTCCGGTTTAGCTTCAATGATTTTTGAAATCATGCCCTGTTCAATAATGGAATAACTGCGAGGTCCCAAACCCGTTCCTAAAAAGATATCCAAAATATCTTTACGTCGGCAACGAGTTCCATTCAAAAAGTAAACCGATTGCCCATCGCGTTGAAGAATTCGTCTCACACTAATATTGTTATAACCCGCATATTCTCCACCGACGGTGCCATCACTATTATCAAAGCTTAGCTCAATGGAAGATTGAGCCACTGGTTTGCGATTGGTCGTTCCATTAAATATCACATCCGCCATCGACTCGGCTCTCAAATTCTTAGCCGAACTCTCCCCTATCACCCAACGCACCGCATCCACCACATTAGACTTTCCACACCCATTAGGCCCCACGATAGCCGTAAGGTTACTCATGAATTTGATCGTCGTCGGGTCAGCAAAGGACTTAAAGCCAGCAAGTTTAATAGCGTCTAAATGCATCTGATAAAACCATCCAATGAATGTTCAAAGAACGATTTTAGGGGTGATTCCTTAATATATCAAGCGGCTTTCTAATGAGTGCATTTATAGGGTTGCCTCCTATTATAAATAATAATATAAGATAAATATACTATAATAAATGTAAGATAAACATAATATATTGATGGGGGCTATGATCATGTCTAAGATCAAACGAATGGCAAGTGCCCTAGTGATCGGGTTATGGAGTCTATTGATGATGTCAGCTGCTCGGGCTGATAGCTTAAATAATTTTATTATAGAGCTTCCAGTTTCTTTCAAAGTGACCATAGAGAATACGACCGGAACTGCCAGCGTTGGTGGATGTGTGCCGACTCCCGCTCAAGCCACCATTCAAGGAATCCTTGTCGGCCCTCTTTTTCAGTTATTAAAACCCAATCCCAATGTTACGCTGTATCTTCACGGTACGGCATTGGCAGCATCTGAGTTTCTATTGCAAGGCGCAAATATGGCCGAAGAATTGGCAGAGCGGGGACATACCTCTATCGTTGTTGATCAGTTGGGTGTTTCACCCAGTACCCGTCCAGATGGCTTAAATTTTTGTTCCAGTGTTTCAGCTGATGTAGACCAACAAATCGTCGATCAATTGCGCTCGGGAAAATACTATACAGGTCCAATACCTCAAGGAATATCCTTTAAGCAGGTTGCTCTAGCAGGTAGCTCTCTTGGAGGATTTACTGCTGAAATAGCAGCAGTAAGCTTTCAATCACCACAGCATCATATTGATGCGCTTGTAGTGATGAATTACGCAGATGAGCCTTTATTTGGAGCTAGATTTCGTGAACTGATTACTGGGACCACTTTCTTCAATTATCCAGCACGCTTACAACCACTTATTCAACCACTGGGTTTTGGACCTGGTGAAGACGGTTCATTCTTTATCTGTGAAAATAATGGTTTACCCGCAGATAACCGTTTTGGAGGACCTTTACATTATGCTCCATTTTTTGGTGATGCTGCTATTGCTGCGGAAGCTGTATATGATGACCCCAATTTACTGGCTCAAATAGTCAATGATGCTCAGTTATTTGGTTGCGGTATCGTTTTCGCACAACTGGCAGAAGAGAATTATGTCCTGGCTAAACTACAAAATGTGAAAGTCCCAGTTACGGTGATTACGGGTGATAATGATCAGTATTTCCCAGCAACTGTTGCAAACCAATCTGCTGCTGAAACGCAACGACGATTATTCACGGGAAGTACCGACACCTCCTCATATAGTGTGCCTAATGCAGGACATATTACATCTGCTACCTTAGAACCTAGCCGTGATTTGTTTATCAATAATCTTAGTCAGTGGCTCACCAAGCATGGTTTTTAATTCTTTTGAATGTTAAGCATATATTTGACCCTCAATAACCTCCCCGTTACACTAACTGCTGTTCGCCCCGGTGGCACAGTTGGATAGCGCGATCCCCTCCTAAGGGATAGGTGGCAGGTTCGAATCCTGCCCGGGGCACCAGTGAAAATTATGAGGAATTTAGCATGACAGTAAGAATCGAAAAAGACAGCATGGGTGAGATTGAAGTGCAATCGGATAAGTATTGGGGCGCTCAAACGGAACGATCATTGCACCATTTTGACATTGGTTTTGATACGATGCCCCGAGAACTCATTAGAGCCTTTGGTATTTTGAAAAAAGCGGCTGCGATTGCTAATGCCTCCTTAGGTAAATTAAAAACTGAGAAATTGAAATTAATAGAGCAAGCGGCCGATGAAGTGATCTCAGGAAAATTAGATGCTCATTTTCCGCTTCGAATTTGGCAAACTGGCAGTGGCACTCAAACTAACATGAATGCTAATGAAGTGATTTCCAATCGTGCCATAGAAATTGCAGGTGGAAAAATGGGATCTAAAAATCCTATTCATCCTAATGATGATGTGAATATGTCTCAATCCTCCAATGATACTTTTCCTACTGCGATGCATATTGCTGCTGTTGAACAAATCGTGAATAAATTATTACCTGAATTGAAATTATTGAAAGATGTTTTTCTTAAAAAGCAAAAAGAGTTTTCGGATATTGTGAAAATTGGTCGTACTCATCTGCAAGATGCTGTGCCTTTAACCTTAGGTCAAGAATTTTCGGGATATGTTGCACAAATCAGCGAAGCAATTTCACACATTGAATATGTTTTAAAATCGCTAAAAGCTTTGGCGATCGGTGGAACTGCAGTAGGCACAGGATTAAATGCTCACCCACAATTCGGTGAAAAAACCGCCAAAGAAATAGCAGCGATGACTAAAATTGATTTTTATTCTGCGCCCAATAAATTTGCTGCTCTGGCTTCTCATGATGCGATGGTAATGATGAGTGGTGCTCTGAAAACTTTAGCAGTAGCTCTGATGAAAATCGCAAACGATATTCGATGGTTGGCTTCAGGTCCTCGATGTGGTTTGGGTGAATTAGTGTTACCTGAAAATGAACCCGGCTCTTCGATAATGCCTGGCAAAGTCAATCCCACTCAATGTGAAGCATTGACCATGGTTTGTGCTCAAGTCTTGGGAAATGATGCGGCTATTGGATTTGCAGGGTCTCAGGGTAATTTTGAACTAAATGTGTACAAGCCTGTCATGATTTTTAATTTACTGAACTCTGTTAGATTATTAACAGATTCATGTCGCAGTTTTAGAGAGTTTGCTATTGAGGGAGTTGAAGCAGATCGCGACAGAATCGCTAAATATGTTGAACAATCTCTGATGCTAGTAACGGCTTTGAATCCTATTATTGGTTATGATAAGGCGGCTGAAATTGCTAAAAAAGCGCATAAGGAAGGCTCGACCCTTAAAGAGGCTGCTGTTGCTTTGGGGTATTTGAGTGCAGAAGCATTTGATAAAGCTGTGAATCCTTTGCAAATGACAATGTAAATATTGCTCCCCCCTTCGGGGGGAGCTGTCCCGAAGGGACAGAGGGGGGGATTAAAAGGAAGTGGCTATCAACTCCCCCCTGAGGTGGGAGGAAGGTTGTTCAACTTTCACAACAAATCCATAATCATGTATAATGTATAAGATATTTAGCACAACCTTGGAGTAATTCACATGCCAATGAACGTCACACAAAAAATTATCGCTGCTCACCTCCTCGAAGGAGAAATGATCCCCGGAAAAGAAATCGGATTAAAAATCGACCAAACCCTCACCCAAGACGCGACGGGAACCCTCGTGATGTTAGAACTTGAAGCGATGGGTATTGATCAAGTGAAAACGGAATTATCGGCACAATATGTAGACCATAACTTAATTCAAGAAGATTATAAAAATGGTGATGACCATTTGTTTTTACAAAGTGCCTGCCAACGTTTTGGTATTTGGTACAGTCGTCCGGGTAATGGAGTGAGTCATCCCGTTCATATGCAAAGCTTTGGAATTCCCGGTAAAACCTTGCTGGGTTCTGACAGTCATACTTGTGCGGCAGGTTCTATGGGTATGTTAGCGATGGGGGCTGGTGGTTTAGAAGTAGCAATGGCAATGGCTGGTCATCCTTTTTATGTGAAAATGCCAAAAGTGTTTGGTGTTAAATTAGTGGGTAAATTAAATGATTGGGTCAGCGCCAAAGATATTATTTTAGAATTACTGCGACGTCATAGTGTGAAAGGTGGAGTCGGTTCAGTAATTGAATATTACGGTCCAGGTTTAGATCAATTAACGGCAATGGATCGTCACGTGATTGCTAATATGGGTGCAGAATTAGGTGCAACCGGAACACTGTTCCCTGCTGACAAAGCGGTCAAAGAATTTTTGATTGGACAAGGACGTGAAAAAGATTATGTGGAATTAGTGGCTGATAAAGATGCAACTTATGATTTAGAAGATGAAATTGATTTATCAACCTTAGAACCGCTGATTGCAAAACCTTCCAGTCCCGATAAAGTGGTAAAGGTTCGGGAAATTTCTGGAGAGCCTATTTATCAAGCCTATATTGGTTCTTCCGCAAATCCTGGTTATCGGGATTTTGCAATTTCTGCTTTGATGGTCAAAGGAAAAACGATTCATCCTGCAGTTTCTTATGATATCAATCCTGCCTCACGAAATCATTTGGAAGAATTATCACAAGAAGGTTTGTTAAATCATTTTATACATTCGGGCGCGAGAATTCACCAAGCGGGTTGTAATGGTTGTATTGGTATGGGACAAGCACCCGCTACCGGTAGAAATAGTTTAAGAACCACACCTCGAAATTTCCCAGGACGTTCAGGCACTCAAGAAGACAGTGTGTTTTTATGTTCTCCTGAAGTGGCAACTGCATCTGCATTGACTGGAAAAATAACTGATCCACGAGATTTAAATGTTCCTTATCCTAAAGTCACTTTGCCTAAAAAGCGAATTACGAATCAAAATATGCTGCAAGGTCCTCTCGATGCGAAGATTGCTCGCAAAATTGCGTTGGTCAAAGGACCCAACATTGCATCTCTGCCGGAGATAGCTCCTCTTGCAGATACTTTAACCTTACCCATTCTTTTGAAAGTTGGGGACAATATTACAACCGACGAAATTATGCCAGCAGGTGCACGAGTATTACCTTATCGAAGTAATATTCCTGAAATTAGTAATTTTGTTTACGACATTATTGATGAAACCTACCCTACTCGCGCAACCAAAATTCGTGAGGCAGGTGGACATGCAATTATTGGTGGTGAAAATTATGGTCAAGGATCTAGTCGTGAACATGCCGCTTTAGCCCCAAAATTTTTAGGTTTGCACTTGGTAATTGTAAAAAGTTTTGCGCGAATTCATTTATCTAACTTAGTCAATTTTGGAATTTTACCCTTAACCTTTGTTAACCCTGCGGATTATTTGCAAATTAATCAAGGTGATGTGATTGAGATTTCAAATATTCACAAAGCATTGCACGATGGAACTCAGTTAAAAGCTGAAGTCAAAGGCAAAACGCATAGCTTTCAGTTGCAACATTCGCTTTCACCTAGACAGGTTGAGGTGTTGATGAAAGGTGGATTGATTAATTGGACAAAGCATCACTAAGTTGTCATCCCGGCGGAGGCCGAGATCCAGTCTTATTATTATAATCAGGATTTCAAAGGATATTAGCCAATCTAATAAGTTTGGATCCCGGCCTCCGCCGGGATGACAACACTTATGTCAGATTATTCAAAAGCTAAATCACGAAGCAACTCAAAAGTCTCAAACAAAGGTAATCCCACCACACCAGACCAACTTCCTTCGATTCTTTTTATAAAAGTCGATGCAATTCCTTGTGAGGCATAGCCACCCGATTTATCACAGGGTTCACCGGTATCCCAATAATGATTAATTTCAAATTCACTCAGTTCACGAAAAGTGACTGCAGTATCGGTCATGATATTTTTTATACCTTCAGCACTGGCTAAGGCAACTGCTGTCAGCACGTGATGCGTTTGGCCTGATAATTTTCGCAGCATTCTAATGTGATCGGTTTTATCCACTGGCTTTAAAAATATTTCCCCATTTAAAACAACGATGGTGTCTGCGCCAAGAATTTTTTCACTGGGAAATTTTTTCAAGCCGGCTTCTGCTTTTTCTTTCGCAACTCTGAGGACATAGTCAGTAGGATTTTCGTTTGGATGAACAGATTCATCCACATCTGTGTGAATAATTTGGAATTCCACATCGAGTTGTGCGAGTAATTCTTTGCGCCGCGGGGATTGCGAGGCTAATACGATTTTTGGAATTTTATGGCCTAAGGTTTTTAACATATTTTGTATGATAGCGATTTGTTTTAGTTTTTGACAGAGGAAAAATCAAGCAGCAATAGTTTCTCGATGTCCAAAAGGTTTCCATGCTGGAGCAATGACGTTGGGCATTGTGGAGCGTTTCAGGAGACGTGCGGGGTGTACCACAAATTCACCATACTTCTCATTGACCTCATCCATACTCGTATTAATTTTGGCGCGTGTTTTATTTTCGATAGTAAACATGTCCAATTGTTGTGCGTAGGGCTTAGGATCAAGTGCGGTGACTTGGACTTGAAATCCAGGTTCTCCGCTCCAGCATAGATTCAGCATTTGCCGGCATAAGCGATAAATGATTTGGCCATCATCCGTCGGCGAGGCAAGACGTTCTTTGCAGCCTATCCAACCATAATCTTCGGCACGTAGACCGATGAAAAAATGTTGGGCTTGCATCTCGTGTCGTCGTAAACGGCGCGCCACTTTTTCGCTCATGTGCAAAAAATAAGTCAGTAAAATATTTTTATCCATGGTATTCGGTGGAATTACCTTTCCATGACCCATGGATTTCGGATCAGGAATATGGGTGATAATCGGTTCAGGATCTTCACCTTGGCACATGTACCAAATTCGTCGTCCAATATTTCCAAAGCGTCGGGACAAAATACTGATGGGTAATTTTTCCATATCACCACAAGTATAAACACCGTATTGCCCTAAAAAACGCCCTATTCCTTTGGCAATTCCACACAGTTCAGTGACAGGAACATTTTTTAATCGCTCTTTGGCTTCCCAAGGTAAAATCACTTCAAAACCATTGGGTTTTTTCAATTTTGCTGCAAATTTAGAGGTGGTCTTATCGCCACTTAATCCGACAGAACACGGTAGTCCTGTCACTTCAAATATTTTTTCTTTAGCCATCTGTGCAACTTTTATCGCTGAGCCATACAATTTTTGACAATGCGTTAGATCTAAAAATGCTTCATCGACGGAAAATATTTCCAGATCAGGCGTAATATCATAAAGCGTCTCCATGATGCGAGTAGACAGTTCCGCATAGCGGCTTGGGCGAGCTGGGCATTGGATGATATGCGGGCACAGACTCTTTGCTTCACGGAGACGCATTCCGGTTTTTATCCCATGTGCTCTGGCTTCATAAGAACATGTGATAATGCACGTACCTTGCTTCCCATTGGTAATTCCTACAGGTTGTCCTCGCAACTCCGGAAAATCCAGTTGTTCCACGGAGGCGAAAAAAGCGTTCATATCGATCAAAGCGATAGCACGCTGCCAATGGGTTTGTGCAGGTTTCATGGTGCTAAAAATCGTAATAATCCGACATACACGCCTTGGACTTTGACGCGTTGTGCATCATAAGTCATGGGCGATAATTCGGGGTTAGCGGGTATCAAGGTAATACTATTATCTTGATTTCGTTTAAATCGTTTGAGCGTTGCCTCGTGATCATCAATCAGTGCAACCACAATTTCTCCATTATTGGCATTTTGCTTATATTCACAAACCACAATATCACCATCCAGAATTCCCTCTTCAATCATGGAATCCCCTTTCACCTCAAGCGCATAACGATTTTCTTTCAAGAAAATGCTACTGAGATTAACCGCTCGACGATCAGGAATGGCTTCAATAGGTTGGCCTGCGGCGATACGACCTAATAGAGGCAGTTCTCCATCATTAATGGCTTGCTCTACTAATTCAATATTACGATGACGATTAGGGGTTATACGAATATACCCCGCATCAATTAAGGCCTGAATATAACGATGGGTCGTCCCACGAGATTCTATCCCTATACCCTCAGCAATCTCTGCCACCGTGGGTGAGTGCCCTTTTTCCTCAATAAAGGCGCTAATAAACGCTAATGTCTTTGCTTGACTACGTGTCAACATGATCTGTCCTCCTTCACATTACGTATGATTCCTATTATAGAGAACATAAAGAGAACATGTCAAGAGTTTGGGATAAAAAAACTGCTATAATAAAAGAAAGAAAAAATGTGGAGGAATTTATGAAAAAAAGAGTATATTTATATGATGGAACCAATGAAAATACTCAAGCTCGGAATATATTTTTAAAGATAGCTAATGATAGTGCACATAGAGAAGGTGTAGATGATCATAGTACTTTAGAAACAAATGTAATGCTGGGTGCAAACCCCATAACACTAGACATCCTTTTAGAACAACAGAGTCGTATTGTTACGGGCAATCCTAGAGTAAGAGAAGAATCTGAAATCGTTGCAATATGTATAGATGTAGGAAAAGAAGCAGATATTAAAAATATTGCTAGCTACTTGGAAGGACCATGTGCGCGAGCTGCTACTGCTTCAAGAAATACAAATAATGTCAACAACCCGATAGTCATTGTTATCAATTTTGCTACGGATGAATTACGTAGTGCATATCGAGATGAAGTAACTGCTATAGTTGATAATAAAGTATCAAGAATGATAGAAAGAAGATGTGAAGATTTACTTGGATATGGCTTATCTGCATTTGTGCCTCCAAAAACCATATGCGTGGGGGAAACAACGAGTGAAGAAGAGCAACAAGAGATTGGCAATATCATCGGAAAGCAGTATGAGGCATGCAACGCAGCGATGCAAGCAGTAGAAGATCAGAAAGATAGAGTGCAACAATTTAGAGAACGTGAACAGAGAAAAGAGGGAGCTGTTAGACGAGCTCAAGAAAGTAATCGGTTGTATTTTACTGCAAAAAATCCCGAAGCAGCTCGACTTGGATTTTATAAGATGATTACAGATTATGGTAATGCACTTTATAAAGCACAACGAGAACTTAAAATGATAGATAAAAGTGATTTCATGGCCCATAGAAAAAAGGAAGTTGAAGTATTCGAGTGGGAAGCACAAAAACAACAACTTGAAATAATTGCACAAGAACAGATTTTTGAAGCACCAGATCCATTTGTATTAATAAAGAATAGTAGCGAAGCTATATTTGAAACAACTCAAAAAATCTCTCAAGCCACAAATGAATTACGTCAACTAGAGGCAGAAATCAGGGTGATGAAAAATGAAGATCCCTTATATCAAGAGAAATATGCTCTAGTAAAAAATAAGACTAATGAAATAAAAAAACTATATGAAGAACTGAGTAGTTATAAAAAACCGCTAGCACGTGCTTTGGAATCACCTACAATATCAACAACTGAACTTGCTGATATAAAAACTAAACTTGGTCAAGAAGAGAAGCATAAACAGACAATAGCACAAATTGATGTTGAACTTGAAAGGCGAAGACAACAACAAGCTCCTGCAGAACGTGCTGTTGGAAAAGGTGAACAGAAAGGTAAGGTGGTTGCAGAAAGGTTGATGCGTGATACTCAACCTGCTGTGAAGGCAGAGGTAGAAAGCGCTAAAGCTAAAGCTAAAAATTTCTTGGGTGGTATATTTAAAAAAGGAAGATAACTTAGGGTTTAGGATGTGTCCTAGTGCTATATCTTTGTGCCACAGTCAGGTAAAATTCTGACCATGATTACATTTCAAGATATTACCCATCGATATAAACATGGACTGCAAGAAATTTTTGCAGTGGATAAGGTAAATCTGCACATCAATCCTGGGGAGATTTTTGGTGTTATTGGTCCCAGTGGTGCAGGTAAAAGTACCCTTCTCCGTTGTGTTAATTATTTAGAACAGCCGACTCAAGGGAAGATTATTGTTGATGGCACGGATCTCAGTACCTTATCAGCTTCAGATTTAAGAGTCTTCAGAAAAAATGTTGGGATGATTTTTCAGGGATTTAATTTGTTGAGCTCCTGTGATGTCTATAACAACATCGCCCTCCCCCTTAAAATCATGGGTCAGGCGAAGTCGACCATCCATGACAAGGTGATGTCCCTTTTAGAACTCACACAGCTAAGCGATAAAAAAAATAATTACATCAGCCAACTGAGTGGCGGACAAAAGCAACGGGTGGCGATTGCCAGAGCTTTGGCGAATGAGCCTAAAATTTTGCTCAGTGATGAGGCGACCTCTGCGCTGGATCCACAGAATACTCATGCAATTTTGCAGCTGCTTCGACAAATCAACAAAGAACTGGGTGTGACCATTCTACTGATCACCCACGAAATGGATGTGGCCAAAGAAATTTGCGACCGAATTGCGATTATGGAACAGGGCAAAATTGTGGAAGAAGCGAATGTGGTGGAATTTTTTGCGAATCCTAAGACAGCGTTGGCGAAGCAATTTATCAAGCGGCACACTCAGGAACACTTGCCTGAAACTATTCGCCTAAGACTCAGCGAAGAAGGTTTTCCACTGTGGCGTCTTTCATTTTTGGGGCGAGCTGCAGAAGAACCTCTGATCGCACATTTAATTCAGGAAGTTCGTCTCAAGCTGAATATTTTGCAGGCGAACATCGAACCGCTTCGAGATCAGATGATGGGGACGATGATTGTAGAAGCTGAGGGGGATGAGCGGCAAATAACTGAGGGGAGAAATTTTCTGCTCTCAAAAGGTGTGTACGTGGAGACGATTGCTTATGTCAGATCCGTTAATTAAATTACTTTCTCAGGCCACCCTAGAAACCTTGTACATGGTTTTTTTCTCAGGGCTAATTGCCGTGCTGATCGGTCTTCCTCTGGGCGTGATTTTGTATGGTACACGCAAAAACGCCTTAATTTCCTGTGTTTGGGTAAACAAGCCCTTGACAGTCCTGGTGGATGTCACTCGCTCTGTGCCCTTCATTATTTTGTTGATTTTTCTGATCCCTCTGACGCGTCTGATCGTCGGATCTAGCATCGGCACCAACGCTGCCTTAATTCCGCTGATCATTGGTGCAATTCCTTTTGTGGCGCGTGTTGTGGAAAGTGCTTTACTGAAAATAAATCCTGGACTCATCGAAGCCGGTCTGTCCATGGGCGCAAATGCTCTGCAGATTTTTGTGAAGATCATGTTGCCTGAAGCGCTACCCGGAATTATTCACGGAATTACACTTATGCTGATCGGCTGTGTGGGTTACGCGGCGATGGCGGGTGCGGTCGGTGGAGGTGGTTTGGGATCGGTCGCGATTAATTATGGCTACCAACGCTTCGACACCCTTGTGATGATTTATACCACTATAATTCTAGTGTTAATCGTGCATTTTATTCAGTGGACCGGTGACTGGATCGCCGCAAAAATTTCTCACTGAATTTCGCCCTGAGAAACTTTTTTCAAATATTTTTTCGCTATTACTAGTAATTGTTTTTATTAGTAGTATACTACGCTCGATTTAACTAACATAAGGTGCATGATTATGAAAAAGCTCGTGATTTTACTTGGTTTTTCAAGTCTTTTGATGTTCAACGCTTTGAGTGGCTTTGCACTCTCCGCTGTTGATGCTAAGAGCAATGACGCGACAGCATCAGCAGACGAGCTGACATTGAATGATGAAGACGATAACTCACAAGACGACGAAGACGAGTAAGGTGAGTTATTGGTGGCCTCACCACAAAATGTGGCGACATGATGTATAATAACATTATGTTTGGTAACGTGGATTAATTGTAGGGATGCTTATGAAAAACAATTTCATGAATCCAACGTTGATAGGTTACATGGGGCTACTTCTCTGGTCCACCTCAGGTATCCTTAGCACCTTCGTGATCGGAATTCCCACCTTCGAAATTTTGTCCATCGCATTTTTCATCAGCTTTTCTTTAAGCACTGTGAAAACTGCTGCGACAGGCAACTGGGGTATCTTAAAACAAAGTCCATGGCTCTGGGTGATCGGTGGCTTGGGTGTATTCGGCAGTGAATCTCTTTATATTGCTGCCATAAAACATGCGCCTATTTCTCACGTCGACATTTTGTATTATACCTGGCCATTATTTTTAGTGATTTTTTCCCGTATCATTTTGAAAGAAAAAATGCGTAAGATGCACATTATCTCCGGAATCTTGTGTCTTGCGAGTATTGGGCTGATGGTCATCTGCACTCAGGGCCTCACCCTCTTAAATAGTAAATATTTGTTTGGATATTTGTTGGCAATTGGTGATGCGCTGGTATGTTGCTTCTACGTGATAGGGTCGCGCTTCTATAAAGAAAGCCCCACAGACCTGATCGGTTTTTTCTGTGGCATCGGTATGGTCGGTTCATTAATTTGTCACTTTCAATTTGAAACTACCGTCATGCCTACTATGAATCAATTCTTAACCATCATCTACATGGGATTAACGACCCAAGGTCTTGCTTACTTTTTCTGGGATTATGGAATTAAAAATGGTAATTACCAATCTCTGAGTTTGCTATCCTACAGTAATGCCATTATCTCGATGGTTTGGTCAGTGCTTTTTGGCTTCACCGAGTTTTCATTTAATCTCGTTTTTGCTTTTACCTTAATTACTGTTGCCTCTTTACTGACGCGAAAACCCTTTCAAAATCCCGCGAAAATTTATCACCTCAAGCCAAATCATGGCTTGCAAGCGATGGATAGGAAATTGGTGTCAAATTTATGAGCCGAATTATCAGCACAATTTTCAGCCTTAGTCTGCTGAGTTTGTTGGGTTGTCACCAAAATACGGAATCACCCAATCATATTAAAGTCGGTACCATCGCAGGACCTGAAACCACTCTCATGGAAGTTGCCAAAGAATTTGCTTCAAAAAATGAGGGCTTAAGCATCGAGATCGTTCCTTTCACGGATTATGTCTTGCCAAATCAAGCATTGGATGATGGTAGTATTGATGCCAATATGTACCAGCATCAACCTTATTTGGATAAAGCGGTTGCCGCCAAAGGTTATGTTTTTAGTGTTATCGGAAAAACCTTTATTTATCCGATGGGGCTTTATTCGGCCAAATACAAAACTATCAAAGAGATTCCGGATCATGCACTCATCGCCATTCCTAATGACCCAAGCAATGAGGCACGATCTTTATTACTGCTTCAAAAAGCTGGCCTCATCAAATTAAAAGATGGCGGAAATATTGATTCCACTCTTTTGTCGATCAGCGAAAATCCAAAACATCTAAAGTTCAAAGAAATTGATGCGGCGCAATTACCTCGAGTCCTTCCCGATGTTGCCCTCGCTGCCATCAATACAAATTTTGCCATGCAAGCTAATTTAATGCCTAACCGAGATGCAATTTTCGCTGAAGACGCCAGTTCCTTGTATGCCAATGTGGTTGTCGTCAACACCCACTCCAAAGATCGGCCTGAGTTTCAAAAATTGATGCAAGCTTTGCATTCTGAGGCTGTGCAAAGCAAAGCCAAAGAACTGTTCAAAGGTCAGGCTATTCAGGCTTGGTAGCATTCCTCAATTTACGATGTTATTATACAAATCACATAAATAAGCCAGGAGCTCAAGATGCCAAGTATTTTTGATTTCAAACAAGAACACTTATGTTATAGCGATAAATTTTTGGATCGATTGAAATACTCAAGACCAGTCACGTATTGGGGTGGTTTCCATAATTTTACTGAAGAAAGTGGACATAGAGTTGCAAAAGCGTTTATGCCAAATATTGACTTAGTGTTATTCCCCAATAAAGCTCATGACGAATATCAACATTTTGGTCTTGGCACCTATTTTACCAACCCTTTAGCTCCCTTAGCAGCTATTGTAAACGCACTTGGTAGTTTTCTATATGATGAAATAGACAATAAAAGCGAAAAAGCTGAAAAAGATGAACCTGTGGCTGGTCTCGTAGTCTTGTACGCCTTACTCTGGATCGTTCGTGCGCCATTGGATCTGATTGTATTAGCCATCGATTTTTCAAAAATGCTGCTAACCTATGCACTGATTGCTGCAGCACTTATTACAGCATCACCGGTATTAATTCCTGTTATGCTAGTGAGAGCAAGTCGTAGAAGAGCATCACATGGAGAAGGATTCGAAGATTTACCACCACCTCCGCACGGTGATTATATACCACCTCCCACAGTGGATTTAGGTGCTAATTGGTAATTTAAGCGAGCTCATCGCTTGAATCCAATATCATTTGCCTATTTAACATTCAACAAATAATCATTGTCATTATTTGAAAGAATATTAATGGTGTACTCTCCTAATTCTTGTTTTAGATCAGCAAGATCACCCTTTTTTGAGAGTATAAACACCGGCTGAGATGCCAATACTTTTTTCACGGCATTCAAATCAACAAACCATCCTTCTGCATGGGTTGTCGTGCTACCAAAATAAAGATCACGACTTTGGGTATCGATAATGCCTACTCGTCGCTGTAGGTAAAACACAAAACTGGATAAATCTTCATAGTGCTTATAAATGTAAATGTTGGACTCAGAAGGTAAGATTAATTGTGCATTCATTTTTTCGGATTGTTTGAGTTCAAGACTTTTTTTATCGACGAGGTAGAGTAAGACTAATGGAACAATCACGAGGGAATATAAAAGCACATGAACTAATTTTTTATCATAGATCTTTTTATAAAATGCGGTAGCGGAAATTTGATCTGCTATTAATATAATAATCGGTGGCATACCCATAATCATGTAATAATCGCCTTTGGCTTTTGAAATTGAAAAGAAGATAAGGACGACTAAAAACCAGGTCCAACATAAACGACTCAATGCTTTATCAGAAGACGGCTTAAATAATAAGGGTGTGAAAAAGGTCCACGGAATGAGATAGACCAACATTCTGGGTAAGTAAAAATAAAAAGGTCCATGATGATAGTCGTTCGGTATGCGTTTATCTAAAAACCGCAACACGTGCTCATTAATGAAATATTGCCAGGCAAAATCAGGGTTTTTAAAAGAAGCAAGAATATGCCAAGGAGAGGCTATCAGAAAAAACAATAATAAGCCAAGTGGGTCGAAGAGTTTAAGTTGTTTTTTAAGGGGTGTTTTATTGATCGACATAAATATAAGTGTAATTACAGGGGCAAAAAACAAAACAAGAAAACCTTTGGTCAATACTGCCAGTGCTAGAAAAATGTATGAGGCGCGTAAATAAATTTTTTCATCTGAAGTGTACCACAAATAAAAACCATAAATGGCCGCTGTAAATAGCGCTGTGAGGAGCATGTCAAATAGAATAATACGTCCCATCAGAAAGAAAAGCACATTGGAGGCAAGTATTATTCCTGCGATGAATCCTGCACGGTCATTAATAACGCGTTTACAAAAATAATAGCTCATGATGGAAATGGATGCTGCTGATACGGCTGGAATCAGTCGAGCTGAAAATTCAGAAATTCCAAAGATTTTATAGACACAAGCTATAAGCCAATACAGTAAAGGCGGCTTTTCAAGATAAGGAACAAAATTAAGCGTCGGTATAATAAAGTTTTTATTAATGATCATTTCACGAGGAATTTCTGCATAAAGGCCCTCGTTGATGTTGGCAATGGCGTAGTGGCCTAGGCCGAAAAAGAAAGTTAGGAATATGAAAAATAGTAGTATGATTTCGTTGCTGTAAGATTTTATATTAAAGCGGGTTTGCATATCTAATTCTCTGTTTTGTTTTTTTCAAGGAAAAATCTAATAAATCCCCCCCTCAGTCCCTTCGGGACAGCTCCCCTCGAAAGGGGGAGCAAAATTTTCCTCCCCCTTCTGGGGGGAGGTGCCCCGAAGGGGCGGAGGGGGGGTGTTGATAGCATTTTCATACTCCCTCCCTCCTTGCCTTCCAAAACAACTCAAAAAAATTATTAGTAGTATATTCTGCCACCTCTTCCACCCTAATCCCACGCAATCTAGCAACAGCCTCAGCCACCTGCCGCACATAAGCCGGCTGATTTTTTTGCCCACGAAAAGGTTCAGGTGCGAGATAAGGGGAATCCGTTTCAATCAACATTCTCTCCATCGGCATTTTTTTAGCGACGTCTTGCACGCTGGGAGCATTTTTAAAACTAACGATTCCAGAAAAGGAAATATAAAATCCTAAATCCAAAGCCTGTTCGGCCATTTTCCAATCTTCAGTAAAACAATGCATCACCCCACTCACCTCTTTGGCATTTTCTTCCTTGAGAATTTGGATGGTATCATCAGGTGCTTGACGAGAATGTATGACTAAAGGAATTTTAAGTTGTTTAGCAGCACGAATATGCACTCGAAATCGATCTCGTTGCCAGTCTAGCTCACCACTAGATCGATAATAATCTAGACCAGTTTCACCGATGGCTACTACTTTGGGGTGATTGGCTAATTCAATGAGCTTATCGACTGTGGGTTCTTCGGGTACTTCTTCATTGGGATGTACGCCGACAGTGGCATATACATTGTTATAATGATTTGCTGGTGCCAAGACCTCTGATAAATCGCTTAAATTTACGCTGACACAGAGAAAGTATTTGACGCCTGCATTTTTAGCATTTTCCATCAGTTCATCTAAATGCTTATGATGGGGTTCTGGGAGCATGTCTAAGTGGCAATGTGAATCAACTAGTTCCATGTGAACTCCATCAGTAGGTTTTCGAGCAAGAGTTGCTTGTTAGGGTTTGATTGGGATTGTAGAGAACGTTTTGCTTCTGTGATTTTGTCGAGGAGGAGGAATATTCTACTCATTCCCCCCTCCGCCCCTTCGGGGCACCTCCCCCCGAAGGGGGGAGGAATATTCTGCTCCCCCTTCCGGGGGGAGCTGTCCCGAAGGGACTGGGGGGGGGAGTTAATAGCCTTTTCATTATAAGGCGATGCTATCATCTTCATCAGATATACCTGCATCAAATTAACATATTCCTCAACATCACTCTTAGCCCAAATTTCAGCCAACGCAATCGGATTTTTTTTATGCTCTACAACCTCCGTCAAATGATCAAAACAATCCTCATAAAATTTAATAGTATCATTTTGAATAATCTCTAAGGCAGATAATGGACGATTCCCGGTAATATCGAGCGTCTTTTTAATCATTTCACCATCTTCACAGTGCATATTCAAAAAATCTTCTGCTTCTGCACGAGTAGGCATTTGTAATTTTACTCGTTGACATCGACTAATAATGGTCGGCACTAATCGAGAGGGTTGATGTGAGCAGAGTATTATTAGAGTTTTACCCTGAGGTTCTTCAAGTGTTTTGAGTAATGCATTAGAGGCAGCAATATTCATTGATTCCGCAGGATAAATAACCACTATCTTATAGCCACCTCCATGAGCAGTCTGTGATAAATGGTGGATCAGAGAACGCACTTGATCCACAGTGATATTTTTCTTATCTTCTTCAGGGCTTAATTCTAGATAGTCAGGATGAAATGAATCTTTTAATCCTAAAAGCTTATTTGCAAATAAACGAGCAAAGACTAATTTACCGATGCCTTTCGGGCCTGCAATTAATAATGCAGGAGGCAGGCTAGCTTTAGCCGCTCTTTGGCAAAGCTCAGATAAAGTGTCATTAAACCAGCTTAACTCTTGTGTCATAGAATGTCTTGTAAGTATGAAATTGCTTTATCAGCAACCGTTTTAATACTTTCCCTGGCATCAATAATGCGAAATTGATCAGGGTATTTTTTTGCACGTTCTAAATAAGTTTGTCGTACGCGCTCAAAAAATTCAATCTTTTCTACTTCAATACGATCTTTCTCACCCCGCCGACTCATTCGTTGCATGCCAACATCCACCGGCGCATCAAATAATAAAGTCATCATTGGTTTAAGATTACCCGGTAAAACAGAGACTAAGGCATCAATCTTTTCAACCGCAATTCCTCGTCCACCACCCTGATAAGCATAGCTGGCATCCACATACCGATCACTGATCACAATTTTTCCAGCTTCTAAGGCAGGGATCACATGTTGTGTCAAATGTTGTGCACGCTGTGCAAAATACAAGAGCAATTCAGTTTCAGGACACATTTTTTCTTGATAATGTGAGAGTAATACGCTGCGGATTGCCTCAGCAATAGGTGTACCTCCCGGCTCACGCGTAATTAAATGATCAATATCTGATCTTTCAAGAAATGATCGGATCGCTTTGATCACTGTACTTTTTCCAGTTCCCTCAATACCTTCAATACTGATAAACTTTCCTGGATATAGCATCATGATTTCACCTCAGATTTCAATTTCCTAAATTTTTCAACAGAAGTCAGGTGATCTTTAAGATTGCTAGAAAAAATATGTCCACCATTCCCCGACGCTACAAAGTACAATGCATCTGTTTTTGCAGGATGTAAAGCAGCATGAATGGATGAAAGTCTAGGAAAACCTATCGGTGTGGGCGGTAATCCCTTTCGTTTATAGGTATTATATTCAGAATCAATTTGTAAATCTGCTCGACTCAGTGTCCCTTTATATTTTTCACCCAAACCATAAATTACGGTAGGATCTATTTGTAAATACATATTTTTTTTTAATCGACCGGCAATAACTGCAGAAATTAATTCACGTTCATTTTCCAGTGCGGTTTCTTTTTCAATCAGTGAGGCGGCAATGAGTGCTTGATAAGCATCTTTATAGGGCAAGTCACTATCTCGATTA
This sequence comes from uncultured Gammaproteobacteria bacterium, assembly GCA_964651735.1. GTDB lineage: Bacteria > Pseudomonadota > Gammaproteobacteria > CAZYYU01 > CAZYYU01 > CAZYYU01. The sequence continues at coordinate 11,264 of CAZYYU010000009.1, read as the reverse complement.
TTCCACTCTTTATCTAATTTTTTTATCAGTTTAAGATGAGCCTCTCTCAATATTGTTGAAGCTAAGGTATTCTTAGCAAATGAATAAGTTTCAGGAAAAAACAGGCCTTCAAGGTGTGGTTGAGTTATCCCTAGTTTTTGAAGTAATTGTTCATGACTAAGACCACTGAGATCATTTTTCAAATAGAGACATTGTGAAATCTCAATCATTAAAAAAGGAAAATTCCATCCTTCCACAATCGTAAACTTCCGTAAATATACCTGACCTTTGTGAAATTTATTGAGTAAATCTAAGCTGGTTGTGTTGGTTGTAATCTCATACTCACCCGCATAAATATTTTTAATACCCCGTGATCGGGCTATAAGTTCAAAAATATTCGGTTTAACAGCGATACCAAATTGAGCCAATCGTCGAGAAACCGTGTGAATATTATCGCCTTTATAGACTTCAAAAATAGAAGGATATTTTAAAATAGATTTTCTAGAAAAATCATGCCATTCAATAATGGCATAAAGTGTAAACATGATTACAGAAGCTATTAAATAAACACGTTTACGAGTAAGTCTAAACATTAATTCGCTTTTTTGAAAATCAAAGAACCATTAGTTCCGCCGAATCCAAAAGAGTTAGACAGCGATGCATTAATTTTCATTGTTTGTGCTTTATGCGGAACAAAATTTAAATTACAACCCTCATCAGGATTATCTAAATTGATAGTGGGTGGAACGATTTGATCGCGAATCGAAAGTACAGCAAAGATAGCCTCAACAGCACCGGTTGCACCTAACATATGTCCAGTCATGGATTTTGTGGAGCTCACAGCAATACTGTCTTTGACAACTCCGAAGGTGGATTCCACCGCTTTGGCTTCGATGATATCACCGGTGGGAGTTGAAGTTCCATGGGCATTCACATATTGAATGTCCTCTGGCTTCAAAGCAGCATCCGCTAAAGCATTTTCCATGCAAGCATTGAATCCTTTGCCATCAGGATCAGGAGAAGTGATATGATAGGCATCCGCGCTCATACCAAAACCCGCAAGCTCAGCATAAATTTTAGCACCACGTTTGATAGCATGATCATATTCTTCCAAAATCATGACACCAGCACCCTCACCCAAAACAAAACCATCTCTGTCTTTATCCCAAGGTCTGGAAGCTTTGGTCGGTTCATCATTTCGTGTTGATAAGGCTCGGGCAGCACTAAAACCACCCACGCATAGGACACTTGAAGCCATTTCTGCCCCACCGACAACCATGACATCCGCATCACCATACTGAATCATCCGGGCTCCAAAGCCGATATTATGGGCACCGGTAGTACAGGCCGTCACAATTGAAATATTAGGACCTTTGAGGTTAAAACGAATAGAGGCAATTCCAGCCACCATATTAATAATGACGGAAGGAATAAAGAAAGGCGAAATTTTACGAGCGCCGCCTTTGAGGACTGTATCATAGGTTGATTGAATCAAGGGTAAGCCGCCGATCCCAGATCCAATCGCACATCCGATACGTGGAGCATTTTCATCCGTGATTTCAAGTCCAGAATCATCCAGGGCTTGTTTGGTGGCAGCGACTCCAAACTGAATAAATATGTCATTTCGACGTGCTTCTTTAGGATCCATGTAAGGACTTACGTCGAAGTCTTTGATTTCGCCACAAATTTTGACCGGCAAATCGGTAGTATCAAATCGTTCAATAAGACTGATGCCCGATTTACCCGCTAAAACAGCCTTCCAGCTATCTTCAGTATTTAAGCCAACTGGAGTTAGCATTCCAACTCCAGTAACGACGACACGACGTTTTGACATAGTCGTACTCATAAAGTGTTAAGCAGCTTCTTTAAGATGGGCTTCAATATAATCAACTGCTTGTTTAATATTGGTAATCTTTTCAGCTTCTTCATCAGGAATTTCCATTTCGAACTCTTCTTCTAGTGCCATCACCAACTCTACGGTATCTAATGAATCAGCGCCTAGATCGTCCACAAACGACGCTTCTGGTACTAATTCTTCGTCTTTAACACCCAGTTGTTCTTTGATGATGTCTGTTACACGTTGTTGTACAGTTGCAACCATTAGTTTATCCCTCGTGTGATATTTAACAAAAACAATAATTTTATTCCAATTCTGGAAAGAAGCAAGCATTAACTAGAGGTACATCCCCCCATTCACATGCAAGGTCTGTCCCGTAATATACGCGGCATCATCAGAAGCCAAGAATTTGACAGCCTTTGCGATATCCTCGGGCATCCCCATACGCCCCATCGGTATCTTTTGCAGCAGCTGCTGACGCCAATCTTCTGCCAACACCTGGGTCATTTCGGTTTCAATAAATCCAGGAGCAATCACATTCGCCGTAATACCACGGCTTGCCATTTCAAGGGCGATGGCTTTGGTAAAACCAATGACACCTGCTTTGGCAGCACAATAGTTAACCTGACCTGGGTTTCCTGAAAAGGCAACAACAGAGCCAATATTGATGATCCTACCCCATCGGGCTTTCATCATGGAACGTATACACACCTTTGTCAGATGAAAAATACTGCTTAAATTGGTGCTGATCACATCGTCCCATTCCTCATCTTTCATTCTCAACAATAAATTATCTTTGGTGATCGCGGCATTGTTGACTAATATCGAAGGTGCTTCACCAAGATCATTTTTAATGCGTGATAATAAATCATCAATTTTTTCATGCTCATTGACATTTAATTCATATCCGCGTGACTGAGCACTTTTAGCGGATAAATTCTCGGTAATTTTTTGAGCCCCTTCTGCTGAAGTAGCTGTACCTGCAACAATAGCTCCTGCTAGAATTAATTCTTCTGCTATCGCTCGTCCAATCCCTCGACTTGCACCGGTAACCAGCGCGATTTTTCCAGATAAGTTCATGATAATTTCTCCAGCACATTTTCAATATCTTCTAAAGAATCCAAGGTAAAAGTAGTGATTTCAGGACTTATTCTTTTTATTAAACCCGCTAACACTTTTCCAGGACCGCATTCAATAATATTTTCTACACCATTTTTAGCCATCCATTGAATACTCTCAACCCATCGAACAGGATGATCCAATTGTGTTGTTAAGGCTTTTGAAATACTTTCACGGTCCTGATGTATTTTGACATCGACATTATGAATGACCGGTATTTTTGCAGGATTGATTTTAGCCTCAATGAGTTTGTCCGCAAATTTTTTAGCAGCGGGTGTCATCAGTGCACAATGAGATGGAACACTGATAGGAATTCGTTTTGCAATTTTTGCACCCTTTTCTTTTGCGATGCTAATTAATTTTTCCACAGCAGCCTCATGCCCTGCAACCACCGTTTGTCCTATGGCATTATAATTTGCCGGAGTTAAAACCTCATGATCAGCAACTTGCTTACACAATGTAGCCACCTCATCAGCATCCAAACCAATGATGGCAGCCATGGCACCGACTCCAACAGGTACAGCATCTTGCATAAACTGCCCTCTGAAATTAACGAGTTTTACTGCTGTTTCAAAATCGACACTTTCTCCACACACTAGCGCAGAATATTCTCCCAAAGAATGCCCCGCTAAATATTGGGGTGCTAAGGTTACTTGATTATTAACTATTTTCCAAAGCGCAACACTCGCTGTTAATAAAGCGGGTTGGGTAAATTCAGTTTGATTCAGTTTGTCCTCAGGATTTTCTTGAACAATATTCCATAAATCAAATCCTAATGCGGCAGAAGCTTCATCAAAAGTATCATTAACCTGAGGATAGTGTTTAGCAATGTCCGCTAACATCTGAGGTTTTTGTGATCCTTGTCCAGGAAAAACAATGGCATAATTTTTTAAAGTCGTCATTAATATTTCACCAAAGCTGAGCCCCAGGTTAATCCTGCACCGAAGGCTTCTAAGAGCAGTATTTCATCTCGTTTAATTTTCCCTTCTCTCACCGCATGATTTAAAGCCAGTGGAACGGAAGCTGCCGATGTATTCCCTTGATTTTCTATGGTTAAAATAACTCTTTCCATCGGTAATTCTAATTTTTTTGCCGTTGCTTTTATAATACGCAAATTGGCCTGATGTGGAATTAACCAATCGATATTGGATTTATCAAGATTATTTTTAGCAAGAGTTTCATCAACAATTTCACCTAAATATTTGACCGCTAATTTAAAGACTTCATTACCCGTCATTTTGATAAAAGGCGGCTCATCTAATTCACCCATGTGATTAGGCGCATAGAGAAGTTTATTGTATTGACCATTGGCATGAATGTGCGTAGAGAGAATCCCAGGAGTATCAGAGGCTTGTAAAATTACAGCACCAGCACCGTCAGAAAATAAAACACAGGTAGAGCGATCTGTCCAATCTACTATTCTGCTGAGAGATTCTGCACCAATAACCAGAGCATTTTTCACAGCGCCATTCCTAATATACATATCAGCAATACTTAATCCATAAATAAATCCTGAACAAGTTGCATTCACGTCAAAAGCAGGACATCCATAAACACCTAATCGTTCTTGCAAAATACAAGCCGTTCCTGGAAAAGTTCTATCCGGTGTACAGGTTGCAACGATAATTAAATCGATATCTTTTTCACTGATATTTGCAGCTTTTATGGCTTGTCTTGCAGCAATTTCTGCCATACTTGAGGTTGATTCATGATCTTCCATGACATGACGTTGTTTAATTCCGGTTCGCTCAGTAATCCATTGATCAGAAGTATCGACCATTTTTTCAAGGTCTGAGTTCGTTAAAATTCTTTTAGGTAAATAACCACCTGTACCAGCGATTTTGGAATAATTCATATTATATTTTCTCTTCTAATAATTGAGCGATTTGATGCTGAGTTTTTCCAAGAACATTTTCTTCCACTTCTCGTACCGCTTCTTCAATCGCATAATAAAATGCATCAGTATCTGCACCACCATGACTTTTAATCACAATGCCTTGTAATCCAGCCAGACTTGCACCATTCCGGTTACGTGGATCTAATAATTGACGTAAATTTTGCCATGAAGAGGAAGTAATCCATGCGCCGATTTTTGCAAACAATGAACGAGTAAAAGATTTTTTAATATGATAAGCAAATAATTGTGCTGCACCTTCTAAGGTCTTTAAAGCAACATTACCCACAAATCCATCACACACCACCACATCAATTTCACCGGAAAAAATATCATCACCTTCTATATACCCAACATAATTAATTTGTGGACAATTTCTTAAAAGATCAGAGCATTCTTTAACCACCTCATTTCCTTTAATTTCTTCTTCTCCAATATTTAATAAAGCCACTTTTGGATTTGGAATATTATCAAGTGCTGAGCTAAGAATAGATCCCATAATCGCAAATTGAAAAAGATGTTCTGCACTCGAATCGACATTTGCCCCTAAATCCAACATTCGAACTTCTTTTTTAGGATTTTTGGTCGGTAATTTTCCAATCAATGCTGGTCGTATGACACCTGCTTGGGTTTTTAATACGAATCGTGCAATTGCCATTAAAGCACCCGTATTTCCCGCACTGACACAGGCTTCTGCCGCACCCTCTTTTACTTGATTAATGGCCACTCGCATCGAGGAATCTTTTTTTGAGCGCAAGGCTACCGACAGTGATTCATCCATGCTAATAATTTCACTGGCATGTTGTGTTTTAATGCGTGGATGATTCGTGACTCCATTGGCCAATAAAACGTCTTTTAACACGTTTTCATCGCCAACTAGAATCAGATGTAAATTCTCATGACCTTCAAGCGATCGAAGTGATGCAGGAATTGTGACAACCGGTCCGTGGTCGCCCCCCATCGCATCAATCGCAATGGTAAGAAGTTTCAATATCTTTACTCTTCGTCAGAATCCGTATCAGAAGTTTTATCGATCACTTTACGACCTTTGTAATAACCATTTTCGGTCATATGATGTGGACGATGTGTTTCACCACTGACTGGATCTACAGACAGTGTAGGTTTTTTAAGTGCATGATGTGAACGACGCATTCCGCGACGTGATGGCGTTACTCTACTTTTCTGGACTGCCATAATTTAATCTCCAAATAAACATTGTGCTACATACTAACGATTAGCATTGGGTGTGTAAAGTGTGGTATTATACTCGGAGCTAAAGGATTTTGCACTAATATTAGGGAGTAATTATATGAATTTTTTCCGAGCTACCCGTGTATTTGTTATATCAGGCTTAGTACTATGCTTATATTTAATTGGGTTGCCAGCCAAATCTGATCAGAAATCACCACCGACCTGTCCTTGTACTCAAAAAGAAATTCCTCTGCATGAGCCTAACTTGTCCAATACCCAATTATTAAACTGGGCAACGGAAGCGGCTGTGACTTCATTCTCCTTTGATTATGAGCATATTCGCTCTCAATTACAGAGTGCCGCGAGCTTTTTCACGCCCTTGGGTTGGCAACATTTTGTGATGGGATTAAAAAAATCGAATAATCTCGATCTGATCCAAAAATACCGATTAGTTGGTACAGCAGTGCCCTATGATAAACCAAACATTACCTGGCTTGGGCAAGTTTCTGGCATTTTTGCTTGGAAAGTGGATGTGCCTCTGCTTGTTATCTATCAAAATGAATCGAGTAAATATGAGCAAAAAATGATCGTTTCCCTTTTTATCCACCGTTCCTCTAATTATGTTGGCCGAGATAATATTGGGATTTTGGAATTCAATGCTAAAGAAGTGAGTTAAATTGCCTCAAAACTCGGAGGTTTAGGTGCGCAAACACTGATCAGCTCACCATCCTCTAGTTTAAAACTTAGAGATGCTGCATGGAGATACAAGCGTTTCTTAAACTGATTTCCTAAATCACTATCCAATTGCTGATCTCCGTACTTCGAATCTCCAACGATGGGGTGTCCCATATGCCTCGCATGGACGCGAATTTGATGGGTACGTCCCGTTATTGGTTGGGCTTCTAGAAGCGTGGTCTTTTGACCTCGCATGAGTGTCCTGAAGATCGTCTCAGCCGTTTTACCTTCCTTGTTAACCGTTACCATTCGCTCACCTGAAATCAAGGTGAATTTTTCTAAGGGTGCATCAACCCTTTTTTCCTCAAAATCAACCACACCATGGACCAGGAGCAAATACCGTTTATTGATATTTTTTTCACGTAATTTTTCCTGGATATATCGAAGAAAACTACGTTTTTTAGCGATTAAAAGGCAGCCCGAAGTATCTTTATCCAATCGATGCACTAACTCCAAATCAGCAGTAGGATAGATTTGACGTAAGCCCTCAATAATTCCTAAAGAGACTCCACTACCCCCATGTACGGCAAGTCCCTGAGGTTTATTGATTAAAATAAATAATTTGTGGTCCAAAATAATACTGTTTGAGAGTTGTGATTGAAATTTCTCGTTGATTTTAGGAGGTCCAGCCCGTTCAGCTTGTCGAATCGGAGGGATTCTCACCTCATCACCAGCGACCAAGCGATAATCGGCTTGTTTTCGCTTACCATTAACACGAACCTCACCCTTACGTATCGCCCGATAAATTCTCGACTTCGGAACACCTTTAAGCTCACGAATGAGGAAATTATCAATACGTTGGTCATTTTGAGCATCTGTAATCTGAATTTTTAGGACGGTCATAGCACCAAAAGAATCATCAATAATTGAGTTTTAAAAGAAACTGTGTTATATTACACAAGTTACACTGAATAGTGAACAATAAACTGTGTGTTAAGCTGAATATGAGTGATTACACGAATTTTACACGACCGATTGTCGATGCACACAGAAAGGTTTTGGATTAACCGCACAACGCGAACTATGGTGATCGTCAAGGTGGAAACAAATGATAGAAAGTTTACACCACGGATTTATACAACTTCCGGACGTAGAATGAATATATTTACAACAGTATAAGTAAAAAGATAGCTGTTTTTATGATAAAAATTTAATCTGCAATATATTTTGCACGCAAGTGATTAGCACGATGGTGTGATCACAATAGTACTGCAAGTGCTCAATTAGGTTGAACACAATGAAAAAAATGCTGATTAACGCCTCTCAGCCCGAAGAGCGGCGCATAGCGTATGTTGAGGATATTAATAACTACTACAAGCTCTATAATCTCATCATACAACGAGTAGGTTCCGAAGAAAAAACAGGTAATATCTACCTAGGCCGTGTCTCCAGTATTGCGGCTAATTTAGATGCCATCTTTGTTGATTACGGTGGAGACAAACCTGGCTTTCTTCCCTTTAAAGAAGTTTCTGAAGAATATTATTTAGAACCTTATGATCCTAATTCAAACCAACTTCCTGATCTCAATAAGATCATGAAAGTGGGACAGGAATTAATCGTTCGTATCATCAAAGATGAACGTGGTAATAAGGGCGCTGCGCTTAGTACCTACATTAGTTTGGCGGGTGCTTATCTGGTTTTAATGCCTAATAATCCTCGTGCAGGCATCTCAAGACGCATTGAAGGTGAAGATCGTGAAGAAATCCGAGATCGTCTCAATCAGTTGAATTTCCCTGAATCTATGGGTGTTATTGTACGTACAGCAGGTATTGATCGTTCAGTCCCTGAACTGCAATGGGACTTGGATGTATTACAAAAACATTACAACAGTATCAAAGAAGCTGCAAAGGAACGTCGTGCACCCTTTTTAATTCATCTTGAAAATAACCCTATATTACAATCCATTCGTGATAATTTGATGGATATCAGTGAAATTCTGATCGATGAAAAAGAAACCTATGAAAAAGCTAAACAATATATCTTGCAAATTCGACCCGATTTTGTCGATAAAATCAGTTTATATACGGATAAAATACCACTCTTCACTAAATACCAATTAGAACATCAAATTGAGTCTGCCTTTAAGCGTACCGTTCAATTACGCTCGGGTGGAACCATCGTTTTCGATCAAACCGAAGGCGGAATGATGATTGACGTGAATTCTGCGGCTACTAAAGATTCAAACCTGGAAAGAACCGCATTTAAAACAAACTTAGAAGCGGCTGAAGAAATTGCCAGACAATTGAGACTTCGAGATATTGGTGGCCTGATTGTTATCGATTTTATCGATATGACTTCCGTACGAAACCAACGTGAAGTTGAAAGTACGATTATGAACGCTGTCAAACCCGATCGTGCTCGTATTCATATCAACCGAATTTCACGATTCGGATTATTAGAAATGTCGAGGCAACGTGAACGAAAATCTTTAAAAGAAGTGAGCCAACACGTGTGTCCTACTTGTAATGGGCATGGCACTGTTAGAAGTATTGAAACCATTTGTTTATCCATTATGCGATTAATTTCAGAAGAAGTGATAAAGCCCAAAACCGCTGAACTTCATGTTCAGGTATCAACTGAAGTAGCAACCTATATATTAAATGAAAAGCGATCGGCTCTTCATCAAGTTGAAACCGAAGAAAAAATTCGACTCTTAATTATTCCCAATCCTAATTTGCAAAATGAAAATTTTGACATTAAACGCATTCGTGAAGGCGATGGACGCGCCAGCGCTCATTCACCCAGTTATAAGAGCGTTAAACTTGCAGAAGCAAACACGGATATTACTGAAAGAGGTACTGAATCTCGTGTAACCCAAGGACCCGCTGTAGAGCAAACTTATCCTCAACGACCGGAAGAAGATTCTATGCTGGCTTCCACCAGTGGTTTAATCAAAAAATTATGGACAAGCATGTTTGGCGTGCCTGAGGAAGAAAAACAAGATGTGAAACGACGTAAAGGGACTGAACGGGCTTCAACACAACAGCGTTCTCAATCATCTCAACGTCGACATCATCAAGGGCGTCAACCACGTCACCAACAGAATACGCCGCGTGATACTAGGACAGAATCAACCAATGTCTCGACACCCAGTGGGCCAGCACCTAAGGCGCGTACTCATCGCTCACCCAGTGCTAATAAAGCTCGTGGAAATCCTAGATCTTCTCAATCAAGACGCTCCTCACCATTACCTCCTTATGCGGAAAGTACACCTGAGGTTATTAATACTCCACTCCCTCAAGCACAGCAACCAGCTCCTGCACCACAACAACGTCCCAAAGAGAATGTATCAGTTCAAGTTCAAGCTCCTGAAAAACGACCCTTAGGACCTAAAGATGATTCTGCTCCAGTGGTTATTCGAGCTTTTGAGAAAGACGTTGAGCAAAAAGTGCCTGAGAAGAAGAAAGAAGATATTGTTGAATAATTACAATGGATCCCGGCCCTCGCCGGGATGACAACTATTTAGATAACTGAGCCCGAATCATCTCCAAATCTTCCTCAGTATTGATATCCATCGGAATATTTTTCTTCGCAATAGCCACATGTATACGAGTACCATAATAAATCGCCCGAAGTTGCTCTAATTTTTCAAGCATTTCTAAGGGACTGGGATCCCAACTGATATACTCTTGTAAAAACCCAACACGATAGGCATAAAGACCCACATGTCTATAATGCTCACAAGGTAGTTCAAGTACATCTTCAGCCAGTGGAAAATGAGCTTCGTCCCAGGCAATAGGTGCTCGACTAAAATAGATGGCATGACCTCGCCTATTCATCACGACTTTTACGACCAGAGGGTTAAATAAATTTTTAGGTTTACGAATTTGCTCACATAAAGTGGCTATTTTTATACTGTCATGCTCTAAAAGATTATTTGCAACCTGATGAATGACTTCTGGGGGAATTAAAGGTTCATTGCCCTGTACGTTCACAACGACTTCATCTTCATCATATCCTAATATAGCCACGGCTTCTGCTAGTCGCTCTGTACCGGAAGTATGACTTGTTGAAGTCATACAAACTTGTGCACCAAATTTATCGGCTGCTTTTTTAATTTTTTCATTATCGGTCGCAATGACAACACTATCCGCCCCACTTTGGATACATTGTTCATAGACGCGTTGAATGACTGATTTGCCTGCAACATCCATCAGCGCTTTTCCAGGTAAACGCTTTGATTCCCATCTCACAGGTATAATTACTTTAAATGCCATAGTATTCCTCTCCAGCTATTTTTTTTGCTTGATCTTCTAGCATGACTGGAACTCCGTCACGAATAGGATAAGCTAATCGATCAAACTTACAAATAAGCTTCTGTTTATCTTTAAGGTAGTCTAATTTTCCCCGACAGAGGGGGCATGCCAAGATATCGATCAGTATAGACTCCATTACTAACCCACTTAACTACAAAAAAAGCTAAATTAGCATTTTCTGAAAGGATTGCAAACTTATTTTTAACCCTATTTAAAGATATCGGGACGGAAGGATTTGAACCTTCGACCCCTT
>CAZYYU010000008.1:0-112366 GCA_964651735.1 uncultured Gammaproteobacteria bacterium | reverse complement strand
ATATTGGTTATTATTGTCGTATTAGCCCCATAGTTTACTGCTCCGATGACACTTGCCGTTGGATTGTTGAAAGTGCTTTTTTGAATAGCATTACTTCCATTTTGATTCACTGAACCAATAATATTGGCAACTATTGGAGGTGCTTTTTCCTTAGGCTGAGATTCTGATGAATAATTAATCACCTTAGGCTTTATCTGACGGAAGCGTTCATGCAATTGGAATATGACATCTCCTTGGTCTAAAAAACAGGGTTCCAATAATCGTTCACAACATAACTTAATTGCTTGCACACTGAGATCGCTCTTAATGATAAGCCCTCGTGGATCTAATAAATAATTAAGCGCTTTTTCTTCCAGAGTTACTCCTAAAAACTCATTTACTCCTCCCACCACATTCAGCCTATTTATTAAGACCTGTAATTCTTGGATTAGTAGAAGATCTATCTCTAATCCATCGACACTTCTCAAAATAAAATCACATAAGGGCTTACAATATTCTTGGTTCGTGGTTAATGCTTTGGCCAGTCGCGATATCCATTGCTGTCGTCCATACCGCTTCTTTTGTTCCTCATCTAATCTCGCTATAAAAGCTTCTCGAACACTACCAATTTCCATCGCCGTTATCTCTACATAGTTAGGATTACAACGGGGAATTTTCAGTGGTTGTTTCAGAGCGATATTTAGACAATTCTGTGCCATAATATAGCCACAATCACTGCTATTGATTTGTTGTAAACAGGAACGATTTTCCCAGTTAAGTAATCTTTCTCTAGTTGATTCATCTTCAATGGATTCCATTAAGCGTAATCTTTTTATCTCATCCACGGTTAAATTATCCCGCTCCGAAAATGAATAATGTTCAGAATGACCATGACAAATTTCTTGAATTAATTGAAATAATTCTCTCTCGACAATACGTGTAAACTCACTAAATACTTCTTTATCTTCTGCTGTTGGATTTTCGCTATCACTGGTTGAATTAACATAATAGACGGTGATCGGCCATATCGTATTTGTAGTTTTTCGCTCAATTACGATGCTCATATAATGAGACATGTTTATTGAAGGAAGGACAAAGACAGTAGCTGTCGAGCTCAGGAGAAAGTCTTTAATATAACCGATCAGTGGAAATGTGGTATTACGATAGAAAATTTGTAGATCATGGTTGTATTCTTTCACTTTCCAAAGTTGTTCTGAAACTAAGCAATGGGAATACCCGCTCATTTCAGTCTTAAGATATCTGATTATTTCTCCTTCGGATGCCCAAGAGTCAGGTGTCACATAAATATTTTCAGAGAGGCATTTTTCTAACGCTAAATAATAACTCTTTAACATAAGGTGGTTCCCTTTTTTCTATTTACTCACTCTAATTTCAGCTGAAGATTGTGAGGTCTCTATTGTTTCATTTGTATCCCCATTGGTGTTTGCTTTTTTCACCGTCTTCCAAAATCCACCTCGAGCTAGAAAATATTTTCCAGCAAATCCCCGATTCACATGAAAAACACTTAAATTATCTTCTGAAGATGTTATTAAACGATTTGAAAATGCTGAGTTCACAATTAAACTTGTGAGATATTCAAGTACCCCAATAGTCGTTATTTGTCCTCTTGACCAAAGATTAATTGCTAAACACTTAATAATGATTATTTGAGCAACTAACTTACTTTCTCTCCAGCTTAGTATTTCTAACATAGTTAACTGATGTTGCTGAGCCAACTGATATTCTGGATCTCGATCTAGTACTTGCTCCCAACACAATAAAGCTTCTTGATAAAAACCGATGATAGAAAGACCTATCCCCTGCAGCGTACGCAAATCACTTTGAAGATTATTTGTGTTATTTGGAAAATTATCGGTCAGAGTATGCAAAATAGCCTGACCTTCAACTCTTTTATCCGTTGCACAATTGAGTAACCCTTTTATCAGTTGAGATATCCTATTGCCAAGAATAAAAAACACGTCTTTTTTATCGGATATATTTTCAATAAGAGCCTCTGCGCTAATAAGAATGTTTAAAGTCCTTTGATAGGATCTTTGAAGAAAATTGGTAAAGGCAAGATATTGGGAATGCAAGTATACAAGATGTGGCTCAGTATCAGTATCAACATGAATAAAAGCCTTAATAAAATCATTCACGGCTCTATCATATTGGCCTAGATTAATATAACATATCCCTCGATTTCTATAAGCATGGATATTATTCGAATCGATTCGAATGACTTCATTATAATCTGCAATAGCTTCCCATTCTTGTCCTAAATAAAATTTGGATACGCCTCGATATCTCAATATTTCAAAATTATTAGGATCCATACTTAATAGTTTGTTATAATCATCGAGTGTACTTTGATATCGACCTAAAGCAAAATTACAATTCCCACGACCTTCATAAGCATGCATATCTTTTGGGTCGAGTTGAATTGTTTCATCTAAATCAATCAGTGCTTCTTCAAAGCGCTCTAAATAATATTTGCATATACCACGATTTTTATATCCTAATACATTGTTTGGGTATAACCGAATTACATGATCAAAATCTGCAATAGCATCATTATAGTGGTTTAAATTAATTTTGCACATACCACGATAAAAAAATACCATCTGGTCTTTTAAATTCAACTCAATTGCCCTATCATAATCGATTAATGCATCCGAATATCTCATCAAGAAATGTTTACATTTACCACGTTGAAAGAATATGTCTGCATTATTTAAGCCACACTCAACTGCGATATTACAATCCGCAATTGCTTCTTCGTTAAGATCTAATACTAATTCACTTAGTACTCGTAATTGAAATATTTCTTTCGCCCATACTGCACATTGGCTTGTTTCATCGTAATCCTGAATAGAATATTGATACTGACCTAAAATATATTTACACTTCCCTCGATCTTTGAATGCTAATGCGTAATCGGGATCAAGCTTAATGGCAATATCAAGATCATTTACCGCATCACTTAAACGATTAAGATTTACTTTACAAACAGCGCGCTTATGAAAATTCAAGGCATCATTCGGATCAAGTAAAATTGCTTTATCATAATCAACAATTGCCTCTAAATCATAGTTTAAACATCGTTTGCATTCACCACGATTAAAATACACCTTTGAATTGTTTAGACCTAGCCGGATCGCTTCTTCAATATCTATATATGCTTCAACATAATGACCTAATTTAATCTTACTAGCCCCTCGATAATTTAATGTATCTGCATCATTTGGATCAAGTAAAATTGCTCTGTTAAAATCTCTGATCGCATAATCAGGCCAACCTCGATTAGCATAATCTAAACCAGTCTCTTTAAATGCCTTTGCGTCTTTAGCGATAACAATTCTACGTTGATCTAAAAGCCGCTGATTCATTAGAGACAATCCAACAGATCCAGTTACGTCACAATCTGATAATGTGAGTATGGGATTGGGATAAGTTGATGTCCACTTCAGTTGCCAAGTTTGCCAAAGATCATCCATTCTCTGCCATAGCATAATCGAGCGATCTGATGCAATAGCAAGCAATCCTGAAGCATCGTGCATCGAAATACTGACGACAATTGAGCTAAAATGAAGTATTGCTTTTTGAGATCGTGTAGTCACTTCCCAGATACGAACGGTTCGATCAAAGCTTCCGGAAATTGCCCACTGACTATCTGTACTCAGATGAACACTCTGAACCTCCGCTTCATGCCCACTCAGCTCAATAAATATACCTGTTTCAATATTCCATACTCGAACCATTTTATCCGAACTTCCTGTAGCTACCCATTGACCATCCACACTTAGATAAACACTATTAACCCATCCAACATGTCCACATAACTCCGTAAATTCACCACTTGCAACATCCCACACGCGAACTGTGCAATCTCTACTACCTGATATAACATACTTAGCATTCATACCAAGATAAACACTCTCAACAATGTCTTTATGTCCCAACAGCACAGTAGTTTTGCCACTGACTACATCCCATACTCGCACAGTCTTATCCCAACCCCCAGAAGCCACCCATCGACCATCAACACTTAAATAAACACTCCTAACATCTTCTTCGTGTCCTCTTAGCACAGTAGATACTCCACTCTTTACATCCCACACACGTACTGCTCCTCTTAAACTCCCTGAAGCCACATATTGTCCATCTCCACTTAAATGAACAGTCCATATAGTACTTTCATCCCCAAGTAAAATGGCCTCACCGCTTGATACGTCCCACACTTTCACTTTTTTATCAAAACCACCAGAAGCAATTCGCTGTCCATTGCTACTTAAGTGCACACCCATCACATCGCAATTATGTCCATGAATAATGGAGTCCACTCCACTAGAGAGATCCCATACTCGAACTGTGCCATCTTGGCTTCCTGATATTAATTGTTGACTATCCTTACACAAATTCACACTTGTTACATAGTCGACATGTCCATGAAGTATGAGGGATGCACCAGTAGCAATATCCCAAATTCTCACTTTTTTATCTAAACTTCCGGAGGCAATTTGCTTGCCATCATCACTCATATAGACACTTGTAACACCAAATTCATGCCCATATAGAATTCTGGATTTATTGTTTAATAAATCCCAGACACGTATAGTTGTATCTTCGCTGCCAGAAATTACGCATTTTCGATCTGTGCTCAAATGAACACACCTCACGATATCTTCATGCCCTCGCAGTACTAAAGAGTCCCCACTCTTCACATCCCACACTCGGACAGTTTTATCATTACTTCCCGAAACAATACATTGACCATCCACACTAAGATATACACAATTCACAACATCTTCATGTCCTTGCAGCACAGTTGACTTCCCACTTTTCACATCCCACACCCGAATTGTTTTATCATTACTTCCTGAAATAACACATTGACCATCTATACTGATATGTACACTGTTCACAATATCATCATGTCCTCTTAGCACGATCGCCTTCTCATTTAACATATTCCTCTCTTGTACTTTTGTATCATTACTATCAAATGCAATACATCGACCATACACATTGATATGTACACTGTTCACAATATCTTCGCATTCTCCTAGCCCACTACATTCTCCACTCACCACGTCCCACACTCTCACTGTCTTATCCTTACTCCCAGATACTATCCTCAAACCATTCTTACTCATTGAAATACTATTTATCAAACCAGTATGGCCTTGAAGCACCTTAAAACAAACTCCTGTATCAAATTTCCAGAGGTAGACATTTTTACCACAAGCTGTTATTAAGATATTCTGATCAAAATTCCAGTCTATACTGTTAACCCAATATTTATGCTTAAACCACGGGTATTCTCCGAAATTCAGTCCATTCAACTGACAATTACGCAATACTATTTGTCTCAACCATGCATGACTTAATTGAACATCCGTTAAATTCGATCCACTAAAATCTGTTTGATCACAATAGGCCCCCTGCAAATTGGCTCTAGCTATATTTATTCCATGCAAGTCAAGTCCTGAGAAATTGAAAAATGCCTTGTTGAGTACCGTTATCGCATTGGCGGCTGCAATGGCAACTTTATCTCCTTGTACAGTTTCTCGTGATGCTCTAATAATGCTTAACATTCTTTCTATTCTCCGATGGTCTCCTTTAAGCATCTGTGATAAAAATTCAATAATAGCCTGCTCTTTCGTAACTAATTTCTGATTAATGGGTTCTGTGACTAGGTGCTGAATTATGTCATCATCAGATAGCATTATCGACTCTTCATCTAATAAACCATTAAACATCGCTAAAGCGATAAAATATTCCAGAAAAGACTTGTGATAAAAACTGTATTTATTTGATATACATCGCAATGGACAACCTAGACGTACGTTCACCACCGTTTCATCTTGCATCGTGAAGAATTTTGCCCAAGGATTGATTTGATCCGGGAATTGCCTACGTCTTCGTGTCACGGAAGAAGGCAATGTATATTCTACTTCGATCAATATTTCTTCGGAGTCTTTATTTTCCGTCAACATCGACAAAGCTAAATCTTCACAAAACATACCAAATGCTTCTTGAGTGAGTAAATCGGTACTCCCCCATAATGTCACCAGTCTTTTCCCTGTTCTTTCCTGGTAACGCTGGGCTTCCCGATTAAACCAATCTGAAATAAATGCTTTATAAATTTGAGCACGCATAAAGATCGGAAGGTACATCACTCTCTCATGTTTATTGGCAATAATTTTCTGATGATCTAAATCGGCGATTATTTTCGGTAGTGCTCTGATCACCATTCTTAATAACAAAGGGTTTTCAACTAACTCGTACAGCTGAGGATGTTGTTTTAAACTCTCTTGATAACGAGCGAAATCCCACAATGTTTCAGATGTTAGATTATTATCGTTATTAATTTTATCTCCGGTGCTGTTACCCGATAAGAGTTCTATTGTGACAAAATCCTTAATGAATGTATCAATTTGTAAGGTATCAAAAGGTGCAATATATAATTCATAACACATAAAATGATCTTTTACTTGAAAATCATGCTGATAATTTTGGTTGCTGTGCAAATGCTGTGTACGAGATGTTATTATGGCTTTAGCGTTCCAAAAACCCAGATGATTGATAGCGTAAAGATTGTAGTCTGCTCCTTTTTTTTCATCATATCCATCGAAGATAAATAAAAGCTTCATCTCTTTTAATGTGTTAATGTCTTCTAAGTGAAATCCATACACCTCCTGGAAGAACGGCTCAATAAATCGCCCTAAATTAACTGCATCTTCTTTTTTATCAATAGACTTTAGTTCGATAATGATCGGTATATAACTATTTGGATTTTTATTATAATTCTCCCACAAATTTGATGCCAACCAATGAACATAAGTAGATTTTCCTACACCTGACTCACCCAGTAATAATAAGAGAGGATGCTTTAGATCGGATAAAAATGGGTAAATGAATGCGTCGTTTAGTGGTTTACGTAGTTCTCGATGTTTTTCCTTATCATGCGGTAGAGGTATTTGTGATGCATCATGAGGTACATAATATTTTAATGCATTTCCGAGCAATGGTTGGTTTCTGAGCTGACATTCATAGTGAGTCAGAATAATATTAGCCAATTCAGAGGGTGTTTTTGTTTCATATAATGTAGGATGAGCAATTATTTTGGTTTTTATTTTCGCGTTAGGTCCATAATTAATGGCAGCAATAACACTTGTCGTTGGATTGTTGAAAGTGCTTTTTTGAATAGCATTACTTCCACTTTGATTCACTGAACCAATAATATTGGCAACTATTGGAGGTGCTTTTTCCTTAGGCTGAGATTCTGATGAATAATTAATCACCTTAGGCTTTATCTGACGGAAGCGTTCATGCAATTGGAATATGACATCTCCTTGGTCTAAAAAACAGGGTTCCAATAATCGTTCACAACATAACTTAATTGCTTGCACACTGAGATCGCTCTTAATGATAAGCCCTCGTGGATCTAATAAATAATTAAGCGCTTTTTCTTCCAGAGTTACTCCTAAAAACTCATTTACTCCTCCCACCACATTCAGCCTATTTATTAAGACCTGTAATTCTTGGATTAGTAGAAGATCTATCTCTAATCCATCGACACTTCTCAAAATAAAATCACATAAGGGCTTACAATATTCTTGGTTCGTGGTTAATGCTTTGGCCAGTCGCGATATCCATTGCTGTCGTCCATACCGCTTCTTTTGTTCCTCATCTAATCTCGCTATAAAAGCTTCTCGAACACTACCAATTTCCATCGCCGTTATCTCTACATAGTTAGGATTACAACGGGGAATTTTCAGTGGTTGTTTCAGAGCGATATTTAGACAATTCTGTGCCATAATATAGCCACAATCACTGCTATTGATTTGTTGTAAACAGGAACGATTTTCCCAGTTAAGTAATCTTTCTCTAGTTGATTCATCTTCAATGGATTCCATTAAGCGTAATCTTTTTATCTCATCCACGGTTAAATTATCCCGCTCCGAAAATGAATAATGTTCAGAATGACCATGACAAATTTCTTGAATTAATTGAAATAATTCTCTCTCGACAATACGTGTAAACTCACTAAATACTTCTTTATCTTCTGCTGTTGGATTTTCGCTATCACTGGTTGAATTAACATAATAGACGGTGATCGGCCATATCGTATTTGTAGTTTTTCGCTCAATTACGATGCTCATATAATGAGACATGTTTATTGAAGGAAGGACAAAGACAGTAGCTGTCGAGCTCAGGAGAAAGTCTTTAATATAACCGATCAGTGGAAATGTGGTATTACGATAGAAAATTTGTAGATCATGGTTGTATTCTTTCACTTTCCAAAGTTGTTCTGAAACTAAGCAATGGGAATACCCGCTCATTTCAGTCTTAAGATATCTGATTATTTCTCCTTCGGATGCCCAAGAGTCAGGTGTCACATAAATATTTTCGGAGAGGCGTTTTTCTAACGCTAAATAATAACTCTTTAACATAATGTGGTTCCCTTTCTTCTATTTACTCACTCTAATTTCAGCTGAAGATACCAATAATATCGGCAGAAATCTGCGGAGTTTCATACTATAGGCCCCGATTTTTGATTAAAAATTAAATGTAGTTGTTGCCTTAGAATTATCTCCTTCGGTTTTATTGCCTACGATTAATGCACACACATCATTAGGCCCTGCTGTCTTGATCTGTTTATCTATAAATCCTTGCAATTCGGAAGAAGGATTAAAGTTAGAGAGATTGTTAAATTGCGCAGTTAATTCACCATGACCTTGATTTCCGATGACTCCCGCTATTAACCTACCATTCGGCTCAGATTTAGTAGATTTTACGTCTTCCTCGTTAGGAATATTATTCTTATGGTTGGTTTGTGAACCTAATGCTGAAGTAATATCACTAGTCGAACTGATTGCTGGCTTCATTTTATCCTCAAATATTGCCCACTGCCTGTTAAAAAAATCTTTATTATTTCTCAAAGTTGATTTAGGATCGATTAAAATCTTATCACAAATGAATTTAAATTGATCCAATTCTGACTTATGCTCTTGTCGTGTACATAAAAACGCTTCCCAATTGCCGGGACAAGCATTAGATCGATTGCCACGCATAATAAATCTAAACGTCGGACCGTCAGTTTGATTTATTCGATTATATTCATGTTCTAAAACGCACGGCTTTCTCCAACGATCATCGAGACCGTTCTTATATAACCGTTCGACCTTTACTTTATATATCGGTGTAAGAAAACATATTCTTATTTTTGATTGTGGAATTATTTTATCCAGTTGTTCCCCTAATTTGGGACCCCCATGATGGTTGGAATGAAGATCCATATGAACTTCAAATCCTATATCTTCAAAATATCGCTTAAATCTAGTTAATTTAGCTTGGATATCGCAATCTTCTAATTTTATTCCATCAATTTTCTCGCCAAATTTCTCGATATCACTGATTTCATCACTGGGTAAAGCAGCATTATCCAATAATACCCACCCATAACTAAAAAATATAGTAGGCTTATCTTTATCGTTATAGGGTTGCAAAAAATTATTTTTTAAATTCCTCGCAAGATCCTCCCACTCTATAGGTAATATTTCTTTTAAATCTTTAGATTGGTTTCGATTACTCTTCTTCATAAAAAACTCCTTTGTTTATTTACAATTCGTTTCCTTTAACAAAAAAGTGATGCCTACTGCGATAAGGATTGCGATAGGCATCATCATCATTGCTAAATTAAATTTTGATGATGTGTATTGTGGTACACCTAGAAGCATTTGATGATCCCAATTAAAACTCAAGATCCATGCGAATAATGGTTGAGTGAGCCCCCCGATTATTACTACAGTTGACACCAAGCCTTGTGCGGTAGCATTGAGTTCTTTGGGATTACTCTCAGCAACTAATGGATAGCCTATTACTTGCACACCAATTAAAAATCCGATGGCGAAAAAAAGTAACATTAGATTCAATAAAGCGTGTTGAGGCATTCCAAGCAAGAATATGAAGGGAATTATACATAATATCCCAAAAATCATCATGGGTTGTTTTCGCAATTTCATTTGGTCTGATAACCACCCCCAAAATGGCGATCCGAATATCATTCCAACAAATATCATTGATGTCACATAAGAAGATTCTACTCGGGTTAGATGATGAACTTGGTTTAAATACAATATTCCCCACATTGCGCCTAGGATAAATATTGGTAAATTAATGAGGCTGATGTATAAACCACCTAACCAATTTTGTGTATTTGCAATTGTCAATTTTAAATCGTGAAGGAAACTTTGGATTGTTTGGTTGGATGGATGATCGTTTGAATTACTCTCTCCACTGGGAAAATCTTCAACTTTCCAAATGATAAGTAACAATAACAATATTCCACCTGTAGCCATCATTATTGACGTATACCGCCAACCAACAGTTTCTGATAATAAGGTAATAGGTGTTTGAGCAATAATTCCACCTAACATGGCATAGGATACTATCAATCCAATGACCAAAGCTAAACGATGGGAAGGGAACCATCGAGTGGCGATTTTCATTGGACCCAAAAAACAAAATGTCCCACTGATGCCTGCTATAAAACGAGCTAACATTGCAAATACTGGACTAGGAGCCACACCAAATAAATAGGTGCTTAATAAACTCACTGAAAAGGCACAGATGATGACTTTACGCACTGAATAACGATCAAGAATAATTCCTGCCACAAATAAAGATAACATACCAGCAACAAAATAGCCGGCTGAAACATGGCCCATTTGTGTCGCTGAAATACTAAACTCTTTCAACATAGGCTCATTCAATGCATTAAATATATTAATAAGCATAAATTGGTAAAAGAAAAAACCTGAAGCACAAAATGTCACTATCCAAGGAGTAACTACGCCTCTTTGTACCATATTAGCGATCATAAGTGACTCTGTTATATCATCCATGATTAATATCTCTATCGGAAAAGTGTACACAAAGTAAAACAAAAAAGTTGACTTAAAACAACTAAAATTTTACAGTATCAACTACGATAGTTACGCTAAATAATATAATAATATATTATAGAAAGCATTTAATTCATCATGGAATGATAAATGGACAATCGAATTATACTTCCTAAAGATCATTTTTATCTTAAAGTTGGCCAGGAAATGCAGCAACTGATCAATCCTTTGGAAAATTTTGGCATAAAAACACTAACATATATGAGAAATTATGATGATGGGCATCAAGTCTATTTAACGAATAACACTTATTGGGTTGAAGAATATTATCACAATAATCTCTGTGGAAATTTTATTTCAGGACACCCTAAAAAATATACTCAAAAATACCTAATCATACCCAATGAAAGTCCACTCATTGTACATAAAATTGGTCGTGAAAAATTTGATGAAGGAAATTCTTTTTGTTTAATAAATCGGTATCCAAACTATACAGAATTTTTCTTTTTTGCTGGCAACGTTACAAACACAACCATAACAAATTTTTTCATTAACAACATTAATTTATTTGAATCATTCACTCTTCATTTTAAATCTTATGGAGAACTACTTCTGAAACAAGCAGAAAAAAATAGAATTCATTTGCCTAACCCAGTCTATGCTCAAACTTTACCTAAATTAGCACAAATTACTTATGATGACCAATCTATAAAAACCGTCCTTAAAGATATGAAGATCAAATATTACAGATCTAAAGATAAAAAAACCAGACTTTCGTCCAGAGAGATCGATTGTATTGTAACGTATTTACAAGACAAGACCGCGAAGGAATGTGGAAAGATATTGGATATCTCATACAGAACTGTAGAACAATATTTTAATAATATTAATAAAAAACTAAATTTTAATGACAAGAAAGACTCAATAAAATTTATTCTAGAAGATGGCTTCCCACGCAATGTGTTAACATTTTCGACGTATCAAATTACTTCCACAGACCCTTCAATCGAAAAAAATAGTATAACGGATCCCATTTTAAAGCGGTAATATCATCTTTCTTTTCTTATTCAAAACATGTTAAACATTGTCTGATTACTGATGTAATTATCATCATCTTCATGGTTTTGCATATTTATATACTGTAATTTTCTAAGAAGAAATTCCTGATGTTTACAAAACTCACTTAATTCTCCCACACTTAATTTCTGCATTTCTTTATTAATTCTACGCATATGAGTAGTAATGTATGAATTTCGATCCATCCGATTTAAATCATATTGATCTGCTTGAAGTTCAAGACGTAAACGTGCAAAATTTCTGATGCTACACTTAATACTTTCTATATTTCTCATATAATCCTCCATTCTACTCGAAAAAGTTAAAACGCTGTCATTACATATTTTCGTTATATCTAACAAAAAAATTGAAATGCTAAATTTTTCACTATCATCTCATTATGACTTCTAGAGAATAATAGTGTGAAGCAATAATTAATATACGTATTGAATACGATATTTTTTGGAGAAAGGGTTAATAATTTAACTTTTCTATCATAGAAAAAACATCGAAAATACAACTTCTAGTTACTTAAAATGAGAAAAAATAGCCATCAGCTTCAATTACTCTTAAAAGAGCTTACTGATGTTACATTAAGATAGAACGACATGGAAAATTGCGAGCATCGTATTCAAAGATAAAAGTTATAGCAGAGCACGACATTATATATTCTTCATACCTATATAATCACAAACTCCCATTCTTGGAGAATTAATAACTGGCATCATACTCTCCTCATTTCCACATTCTGTATGATTTAATCGGCATTTTTTACAATAAAAACCATCACAATTTATACAAATAATTTCCGGAAGCCGTTGACAACCAGCGCATTTAATTTCTTCTGGAAATTGATTGCGAGCTATGAGTCTTATATTCTCTTTCATTTTTCCTTTTCGTGTTGAAACAACAATTCCTTCCAAATCAGTGGTGTTTTTAAAATCATATTCATAATCAAATTCACTACCTTCATTAAGCACTCGATAAATTGGAATGTTCATTCCTCCATCACTGGCATAGTATTCACCGTCAATATAAAAATGACTTTTGTGATCGCAACACTCTAACCAGGTGTTTCTTAACAAACTATCGAGTTGTTTTAACGTAGCTCTACTTTTGATTTCAATATATAGCCAAAATATTTCTCCGTAAAACACAACTAACAAATAGATTAATTCATCATCTAATAATTTGTTTTTTTCATCTTTAGAATCTATTTTAGAAATACACCGTTTGAAATGATCACTAAAGAATTGATAATCTACACTTTCCAGACAAAGTTGACATATGCCTTTATTTTCTGATCTGTACATTAGGGTTCCTCCTGAACCAATTGATGTCCCTTTATTCCCTCGAAAATACTTGACTTCATTAAGCAATTATAATAATTTTATCATCGTTCCAATTAGAGAACAATCCATAGGACTGGCTTGCAATTAGCCACTTAGGTTAAATGAAATATGGTCGATACGACGACAATGCCTTGGGTACTATTAGATGCCCTCGAAAGTATCCAAGATTCTTAAAAAAATCTATGACCTATTAGGTAGGATTCGTGTTAATATTCGGTGTTCTATTAGAAGAGATTGGCAAAATATGGGGATTTCCATCTAATGAATGAATAATCATAAATAATTTTACAAATTATTTACAATATTACCACGATCAACATCATCCATCTCTGCATCACTACTCGATTTATCTGATTCATTACTCTGAGTTTCTGTGAATAATGTACGTTTGACTGCTGGAGGTCCAGTCAACAACTCTCTGAGTGAGTTTGCCCCCTTCTGCATTTCTGCACATTATTCGTTAGAATTTCCTTTTCCGAAGGATTGTGGTGATGCATCATCTTTATCATCGTGTTTTATTCTGGATTTGGATTCAACTGCTTTTGAACTACGATTAAATAATTTTAATCTACTCAGGCCTTTTTTCTGACTTACACTTTCTGGACTTTCTTCAGGTGGTTTAACAGCAGTTTCTCTTTTCTTAAAAAAAACCCCACCAAATTTCTTCGAGCTTTCTGATACTTTTGTTTTTTCAGCTTTTTGTGGGGGTTTTTCTAGCTGATCTGATCTTTGATCATTCACAACAACTTTCGAAGGCTCCGTAGTTCTAGGATGACGTTTTGCTTCAGAATTTATCGTACCTCGTTGTAGCATCAGTCTTTCATTCTGATTGGATAAGCCTATCGCTCTAGCGATATTACAATCTGCTATAAAAAGTAACAAATTAGGGGATGTCGAAGACCAAACTAGTTGCCAATTTTGCCATCGATCATCTAAACATTGCCACACGTGAACAGTGCCTTCATAATGACCCACTACAAGTCGTTTAGATTCTTCATGGACTGATATAGAATTAACCATCGTGTCAAAATGTATTACATCGATCTGAGACCTTGACTTAATATCCCATATTCTCACGGTTTTATCGTATCCTCCCGAGATCACAGTTCGCCCATCATTACATAAATATGTACAATGAAACCCACCTTTATGCCCTTGCAAAACTACCGATTTTCCACTGGCCACATCCCATACCTCCAGTCCCATATGGCCTCTCCCATTTGCTGCAACTATTCGTGCATTGTCGCTCAGATAAACAGTCTCAACAAATAAGTCATGCCAGTGCAATACTGTTGCCTGCCCACTTGCAATATCCCACACACGCACCGTATTATCCTTACTTCCCGATACCACTTTACTGCCATTACGATTCAGAGCAACATTCCATACTCCATCTTTATGTCCCAGCAATACTATCGCTTGTTCACTAATTGCATCCCACACGCATACCTTATCACCTTCACTCCACGAAATTGAAATACGATCATTATCACTAATAGCAACACTTGAAACTTCATCATTGAACTCCAGCAATTTCATCGTCTGCCAGGTCGCTACATCCCACACACGTACTGTTTTATCCGCACTTCCCGATACTACTGTACGTCCATCGTTACTAATAGCGACACATGTGACCACATTATTATGCCCCTGCAAAATCACCGCTTGTCCACTTATCGCATCCCATACCCGCACTGTGGTATCTCGACTTCCAGATGAGACAAACCGACCATTTTTACTAAAAGCAACACTCATAACACGATCCTGATGCCCAAACAAAAACCTATCTACCTGACCACTCCCAACTTCCCACATTCGTACAGTGTTATCTTCACTCCCCGATGCTGCAATCAAGCCATCATCGCTAAGAGTAACGCAAGTGACCACATTTTGATGCCCCCGAAACACTTCGACCTTTCTACTACTGACATCCCACACTCGTACTATAGAGTCTTTACCTCCCGATATTACTGTCCGCCCATCTTTTCCTATATTTACACTTTCAACCCCATATTCGTGCCCTTCTAATACTACAGCTTGTCCACTCGCTATATCCCACACACGCACTGTCGCATCATCACTTCCTGATACCACCGTATGACCATCGCAGCTTAAAGCAACGCTCTTAATTTCACTTTCATGCCCAGTTAACACTACAACCTTGCCACTAGCCACATCCCATACCCGCACTGTCTTATCCCAACTCCCCCCAGTGACCAACGTACCCCCATCATCACTCACTGCAACACAATTAATGTGACTTTCATGCCCCAACAACTTCATTACCATACCACTCGCCACGTCCCAGACTCGCACCGACCACACTTTACCTGGTTGATCTGCAGAATAATCTTCATATCCCCCCAATACCACTGTACGTCCATCATGACTGAGAGCAATAACAGTAATAGAGCACTTAAGCCCCTCTAAGGTATTTGCTACTTTACCGCTTCCCAAATCCCATAACCGCACTGTCTTATCTAATCTCAATGACACCATCCTGTGGCCATCACCACTGAAAGCAATACGTTCATCTTCTTTTTCAAGCCCCTTAAATTCATGAAGACCTTGCTCCTTCTCTATATCCCACACATACACATTCTTTGCAGTGAATGTTAGTAATCGATTGTTTTCTGGTCGATAAACAATACTTTTCACTTTATTCTCATGATTAATATACGGATATTCTCCAAAGTTAATTCCCTCTAATTGGCAATTTATCAATCGGGCATTTCTCATCCATACTCGCCTAAGTAATACATTCTTTAAGTCTGACTCACTCAAGTCTGCATGATCAAAATACCCTCCACTAATATCTGCTCCCGCTATTCTTATTCCTCGTAAATCTGCTCCGTTAAAGGTCACTCCCGCTTTCACTAAAGCTGTGATGGCATTTGCTGCTCCTATTGCATATCGCTCACTGAGTTTTGACTGCTCAACTAATGTTAACATTTTTCGTTTAAACGTTTCTTTCATCTCAATTCGATCCGCTAAATTTCTGATCGCATTAGGTTCTTTGGCAAATACTCGATAATGAATTCCGCCTTTCAGTTTATTTTCAGTATTTTCGGCCACGAGTACTATTTCTTCTTTTTCTTTGTTTTCTTCAGGTATTTCTGTTACATCTTCCTGCGCTTGTATCTCTTCGTACATGGCCCTCGTCGCAAAATATTCCACTAATGACGCATGTATAAATCCGTAATGATGTTCACCCATTCTTTTTAATGGACACGCAGATCGTAATATTTCCGTGTCTTCACAAAAAAATTCTTCCCAAATATCTTTCTTCACTTGTTTTCCAAATAGGCGTCCTCCCGTTTTTTTTGGTGAATAGGGAATCACTGTTACTTCTTTCGCATGCATTTGTTGAGCTAAGCGTTTGCAGTAATGCCAGAATTGTTGTTTTATTCCTGGATACTGAGTCATGCCTGGGATAACTATATTAGTCCCTCGCATTTTTATGACTTGTCGAGCAAACCAACGTTCTATAAACACGTCATATAATTTCGCTTGGGTAATTTTTTGATTATCTTCATTCGCTTGCTGTTCTGCTAAGATATCAGGCAGTGTTTCCACTGTTAAATATAATAAAAAGGGCGTCGTGATGAGTTCTTTCAATCCCGTGATTTTGTCAAAATCCTCTGCTCTTATCGCTGCATCCTCGGATAAGCGATTATACTCTTCCACATACGCTTGAATTTGATCCGGCGAAAAAGGTGCCACATATAATTTCCTCATCAACCAGGGCATTCGCATTTCACCATCAAACGGTACAAAATATTTGTCGGGATCTTTTTGATAATATAACGCTTGTGATCGACAGGTGATCAAAATTTTCGCATTCCATTTTCCCCAGTCATTCGTCACATAACAATTTTGAAACTGATGCAATTCATCATAACCATCCACAATAAATATAAATCGTTCTTTCGTTTTCATCTCAGTTATTTGGTATTCTGAAAATTCCTGTTTTTTGAGAACTTCTTCTACCGCATCTTGAAAAGGATTCTGTAATTCTGGCAATGAAACCCATAAAGGAATAGGATCATTGTCTTTTCTAACTTGACATAATTGCTGAAATATTTGTTGCGCAAACACGCTTTTTCCCGATCCTGTATCACCCAGTAATAACATAATTCTCGGATCACTCGAATTTGCATCATCAAAGACAAAAAACTCCTTGATCTTTTCCGCTAAATCAAAGGGTTTTTCTTCTGAATTGGTTGTATGCTTGCCTTGGAGAGGAATATAGATATCATTTGTCTTAGATGAATTTAATGTAACTTGACTTATTGCTTGAATGTGTTTCGATAAGGATTCTTCTTTTGACTCCATTTTCTCTATTCCCGTAGTATACCCATAAGACAATCTTACTCTAGTTTCATTTGCCTATATAGTCGTGCTTAATTAGAGTGACTTATTAATTGATTTCTTCAACACTATTTGGCTTTTTTACTATGTCAAATAACTTCGTAGAACTCCTAGAAACTTCAGGTTTTGCTTTGTCTGTTTCCTTAGACATATATAACCCTTCAAAATCGATAGGTGTTAAATGAATTGGTCCAAAACCCGCCTCAGTTGCTGCATCTGCTATCACTTTCCGAGCATATCCTGATAAAATAGCGGCACATCGGGCATTTAAAATAAATTTTTGTTGTTGCTCATCTAAATTATTGAGTTTGAATAATCCCGCTTGTTCAACTTCGATGATTAATGCAGTTCGATGGTTAATTTTACTGGTAGAATGTATTCTCAATACAACCTGAAAAAGATCTTTTTCAAGTTGTTCGTGTTTAATATCTAATTCGAAATTAACTTCGGGCTTTCCATTATCAGAAAAAATTGCTGGGGCATGAGGGACTTTACAAGATTGCTCTTTTACATAAATTTGCTTGATTTCAAATGTAGGTTTGTCGCTGGAATCTTTTGATCGAACTGTATTTTGATCATCCATCTGAAGCACCCTCCTGTTAAATAATACTTTATATAGTAATCTTTTTGATATTCGGATTCAAGAATCAAGAAGCTTTTTTTAAAAAAAATTATAGGCTTCTTCCGATTTGCGGTCTTCGATTTTTTCCATAAGACCTTGTATAAACAAAGATTTTTTGATCAAGGGGAGCAATATAGCTCTAAGTTGCCCAAAAAGTCGCATATTTGATTCCGACAAGCTATTTGCCTCACTCACACCACACTCGCACACGCGATCTTGACCAGCAGATATAACTCGTTCACTATTCATGCAGAGATGAACACTATAAACGTAATCTTCATGATCCGGAGATTCATGCAATTGCCACTAGCAGCCCCCCATACTCGTACTGCGGTATCCCAACTACTAGAAGCCAGTCACTTACCATCTTGATTCATAGAGGCTTTTTACACCTTTTGTTTGATCTTTAAGTATACAGATGCAGTTTTCTGACTCCTTATGCAACGGCATTATCTTGTTTTCACATACTCTCTCAAGCCGTTTCAACTATATGGTATATATTTGTACATTTAATTATTAAGAGTATCTTCATTTGATGAAGAGAATTCATCATAATTATCATTTTCTTGTCTTGGTAAGTGTAAAGGACTGCCACTACGTTGACCGACAATTCCCACCAATTCTGCCTTAGTGTCAACCATCGCTCCACGCTGTTCAATAAGCCGATTATTCATCGGGGATAATCCCTCAGATCCTCTAAAATCACTATCTTGTAGAATAAGAACTGGATTAGAAAAGTTGGAAGACCACTTCAATTGCCAATTTGTATTCGAAGTATCTATTCGTTCCCATATTTGAGTTGAACCATCACTCAACCCTATACAAAAAATACCAATCTTATCCTGTAATGAAATACTGCACACAAAAATGTGCAATCGAATTATTACTTTTGCAGATGCATTAGTTACATCCCAAAAACGTATAGTATTATCTACGCTAGTTGATATTACAGTTAATCCATCTTTAGATAATTGAACTCCTGTAACACCGTTATCATGTCCAGTCAAAACTGTGGATACACCACTTTTTGTTTTCCAAACTCTTACAGTTTTATCATCACTACCAGATACGATGGTTGTATTGTCATCGCTCAAATCAATACACGTCACTGTATTAGTATGACCTCGAAAAACAAGTGACTGACGGCTGTCGATATACCAAACTATTACAGTTTTATCACTGCTTCCCGAAATAAACATTTTTTGATCTGTACTTAATCGAACACAATGAACTGATGCTTTGTGACCTTGAAATAATTCAGAGCTTCCGTCTTTTAAATTCCAAATTCTGATAGTTGTATCTTCACTACCGGTTAGAATTAAGTTACCATCAAAGTTCACATCGATGCTATTGACCCAACTGGTATGAAATTGTAAAACCAAAAATTTCTTACTATCTAAATCCCATACTCGTACTGTATTATCGTCGCTACCTGAAATAACTGTATTGCAATCGGATGTTAATTTTACAGATTTAACTTCACTGGTATGCCCATCTAATAACACTTTTACGTTTTTTTCTAAATCCCATACTTTTACTATGTTAAATTTGGTTCCCGCTACCATGAATTTTCCATCTAAACTTATATCCACGCTATTAACAACATTTAAATATTCATTAGAGATCAATGCGTTGGCTTCATCTACTTGCCATATTTTTAAGGTTTTATCATATCCACCACTAGAAGCAACAATTTTTCCATCATTACTTAAATAAACGCAACTTACCGTGAAAATATGCCCTTGTATTATTTTAGCACTTCGTCCAGCAACATCCCATATACGAACTGTTCCATCATCACCTCCTGAAACGATTGTACTTCCATCGTCGCTCATACACACATCTTGCACACCATAACGATGCCCTTTCAGAACGATTGCGCTACCATTTAAAACGTTCCATACTCGTATGCTAGATTCAAATCCACAAGAAGCAAGCATTGTCCCATTAGCATTTAAATTTACTTTAAACACTTGGTCAGTATGCCCTTCGAGTATTGAAATTAGTTCTCCTGTTAACATATTCCAAACTTTTACAGTATTATCAAAATCACCACTGGCGACAGTTGATTTGTCTACACTCAAATGAACACATTTAACTCGAGCTCCTTCTTCTTGAAGGACTCTTGGACGTTGACTACTTATTTCCCATACATACACAGACCCATCAACGCCCCCGGATATTAATATTTCTTCGTCATCACTGATATGAACACTATCAACTTCTTTATTATGCCCAACTAATTCGAATGAATTATCCGTAGTTAAATCATATACTCGAATTGAATTATCACCTTTCCAATTTCCACCACCGATATACAAATTTTTTCCATTTTTACTGATAGCAATACATCTGATACCTTCAAATTTTTCAAATGATTTCACCACTTTGATTGGTTTTTGATCATATGAATCTGTTCTCCAAATTATTACCTTATTACAACTAGCTCCAGCAATAATGTTCAATTCCGGGCGATAAACCATACTAATAATCGCTTCGTCGTGTTTATAAAATGGATATTCTCCAAAGCTAGCTCCATCAAACTGACAATTTTGTAAATTTGAATGTTGTAGCCAGACTCTTGCCAAAAGTACGTGTTTCAAGTTTGAACCACGAAAATCTACATGATCAAAGTATCCGCCACTAATATCTGATCCGGATATTTTTACACCACTCAAATCCACACCATTAAAAGTGATTCCTGCCTTCACGAAGGCAGTTATTGCATTTGCTGCGCCGATCGCGTATCTCTCACTGGTTTTTGATTTTTCGACTATTCTCAACATTTTTCTTTTAAAGGTGTCATTCATTTCTATTCGATTGGCTAAATTTTTTATTCCATTAACCTCTCTGGCAAATACTCGATAATGAAGACCTCCTTTCAGTTCTCCGCGCCTATTTTCGGCTTCTGGTACCATTTTTTCTTTATCTATATTTTCTACGGATGTTCCTTCTACTTCTACATCTTCGTGTTCTTGTATCTCTTCATACATCGCTCTCGTGGCAAAATAGTCCACTAAGGACGCATGAATAAATCCAAAGTGATGTTCCCCCATCCTTTTCAAAGGACAGGCAGATCTCAATATTTCTGTCTGTTCATTTAAAAAAGCTTCCCACTTATTTTTCTTCTCTTGTTTGCCAAATAAGCGTCCTCCGACTTTTTGTTGTGAATAGGGAATCACAGTGACTTCGTTGGCGTGCATTTGTTGTGCTAATTGCTGACAGTAATCCCAAAATTGTCGCATGGTATTTTGTTGACTATCTTTTAATTGCCCTGTCGTTCTTAATTTTACTATTTGTCGGATGAACCACCTTTCAACATAGACATCATATAATTTGGCTTGCGTTATCTTCGGATTTTCTTCTTCGACGCCTATATTTTCTAAAATATCGGGTAAAGACGCCACAGTTAAATGTAATAAAAATGGCGTGGTAATTAGTTCTTTTAATCCCAGAATTTTGTCGAAGTCTTCTATTTTAATTGCTGGATTCTTAGATAAGCGATTATATGCTTCCACGTAGGCTCTAATTTGATCCGGTGAAAATGGCGCAACATACAATCGGCGTAATAACGTTGGCAAACGTTTCTCACCCTGAAATGGTACAAAGTATTTATCCGGATCTCTTTGATAAAACAATGCTTGCGATCGACAAGTGATTAAGACTTTAGCATTCCATTCATTCCATTTATTTGTCACATAACAATTCTGAAACTGATGCAACTCATCATAACCATCTACCACAAATATAAACCGTTCTCTTTTCTTCATCTCTGAAATTTGTGATTCTGAAAATTCGTATTTTTGTAATACTTCTTCTACAGCGCCATGAAATGGATTTAATAATTCAGGCAACGGAATCCACACCGGTATAGGATCGCCATCGTTTCTCATTTTCCACAATTCCTGAAACAGTTGTTGCGCGAACATACTCTTTCCTGATCCTGTATCTCCCAACAATAATAAGACTCGCGGATCGTTCGAATTAGCATTATCAAATATAAAAAATTGATTGATCTTTTCAGCTAGATCAAAGGTTGATTTTTCTGGATTCATCGTATATTTGCCTTGAAGAGGAATATAAAGGTTTTGATGTTGAAATTCATTAAGAACACCATTTTTTAGATTGCTCAGCAAAAATTCAAATCCCAAGTCCATATCATCCTCCTGATATATGTATATGAATAATTAAATAGTTTTAAATCTAATAATATAAATACCCTGATGCTTTGACACACTGACACTTATTCTTTACTCTCCGTGTGATTTTTTTCTTCCTTTGAATTCATTTTCCTCATCAGTCACAAATTTAGATACCTGAATCTGGTCATGTTCTAAAGTTTCTTCAGAATACTCTTCTCCAACTGAATCTGGAGTGCTAACTTCAATTTTAGGATATTGATGTAGAGGGCTGCCTGACTTTTGCGCTACAGTTGTAATCAATTTTGCTGGGATTGATTGCAACTTGCTATCTTCTGGAGATGCTACAATTTCTCGACCATATTCTTCAGATTTTTTATTTGATTTTACCTTACTTAGAGAAGAGCGAAGAGATAAAGACACACCCAATTTCTGCGTTTCTTTATTAGGTGTCACACCCCATTTCATAGGTCGAGGCGGCAAAGGGGGAGGGTGAACTTGGGGTTTTGATTGTTCCACGCTAACAAAACTTTTTTTCGATGGCCCTGAAACGAGCAATTTCGTTAATTTTTCTTTATGATAAATCGCGTTTTCGTATTCGACATTATAGTTTATAACTTGATCCCAGCAATCAAATGCAATTTCATTACAGCCTAAATGAGAAAAAGCGATTCCTTTCATTGTCATTAATGTACATCTATCAATTACATCTGAGTTATTCTCAATACAAGTTTGTAAAAAATATTCCGACTCTTTACGATCCCCGGATAAATACAGTAAAAATCCTCGTACCAGACTACAAACATTTAATGCATAAACAAAAGATGGGTCTGTTTTATTTTGAATGTCTCTTGCAATCACGTTGGCTTCAGTTAACATGTTTTGCGTTTCACTATTTAAATCTTGCAGAAAAAAAACAAAAGCCTTCATCGAGTAGATCGCAATTAAAAGAACTTGATCGCCAGTAGGTTTTACAATTTCTAGACCTTGCTCAAAATCTTCTTGAGCTTCTACGTAACGCCCTAAATGCATCTTGCTCATTCCACGATTTCTAAGAGCCGAAGCGTATTGGGGTTTCAGTTTAATAACCTCATCGTAATCTGCTATCGCTTCAAGATGTAATCCTAAGTCAGATTTACAAATTCCACGAAATCTAAATGCATCACTGTCTCTACCCCACAATCGTATTGCTTCATTGTAATCTTTGATTGCATTTTTACGTTGCCCTAATTCACGTTTACACACTCCTCGGCTTCTAAAATCAAAATAGCTTGGTTTCAAATGTATTACTTTGTCATAATCAGTTATGGCTTCTGTATAAAGGCCTAAGCAATATTTATGATAAGCGCGATTTCTATAAGCTTCTACATCATTGGAATCAAGACTTATCATTTCATCGTAATAAGCTATATTATCTACATGCTCATCCGGTTTTATTTCTTTATTTACTATTACTGAAGCACCCCGCTGTTTCAACATTAAACGATTTTGATGATCGAGACCATTCAGTTTAGTTGCATTGAGCCCTTCAACATTAAGCCTAGAATTGTCTATATTTGTAGACCAACGTAACTGCCATCGATAATTATTATTTTCACCTACGTTATACCAGCATTCTATTCTGCGATCTTCAAAACCGATCACTAAAGTTCCATTGATGTGATATGAAAATGTTTTAGCATCTTGAAGATTTAAAATAGTTATACATTTCTGAGAGGTAATGTCCCAGACTTGAACAGATTTCTTATTTCCTACAATTAGTCGTTTACTATTATGAGTAAATTGAACATACTTTGAACCGCCATGAGTCCCACATGGTAAGTCACAAAGTTCATGTCCATTCCCACTTTCAAAAATATACACGTCATTATCACCATGTACAGCTACAAACTCTTCGTTAGGGCTAAATACAGCACAATCTGACTCTTTTTTGAGTGACATTATTGCAAGATCTTTTCCCGTTTCTACCTCCCAGATCCGGACTATTTTCCCAAATCCTACCGAAAGAACTCGCGTTCCATTCTTACTAAATACTACACTCTTAATATAGTGATTATCATGACCACGATATGTGATGAGCTCATTTCCAGTTAAACTATCCCAAACATGTATAATACCATTTGACCTTCCGCCAACGATTTTTTTTGTATCTATACTAAATCCAATACAATGTAATTTACACTTGCTTAAAAGCTGACGTTCTATATTATTTTCTATGTCTTTGACATACAACGACGAATTATCCTGTCCATTATACGCACATACTACTTTTTTTCCATCTACACTATATGCTACTTTTGCAGTTAATTTATTTAAATCACAAGTTTGCTCATTTAACACAACCAGTTCTTTTCTAGTTTCCAGATCCCAAATATTCCATTGATGAACACACCCCCAAGACTGGTCAGTACTAGACTCCCAATAATGTAGATTAAACAAAAATACTCGTTTTCCATCAGTGCTAATTTGGATGACATCTACACCATGATAATTCCCACAAATACGGGGAAGTATAGGCTCACCTGAAATATCCCAAAACCTGATTGTATCATCTCCACCTGATATCACGCGGCTTCCATCGGTGCTAAATTGAACAGAACGAACAGTATTTTGATGCCCTCTAAGTTCAAATACGACTTTTTGACTGTCAATGTCCCAGACGCGTATTGTCTTGTCTTTACTCCCTGACACAATTCGCTGATTGTCTGGACTAAAAGCTACACAGCAGACTGTATCTGTATGATCTTCTAAGCTGGCAACTAAATTCATACCCCTCATTGTCCAAACAGAAACTTTATTGCTAGCTCCAGATACTATGAAGCTACCATCATTATTAAATGCAATACATTCGACTTCAATTTCATGATTAAGCTCAGCTATCAATCTACCTTGTCTAAAGTCCCATATTTTAACTACGCAGTCTTCATTCATGTTGCTTTCAAGCGAAAAACGTCCACTACCTGCAGCAATCAAATCGCTCATTGGGCTGACTGCGAGGCATTTTAAATAGGCAGAAACCCCATCCAATTTTTTTATCAATTTCCAACTCGACACTTCACATATTTTTATTTTTTTACTTCTACCCAAAATTATAAATTTTCCATCAGAACTAAATTTAAAAGTTCTAGCTTTATGGTCTAGTGTTGTAACCTCTGACCAATTTGCAACGCTCCAAATGATTACTTGCTCATCAAGACTTTTGCTCCGAAAAGCAAGATACTCACCATTTGGACTATATCTCACCACCGTGGTTGACCATCTTATTCCCAAGCTAATAGAATTTAGTTTCTCTTGCGTTGATGAGTCCCATATGGCTATACCTGAATCACGATTAGCTGTTACTAGACGGTTAAGATCTTCTCTATAATCAAAATTAATGACTTCGGATATTTGTCTCAACCACGGGTATTCTCCAAAATTTGCGCCGCTAAAATTGCTTCCTGCTATATTCGCTTGTCTTAACCAGACATTTTGCATCTCACAGTTTCTTAAATCAGAATTCGAAATTTCTGCTGAATCAAAATATCCTCCACTGATATTAGCACCCAGGATTTTTATTCCTGATAAATCTGCACCATTAAATGTTACGCCCGCTTTTACTAATGCCGTGATGGCATTCGCTGCGCCTTTTGCATATAAATCATTTTTCTTTGATGCTTCAACAATTCTAAGCATTTTTTGTTTAAATTTCTCACTCATCTCAATTCTATCTGCGATAAAGCGTATTGCTTGTCTTTCTTTAGCAAACACTCTTTCATGAATACCTCCGGTGGGTTTTCTCATATCTTCTCTAACATTATCACTTTTTTTATTTAACTGTGGTCTTAACATTTCCTCTTGTATTTCGTCATACATCGCCCTCGTGGCAAAATATTCCACCAATGAAGCATGAATAAATCCGTAATGATGCTCTCCCATTCTCTTCAATGGGCAAGCTGATCGCAATAATCTGCTTTCTTCACTAAAAAACGGTTCCCAGATATTTTTTTTCTCTTGTTTCCATAATAATCCTCCCCTTGATTTTTTAGGCATGCAGGGAATAACAGTGATTTCTTTTGCATGCATCAACCGTGCAAGATTTTTGCAGTATTGCCAAAATTGTTTTTTGATATCAGAATCCTGGGTCAATCCTGGAATGACAATGTTAGCTGCTCGCATTTTTTTGACTTGACGTGTAAACGATCGCTCTATAAATAGATCGTATAATTTTGCCTGAGTTATTTTTTGATTTTCTTCACCCGCTTTGTGTTCAGCTAAAATATCTGGTAAGGATTCAACCGTTAAATGTAATAAAAATGGTGTCGTAATTAATTCTTTTAACCCAGGAATTTTGTCGCAATCTTCCAGTTTGATCTCTGGATCCCGGATTAAATCTGAGCTTACAGAACTCTTGTCATCTCCCCGAAAACTGGGATCTAGCTTATTATACGCTTCCACATAAGATTCAATTTGATGCAGAGAAAAAGGTGCAACATATAATTTTCGTAATAACCAGGGTGATCTTTTTAAACCATCGAAGGGTATAAAATATTTATCAGGATCCTTTTGATAATATAATGCTTGTGATCGACAAGTGATTAATACTTTCGCATTCCATTCATTCCATTTATTCGTGACATAGCAATTCTGAAATTGATGTAACTCATCATAGCCATCCACAATGAAAATAAATCGCTCTCTCTTCTTCATCTCATCAATTTGAGATTCTGAAAACCCAGCCTTTGCTAAAATTTCTTCCACTGCACCCTCAAAAGGATTCAGTAATTCTGGTAAAGGAATCCATAAAGGAATAGGATCTTGGTCGCTTCTTGTTTTCCACGATTGTTGAAAAAGTTGTTGCATAAACACACTTTTTCCCGATCCCGTATCGCCTATTAACAGCAAGACTCGTGGATCACTCGAATTGGTATCATCAAATACAAAAAACTCGTTAACCTTCTGAGCTAAATCAAAAGTTTCTTCTTCCGGATTGGTCGTGTGTTTACCATGTAGGGGAATGTATATCCCTGATTTCGAGAATTCATTCATCGATTGTTTGATTGCATCGCAAGGGTCTGTTTTCAACTTCATGTAATGCTCCTAATCGAATTTTTTTATGCACACCCCCTCAGTAGAGGGGGTATTTTCAACTAAAAGGGTTTTGAACAATTTAAAATCAGATTATTTCTTACTGCTAGAACTGTAACTTGAATAAGACCCCGAACCCTTTTGATAATCATCTTTTTTACCTGAACTACTAGGTTGTGTAGAAAAATTACCTTTTTTCCCTAATTGAGCAGCACTAACTTTATCGTCTACTCGTTTTGGAGGTTGGGGTGAAGTAGATTCTTCATCATCTTGCATTTCTTCAAGATACATTTTTCGAGTAGCAAAGTACTCAACGAATGTTGCATGCATAAATGCCCATTGTTGAGGCCCGACTTTTTTTAATAAACATGCTTTTCGTGCAGCCGCAACTAATGGTTCATTTGAAAAAAACATCGCCCACGGACTACTTTTACCGGTATCTCGCTTGTTACCAAAAATACTCTTTGTTGGCGCATAATAAACTTGAAATTGTTTTCGTTTATACATTTCTGAAGCTAATTCCATACCAAATTCCAAGAAATCTTCTTTAACATCATGTCCATCTGGTGGTAATTGACCTCTTACCAGTAATTTATTCTCTTCTCGTTGAAACCAGTTCTCAACAAAAGCATCGTATAAACTTGCTTGTAACATTTTAACTCGTTCTGCGCCCGTTAAGTGAGTATATCGTTCAACTAATTCGGGTAATACATCCATGGTTAACATCAATAGAAAAGGAGTTTCTATTAAATCTCGAAGACCAGGAATTGATTTAATATGCACAACCCATTCTTCAGCTGATTTCCATTGCACTTCACTGTGCAGTTGAATATATTTGCTGATATATGCTTCAATCTCTGCATCAGAAAACGGTACAACTGTCACTTCTTGTAACAAATTATTTTGTACTCTCTCACCACTAGTAGGTACAAAAAATGTTTGATAATTTTTAAAGTTAATCAAATATTGAGTTCTACAGGATACTACCACCGATATTTTTTTCCAATCACCTAATTTGTTGGAAGTATATAAATTCGAAGTTAAGTTGACTTCATCATAACCATCTAATATCAAACAAAGCTCTCTATTTTCCTTGAGAAAATCAACTTCTTTTGGTGTGAAGCCACATTCTGAGAGTACTTCTTTCATTAAATTATTGATGGGATCAATCACTATGGGCAAGGAAACAAATATCGGAATAATCCCACCAGGCTGATATTCTTTCCATAGTTGAGTCAATAAATAACGGTTGAAAGTTGATTTTCCCCCACCGGCATTACCGATTAATAACATTTTTCTTTTATCACTTCGAATAAATTCTCTAGCCTTATCTTCCATATCAAATGTTTGATCATCCGTAATTCGATAAGCACCACGTACTGGAATGTAAGTTGCTAGCTCATCCTTGATGTTTTGATCTGATAAAACTCTCGCACAAAGCAACTCACATTTTTTCTCTACAGATTCAGATGGATTCATTTCAAAACCCACTTTCATTAATTGATGCATTTCCTCTAATTGATCTATAACATCTGAATTTGTAGGGTTTTGAGTAGCTAGGATTAATGCATTTCTAACAGATTTCACTGATCTCTGTGTTTTGGAAGTTATAGAGCTTAAATCAGGCAGATAAACATCAAACAGACTCTTATCTTTAGCTACAGAACTGCTTGACAAGGAAGTAATATAATTTCTCGCTTGTTCAGCTAAACGTGGATCACCTTGTCGAACGGTATCAACTAAACAATTTAGGATTTCAATTCGTACGATTTCTAATTTAACAACATATTTATCATTAAATAGAGAATTAATAAATTCAAGTGCTGATAGTTGCGTTTGTTCGTCATAATGAGTATCTACCACTTCCTTTAGGGCATATAAAATGCCTAAATAAAAATCTTCGCTTCGATTAATTTTTGGGTCCTTTAGAAATTCTTCAAATGCATCAAAATGTTCCCATTTGATCAAAAATTGTGCATAGCGTAAATCATGATACCAATCATTTTTCAATGTCGTTTGTATTTTCACAGCTTTATAAAAGTGTCCATAGGCTTCTAGTAAATTAACAATAGACATATTTGACACTGCGTCTGCAATATAAGCTGCACCTTTGATGACATGAAAGGATCTCCGCAAAAACGATCCTAAATTAGATTCATCGTTAGGTAAACGTGCTAATGCTTGTAGAGCTAAATGCGCTTCAAAGGTTATGCGACGGTTTTGGTGTGAAGTGAATTTTTGTAAACAGTCATATAAAGGTTGGTGCTCTTCTTTACGAGCTAAACCTTTAATCCCTGCATCTACCATTGCAGTCATTAAACGGGATATCGAACGTATAAGCTGTTCTAATTTTTTTGCACTGCCTTGATCATGTGTTATTTCCAATTTATCTTTAAGCACTCTGAGAATTTGTATGAGATCATCAGTATCAAGCAGTGCTGGGTTTACATGATTAATCACATCTGCTAATGCATTTAACATCGATGGTTTGAGTAGTGTGCCTTTCTTGATAGGTTCTATAAATACTTCTAGCAGATCTGTTAATAAATCAGAATCATCAATTTCTGTTAATGCTAATACTTCCGTAATTTCAGGACGTTGTTTAACAGGTTCTTTTGCAAATAAACTAATGATACTCGTCGCTAAGCTAAGCCAATTTTGATAATGCTCACTTTCTTTCTTTTTCTCTTTTCCAATTAACCAGGCAAGATGAGCAGTACATTCAACTTTGACATTCTGACCAAATTTATAATTTAGTTTTACTGGTGTTGGATTTCTTTTGAAAATAGCCACAGGTTGAGATGGTGTACTTGCACTATTTGCGGTACTTCCTGGAGAGAGTTGGCTTGTTGATGATTTAGAAACAACTGCTGGTATTTTTTTTGCTGGTACTGGTGGTGGTTGAACTGCTGCGACTTTGGTGGAATCTGCTTTTCCTACAACACTGTTAGAAGGTGCTGTAGGTTGAACTGACACCGAGGAACCTGAACCCCGCTGCTCAGGAGGAGCCAGTTTCACAGCTTTATTACCCATAATAGGTGTGGAGTTTCCTGAGGATGGCTGAGAAGAAGTAGGAGTGGATTGATTACTACTACCTGGTCTCGGGGATAGTCGAGGAGCAACCGGACTTGTTCTATTAGGATTAGATGCTAGAGGTGGGCTCAATGTTGTGCTACCTGAATTAGAAGACCCTCTCAATCTATCTTGGGCTTCTAGGCTGCCTGCATTTGCAGCTTCTGAGTAACACTTATTAGCTTCTGATGAAATCCCAGATTTTTTCAGCAAATCTCCTTTGGCTAAATAAGCTTGTTGTAATAGTTCTTTAATCGATTGTTCGTCATTAGTTTTTAAGATTGATAGGAATTTCTTAATGGCTGACTCATATTCCTTCATTGCTTTGTCATTTTTACCGGCCTTTTCGAATTCTTTTCCTTTCTCTAGGCTGGCCTTTGCAAGATCAATTTCCTTCACAATCTTGGACAAACTTTTTTTCATACAGTATCCCTCCCCCAACTCAGCGTTATAAAAAATGTTCTCTTAAGAGATTCCGATACTACTAATAATCAATATGTTTATCAAACTACTTTTTAATAAATTTGGCAGACTGATCAATTTCTGCTCGGCTCCATCTATTTTACGATATAGAATCGTTTTAAATGGACTTAATATAGAATTTTTCTTAATAATCATTGGTAAATTCCGTTGATGTTGTATCGGTTACTGAATTATCATGTTGATGCAAGGGGCTTCCACTTCGCCGAGCAACACTGGAAACTATTCCTTCGCTAGGAGTTAAAATTGCTCGACGTTGTTTCAGGAGTCGTTGATCCGTCAATGATAATCCAGTAGAGCCCGAAAAATCACTTTCATTTAAGAAGAGAGTAGAATTAGGAAAATTCGATGACCACCTCAACTGCCATGTTTCATTGGAACTCCCTATACGTTGCCATACTTGTACTATGCCATCTAAAAACCCTACCGCCAGAAGCCCTAAAGTATCATTTAAAGAAAATTGATAAAAAGGAGAACAAAATTGAATAATGGTTTTGTGAGTTCTCAATTCTATATCCCATACTAGTATTTTTTGTGCCTTAGACATACCTGAGAAGACTGATTTTTTATCATGACTTAAAAATATCGACCCACTCCCTTCTTCTTCACTCTCTAAAATTATGCAATCTCGACTAGCCACATCCCATATATAAATTTTATTATTTTCAGTACTAGATACTACGGTTTTTTTATCATCGCTGAGATGGATAGCCACAAAACAATAATCATGACTTCCCAACTCCATCGATCGTTCACTTGCAACATCCCATATCCGTACCGTTTTATCATGACTAGCAGAAGCTATAGTTTTTCCATCTACACTTATACATACAGCAGCAACATTTGCAGTATGCCCACATAATATTTTCATATTTCCAGATTCTAAATCCCATACTCGAATGTTGTTATCGCCACCGCTTGAAACAACTATTTTCTTATTTGTACTCATTCCTACTGAACTCGGAATTACTCCTCCGTCAGCTAACACTCTCGATTCACCTTTACTCATATCCCATAATCGCACTGTATCATCCCAAGCTCCTGATATAACAGTATCACCATCATCACTGATATAAATACAGTCAATACCCGCACTGTGTCCTTTCAAACACATTTTTACATTCCCATTAGTAACATCCCACACACACGCGGTTTCATCAAGACCACCTGTAGCAATCTTTTTTCCATTTGCACTTAAACTTATGGTCGCAATCATATGCAGATGCCCTTTTTGCTCGACATTTTGTTGAGGGACAGATAGATTCCACATATGAACAATATTATTTTCGGTAGCTGCTAAAGTTTTGCCATTATAACTTAGTTGCACATTTCGAACTCGATCGTTAATTCCTTTTATCACACGGGCTTTCCTACTCTCTATTTCCCATATTCGTACCGTGTTGTCATCACTACCTGAAACCACTGTTTTCCCATCTTGACTTAAATGTACAGAATGTATGCAATCTTCATGTCCCTCGAGAATGATAGAGTTCTTGCTGAAAACATCCCATACTCGTACAGTCTTATCATCACTGCCTGAAACAGCTAATTTGGCATCTGCACTAAGACAAATACTGTTAACATTTTTCATATGTCCGTTTAGTCTATTTACTTTACCATTGGATAAATCCCGAATCAGCACAGTACCATCAAAACAACCAGCAGCAAGCGTTTTTCCATCTTTGCTTAAATATACACAGGAGATATGATCAAGACCATAAATTTCTTTAGCATCACCACTCGAAACATCCCAAATACGAATAGTAGCAAATCCATATTGTTCACATGACACAATGGTTTTTGCATCTTCACTTATAAATACACAACTAACAATATCTTTATGTCCTTCAAGGATTTTAATTAATTGTCCATTTTCTATGTCCCACACACGCACCAAATATTTTTTTTCAACTATATTGTTGTCACACGATACAAGTGTCTTTCCATCACCGCTTAAAGAGATACATTTTACGTCTGCAGTAAGGCATTTAAACTCTTGTAAGAGAACTCCTGTTTCGATATTCCATACCTTAATATCTTTCTCAAGGGTCGTTACAAGACGATTTATATCAGGACGATAAACAATACTTTTAATTTCATAAGGTCTATTTTCTTTTTCATGTTCAATCCAAGGATATTCTCCAAAATCTAAACCGTCTAATCGACTTTTCACAAAACAAGCTTGCCTTAACCAAGAACTTGCAATCCTAACATGACTTAAATCAGAGCCTTTAAAATTGGCTTGATCAAAATAACCTCCACTGAGATCAGCACCTGAAATATTTACTCCTGACAAATCTGCCCCATTGAATGTC
Organism: uncultured Gammaproteobacteria bacterium; assembly: GCA_964651735.1. Classification (GTDB taxonomy): domain Bacteria; phylum Pseudomonadota; class Gammaproteobacteria; order CAZYYU01; family CAZYYU01; genus CAZYYU01. The sequence continues at coordinate 79,003 of CAZYYU010000008.1, read as the reverse complement.
ACTCCAGCTTTAACTAAGGCGGTAATAGCATTCGCTGCGCCAATCGCAAAGTGTTCATTCTTTTTGGAGGTTTCTATAATCATTAACATTTTTTGTTTAAATGTTTTACTCATCTCAATACGATCTGCTAAAAATCGGATGGAGTTTTTTTCTTCGGAAAATAATCGTTGATAAATTCCTCCGCGAGGTTGAATGTTATTGGAATGTAAGTCAGCTTCGTTAACATAAACTTCTGCCATTAAGACTAGGCCCCGTCCTTCGCTGGGGTGACAAGATGGTTGCTCTTCAAATTCTACGGGGGTATCAACATCCTGTGTAATTTCTTCATACATGGCTCTGGTTGCAAAATATTCCACCAACGAGGCGTGTATAAATCCGTAATGATGGTCACCCATTCTTTTTAAAGGACAGGAGGATCGTGATATTTCAGTGTCTTCACTAAAAAATTCCTCCCAACCTTCTTTCTTCTCTTGTTTTCCAAATAATCGTCCACCTGTTTTTGGTGGTGTATAAGGAATTACAGTAAGCTCTTTTGCATGCATTCGTTGGGCTAATCGTTTGCAGTAATCCCAAAATAGTTGTTTGGTTTTTTGCTCACTGTCTTTCTGTTGACCAGCTATATGTAATTTTTTAACCTGTCGAGTAAACCATCGCTCTACAAAGACATCGTATAATCTTGCTTGGGTTATTTTTTGATAGTCTTCACTCGTTTGCTGGTCCGCTAATATATCTGGCAACGATTCAACTGTTAAATGTAATAAAAATGGCGTCGTGATGAGTTCTTTTAGTCCGGGAACTTTGTCGAAGTCTTCTATGTTAATTCTTAAATCCTCAAATAAGCGATTATACGCCTCCACATAAGCTTTAATTTGATCCGTCGAAAAGGGTGCTACATATAATTTCCTCAACAACCAGGGCAATCGCTTTTCACCATCAAAGGGCACAAAATATTTATCCGGATCTTTTTGATAATATAACGCTTGAGATCGACAGGTGATTAAAATTTTAGCATTCCATTGATCCCAGTGATTCGTCACATAACAATTTTGAAATTGATGTAATTCGTCATAACCATCCACAATAAAAATAAATTTTGCATTCGCCTTCATCTCTGCAATTTGTGTTTCTGAAAATGCCTGAGTTGTAAGCACTTCTTCTACCACATTTTCAAAAGGATTTAACAATTCAGGTAACGGTATCCACAACGGTATTGGATCTCCGTCCTTTCGTGTACTCCATAATTGTTGAAAAATTTGTTGCGTAATTACACTTTTTCCTGAACCTGTTTCACCCAATAACAACATCACTCGTGGATCGCTCGGATTTGTATCATCAAACACAAAAAACTCATTTATTTTCTGTGCTAAGTCAAAGGGTTCTTCCTCAGAATTCGTCGTGTATTTGCCTTGAAGAGGAATATATAATTCTACCTCTTTATCACTTTCCATTTCATACCCTCCAGTAAAATATTTTTAATGTCTGCCTCTTATGAATATGATTGAGTATTACCTCGATCTTTCGTTTTATTGTCTTTCTCTACCATACCTCTCATTTTTCATGTCACAAACTGGAACGTGGTGATCTTGATCTCCCCACTACCCAGGATTTGACAACCTCAGGAACAAAAACTTGAAGGTTTGAAATGAAGTCTATTATTCATGCTTGTGCTCGATATCATCCATAGCTCCCTCAACCTCTTCTGTTAATTGATGAATAGGATTTCCAGACCTTCTGCCTACACTTGAAAGTAATACGGCAGAGGATCTCAATGTGTTACTTCCTTCTTTGTTGTCTAAAATTGCTCCTCGTTGAGTAAATAATAATTCATTTTGTTGGGATAATCCCGTAGATTTGCTGAAATTACATTGTGATACATTAAGGGAAAGGCTAAAGTAGTTTGAAGACCAAACAAGTTGCCAATTTTGACCTTTATTATCGAAATATTTCCATATTTGAATAGAACTATCTAGAAACCCAACGACGAGTTGTGATGAATCTTCATGCACATTAAGACTAGTAATTACGGAATGTAATTCAATGAAACTTACCTGAGATTGTGAAGTAACATCCCAAACCCATATAGTTCTCAAAGATCTCCCAGTAGCTAAAACTGTTAATCCGTCACGACTTAAAAAAACATCATCGCCTAAGCATTCCCAAGAGACACTTTTTCCACTTTGAACATCCCATACGCGTATTGTTAGATCATCACTACCAGATGCTACTTTACTACCATCTGCATTGAGGTGAACACTCATTACATTTTTTTTATGCCCATTTAATACAACTGCTTTTCCCGTCTGCACATCCCAAACATGAACGGTACAATCTGCTCCTCCGGATGCTACAATTTCACCATCACTCGTCACATGGACACAATTAACACCATCGGTGTGCCCACTATATACAGACTTATTTTGTCTCCTTAAATCACATACATTCACCTTTCCATCGTCGCTTCCTGATACGATTACCATACTATCTTTACTTGCTGTAATAGTTCCTACTGAATCCTCATGCTTCCATAATTGTATGGCTTTTTTCGAGTTTAATCTCCTTATTTTCACTGTTCCATCCATACTCCCAAACACTAGATTCTGACCATTCTCATTTAAATACACACATGAAATAAAGCAATCTTCATCTACATTTCCTCCATTACAGCTATTCTCACACTCGTGCGAAATTAATACTTCTTTGCCACTCGTTATTTCCCGTATTTTTACTGTTCCGTTAAATCTACTGGATATTATCTTCTTTCCATCACCACTCATATGAACACTCATAACACCTGATGTATCTGTGAATGACTTTTCCAAATAACCTGCATCTTCTTTCCAAATTCTCACTTTACCTCCGTTACCTGCAGAAGCGATAGTGCCCATATCTGAACAGTCGACACTCCTAATAGGAAATTGATGCCCTCGCATAATCAATGAAATGCGATTTTCTAAATTCCATATCCGTACTGTTAAATCATGACTTCCAGAAACTAACAACATTCCATCACTTCTAAAATGTATGCAATCTACACTTGATTCATGTCCTTCAAAAACCATGATTTGACAACTTTTATTTAAGTCCCATATCCTAATCGTTTTATCATCACTTCCAGATGCAGCTATTTGTCGATTATTACACAAAGTAACACAGTTAATTTTTTCTGTATGACCTCGCAAATTTAGGATTCTAAACTTTGTTGGTCCGAAGACACGGACTACAAAATCATTACTTCCTGAAACTACAACTCGTCCATCGAGACTCACACATACGCAATTAACTGACCCTTTATATAAAATTTTTATGTCATCGTTGACGACATCCCAAACTCTTATTGTCTTATCTAAACTTCCTGATACTAAAATACATCCGTCTTCACTCAATTGTAGACTTAGCACCCCTTCACTGTGAACTTTCTTTACTTTAATATCTCGATCGTTTCCAAGCTGCCATATACACACAGTTCCATTACTTCCTCCTGCAACCAAAACTTTAGCATTAGCGCTCATATGAACACATTCAATCGTCTCTCCAAGAGGATTAAACTTGCTTATAAGCGTAAACTGGAAGTTTGTAATATCCCATATATTTACGCTAGATTGATTTGCACTGACTAGAAGATTGATATCTGGCCTATAAACGATGGAACACAAATGATTACCATGTTCTATATAAGGAAATTCTCCAATAGATAGATCATTAACGCCACAAAACATCAATTGAGCATTTCTTAGCCAACACCTAGCTAAATAAACTTCACTTAAATCTGATCTACTTAAATCAGCAGAATCAAAATATCCACCACTAATATCTGCTCCAGCAATCTTAATTCCTCTTAAATCTGTTCCATTAAATGTTACACCCGCTTTCACTAAAGCCGTAATTGCATTCGCTGCTCCTATTGCATAATGCTCACTAATTTTTGATTTCTCGATTATCGTTAACATCTTTCATTTAAACGTTTCATTCATTTCTATCCGATCGGCTAAATTTCTTATTGCGTTAGGTTCTTTAGCGAATACACGATGATGAATTCCTCCTTTCAGTTTTTTTTCGGTATTTTTTGCTTGTAGCACCCTCTCTTCTTTAATTTCTATGGGTGGTTCTTCTACTGCTTCTTGTATTTGTATCTCTTCGTACATCGCTCTGGTCGCAAAATATTCCACCAATGACGCATGAATAAATCCGTAATGATGGTCACCCATTCTTTTTAAGGGACATGCAGATCGTACTATTTCGGTGTCTTCACAAAAAAAATCCTCCCAGATGTTTTCCTTTTCTGGTTTTCCAAATAAGCGTCCACCCGTTTTTTTAGAGGCGTACGGTATCATAGTCACATCGTTAGCGTGCATTTGTTGGGCTAATCGTTTGCAATAATCCCAAAATTGTTGTTTAGTATTTTGTTCACTATCTTTTAGCTTTTCTGCCGCTTTTAACTTTAATACCTGTCGCGTAAACCATCGCTCTATAAATACATCGTATAATTTTGCTTGGGTTATTTTTTGATTTTCTTCCTCAGCTTGTTGTTCTGCTAAAATATCTGGTAAAGATTCGACCGTTAAATGCAATAAAAATGGGGCGGTGATGAGTTCTTTTAATCCGGGTATTTTGTCAAAATCTTCGAGTTTGGTTTCTGGATCTTCTGACAAGCGATTAACCGCTTCTACATACGCTTGAATTTGATCCAACGAAAATGGTGCTACGTATAATTTCCGTAATAACCACGGCAATCGCTTTTCTCCATCAAAGGGCACAAAATATTTATCCGGATCTTTTTGATAATATAAGGCTTGTGATCGACAGGTGATTACTATTTTTGCATTCCACTGTTCCCAATGATTCCTTACATAGCAATTCTGAAACTGATGCAATTCATCATATCCATCCACGATGAATATAAATTTTTCTTTCCTTTTCATTGCTAAAATTTGGGATTCAGTAAATTCATATTTTTTTAAAAGTTCTTCCACCGCATTTTCAAAAGGATTTAATAATTCCGGTAAAGGAATCCAGAGTGGAATCGGGTCATGTTCTTTTCTTATTTGCCATAACTGTTTAATAATCTGTTGGGCAAATACACTTTTTCCAGATCCGGTATCACCCAATAACAACATTACTCGCGGATCACAGGTATTGTTTTCATCAAACACAAAAAATTGCTTTATCTTTTCGGCTAAGTCAAAGGGCTCTTCGTCGAGATTGGTAGTGTATTTACCTGATAGGGGTATATATAAGGTATCAAATTGGGATTTTTCCAAAACTGTTTTTCTTAAATTAATCAACTTCAGCTCTTCGATTAGTTCCATCCGAATTCACTCCTCTTTCTATCACTTTCTTTCCTGTCTTAAAACTCTTGAATTCCCAGCATTATTTTACTTTTAAGGAAAGTTTCCTCGGTCATTCTTTTGGTCTTCCTTCTTTTCTTTTCTTTTCATTTTTTGTGTCAAAAACTGAAATGGTGTTCGCTTGTCTCGCGGGGACGTGGGGTCACTTGGCTTCTTTACACTCTTCTCCACAACTCCGTGCTCATTTTCTCGTAGAGTACGCGGTGATCTTGATCCTCCGAACACTAATGCGTGATCCTTTTGTGAATCTCGCTCCTGCTGTACTTTCTCCCGAGAGGCTGTTGTGATTGCACCTAGTTTTGCTTTCATCCAACTACTTTTAGATAGCTGTTCTGGATCCACTCTACCGCCTCGTTGTTCAACGAGAAGTCGATTTATTGGCGATAGTCCTTCACTGCTTCTAGCATCACAACCTATTAACATCAAAGTATGATTAGGATAAGTTGAGCTCCATTGAAGTCGTACCGATTCCCACTGTGTATCTACCCGCTGCCAACATTGCACTGCCCCATCTCCAAGACCAACACAGAGCAAACCTTTTTCATCATTCAGTGAGAAATCTCTGAGCACAGTGTGAAATGCAAGGCATCGAACTTCTTGAACATGCTCAATATCCCACACCCGAATAGTCTTATGACTCATAGAAATAACTTGCCGTCCATCTCCACTGAACTGAACACTTTTAACTCCACTTTCATGCCCACGCAATACCTTCACTTCCCCACTCACTACATTCCATACCCGGACGGTTTTATCATTACTTCCTGACACCACATGTCTTTCATCTCTACTAAACTGGACACTACTCACCCAATCTTCATGCCCACTCAGTTTAGTTGCCTGATCACTCATAAGATTCCACACCCAGATCATATTATCCTCACCACCCGATACCACTTGATGAAAATCTGTGCTGAACTGAACACAGTAAACCGCACCTTGATGCCCCATCATTACCTTCCCTTCACCACTTAACATATCCATCACTCGAACTGTTTTATCCATACTCCCGGATACCACTAGCCGTCCATCACCACTCAACTGAACACTCTTAACAGGCTTGTTGTGCCCACGCAGTACCGTCGCCTTACCGCTCACTACATCCCATACCCGGACAGTATTATCATCACTTCCTGACACCACTTGCCTTCCATCATCACTGAATTGAACACTATCAATATGACTTCCATGCCCACCCAGTACCTTCGCCTCACCACTCACTGCATCCCATACACGTACTGTCTTATCCCCACTACCTGAGACTATCTGCTGTCCATCTCTACTGAACTGAACACTAATGACAGTAAATTCATGCCCGTGAAATATCCTAACTTGTCCGCTCACCGTATCCCAAATCCGAACTGTATTATCATGACCCCCTGATACAACCTGCCTTCCATCTACACTTAACTCGACGCTACAAACACCACCTTCGTGCCCATGCTGTCTTATCGCCCGATCATTCCCTATATCCCATATCCGGATGGTATAATCTTCACTCCCTGACACTACCTGTCTCCCATCACCACTGAACTGAACATATCTAACTCTACTTTCATGCCCACGCAGTACCTCCGCCAGGCCGCTCACTACATCCCATACACGGACAGTATTATCATTACTTCCGGACACCACATGCTTTCCATCTCTGCTGAAATCAACACAATAAACTTCACGTTCATGCCCGCGCAGCACCTTCGCATCCCCACTGACTATATCCCAGATACGGACGGTATTATCCTCACTCCCCGACACCACTTGCCATCCATCTGAACTGAAATGAACACTCTTAACCTCAGCTGTATGCCCATAGAGTTCCTTCACCTCTGTTGTTCCCACTTTCCACAATCGAACTTTCTTATCACAACCCCCAGAAACCACATGGCGCCCATCTCCACTGATATCTATACTAGTAATACGACTTTCAAGCACACAAAGTTCCCACTCCCACTTCGACACCCAAGTCATCAAATTCCACACCCGTACATAATCCCCACTCCCTGACACCACCTGCCCACCATCAACACTGAACTTAACACTTCTAACCTTACTTCCATGCTGCAATACCTTCACATGACCACTCAACAGATCCCACACCCGGGCGGTGCAATCATGACTCCCCGACACCAATTGCCTTCCATCCCCACTAAACTGAACGCAGCTCACTTGTTCTTCATGACCCTTGAGCACTTTAATACAAGACATCGTTTGCGTATCCCAGATATTGATATCCGTTCCATCTGCTATCACCAATCTCTTCAAATCTGGTCGATAGTCCAGGCCTACATCTGTGTATGGTTGATTATCATGCTTGAACCACGGATATTCTTGGAATTGAATTCCCTCAAGCTGGCATCGTCTCAGATTGGCTTCCCATAAATATGCTTTCGCCAAGACCACTTCTCTTAAATCAGCTCCTTCAAAATTTACGCAAGCAAAATATCCCCCGCTCACATCAGCCCCAGCTATGCGTATGCCAGATAAATCAGCATAATTAAAGATCACACCCGCTCTCACTAAGGACGTGATCGCATTCGCTGCCCCGATCGCATATCGCTCACTCATTTTTGATTTCTCAACTATCCCCAACATCTTTTGCTTAAAAGTGTCTTTCATTTCTATTCGATCGGCTAAATTTCTTATCGCATTGGGCTCTTTGGCAAATACTCTATAATGAATTCCGCCTTTTAGTTTGTTGGTATCTATATTTTCTGTAACTTCTTCCTTCTCTCCTTTTTCTTTGTTTTGCTCTTCAGGTTCTTTTTTTACATCTTGTTGTTCTTGTATCTCTTCGTACATTGCTCGGGTCGCAAAATATTCCACTAACGATGCATGTATAAATCCGTAATGATGGTCACCCATTCTTTTTAATGGACACGCCGATCGTAATATTTCAGTCTCTTCACTAAAAAATTCCTCCCAAATAGTTTTCTTCTCTTGTTTTCCAAATAAGCGTCCGCCCGTTTTGGGTGGTGTGTAAGGAATTAGAGTCACTTCATTCACATGCATTTGTTGGGCTAAGCGCTTACAATAATCCCAAAATTGTTGCTTAGTAATTTCTTCACTATCTTTTAGTTGACCCGTTATCTCTAATTTTTTAACTTGTCGTGTGAACCATCGTTCAATAAATACATCGTATAATTTTGCTTGTGTCATCTTTGAATTTTCTTCTTCGACTCCGACATTCGCTAATATATCCGGTAATGCTTCTACCGCGATATGTAATAAAAAAGGTGTCGTAATCAGCTCATTGAGGCCTTGTATCCTATCAATATCTTCCATTTTGATTTGTAATTCATGAGGCTGTAGATGATTGTATCTTTTCACATAGACACGGATTTGATCTGGGGAAAACGGTGATACATATAACTTCCTCAATAACCAAGGTAATCGTTTCTCTCCTTGAAACGGTACAAAATATTTATCCGGATCTTTCTGATAATATAACGCTTGTGATCGACATGTGATTAATACTTTCGCTTGCCATTCATACCATTTATTTGTTACATAACAATTCTGAAGTTGATGTAACTCATCGTAGCCATCCACAAGAAAAATAAATTTTTTACTCGCTTTCATCTCAGCTATTTGGGATTCTGAAAATTCATGTTTGTTGAGAACTTCTTCTACTGCACCTTCAAAAGGATTCAATAACTCAGGTAATGATATCCATATAGGAATAGGAGCATTGTCTTTGCGAACTTTCCATAATTGTTGAAATACCTGATGTGTAAATACACTTTTCCCCGATCCCGTATCGCCTAGCAATAACATCACTCGGGGATCACTCGGATTCGAGTCATCAAACACAAAAAATTCATTAATTTTCTGTGCTAAATCAAAGGGTTCTTCCTCAGAATTCGTCGTGTATTTGCCTTGAAGAGGAATATACAATGAATTGATATCAGTCAGTTCTAATACCCTATTTCTTAGAGTGGATAACGTAACATTGTAGTCTTTTTCCATGTAATATACTCCTAAATGTACCTTAAGGAGAAACTTACCATATTACCTTTGCAAACGAAACAACAAAAATCTGCTTCTTACTACCAAACGATAGTCGGCGATTTTAATGATACTTTTTCCGGACCCTATATCACCTATCAACAACATCACCCGAGGGTCACTGGGATTCATAATATCAAACACTAAAAAATGTTTAATCTTTTCTTCTAAGTCAGACGGTTCTTCTTCGATAATAATAGTATGTTTGCCGTGCAATGGGATACACAACTTATTACCCAGATCAAGCTTGCTATGCATGCATATCACGCTCATTAGGACTGACATTGGACTCATATTAACTTTCTTGAGTTTTTTAATTCCCCATCTGATTCAATATCTTGTTCTCCAATATAGGTTAATTTTTCTTTGCAAATCTGCCGGCTCGATAATGCTGCCATCTTGCCAAACTCAGCTGCTACTTGTCCAACCTCGTTTTCTGGATCAAGATGAATCACTTCATCATAATCTTTAATGGCTTCCTCATATCTTCCTAACTCAAATTTGCAATTTGCTCGAAAATGATATGTATATACTAAATCAAATTCAAACAATATTGCTACATCAAAATCAGGGATTGCTTCTTGATATTGTTGTAATGAAAATTTTAATGAACCTCTCCAAGCAAAACATTTCGCCTTTTTCGGATTAATTTGAATAATTTGATCTAAATCAGATATGGCTTTATCTAGGATTCCCACTTTAATATAGCATTCAACTCTCTTTTCCAAGGCTGAAGTATCACTGAGAATAAATCTTGTCGCGATATCAAAATCCAATATGGCTTCATGATATAAATCAGATTTCATTTTTCTCACACCACTACCATAAAATGTTTCAGATATAGCCTCACAAACTTTCTGGTTAAATGAAATGATTGTATCTCCGTTATGATCTAATTCCGTTTCAAAATACTTTTGAATATCATTTGCAAAAGATGGATCAAGTTGGAAGGATTTTTTAAAATCAGGTGTCAAATCGGTATTATCACCCAACAAATATTTGCAATAGCCGCGTATGCGATATATTACTCCATCACTTGGATCTAGACGAAGAGCCTCATCCAAATATGAAATAGAATCTCTAAATCCATCTAACTTTGCTAGCCGTAGCCCACGTTTTCTAAAGAATGAATTTGATACTATTGCTTTTCGTTGTTTAAAAAGTTGCTGATTTTGAATAGATAATCCAATTGAGTCCCTCACGTTACTGCCCCCTAATCGCAAGACTGAATTTACGGAATTTAACACTCGAAAGAGTTGCCAATTTTGCCCAGTATCATCTATGCGTTTCCACAATTGAATTGGGCCCTCATTTGATCCAATAGCTATAAGCCCTAAATCATACTGTACTGAAATACTATTAATACACGAATCAATATAAATTATGGTATGCTGTGATTGGGATTCAATATCCCAGATTCGCAAAGTTTGATCTGCGTAACTGCTGGACACAACTGATTTGCAATCTCGAGTCAAACAAATAGACGTTACACTCTGCATATGACCTGTTAGAACAGTAAATTTCCGAGTTAGTATATTCCGTACTTTTATGGTTTTATCAGAACTACTTGAAACCACTATATTACCATCACCACTGATATCCACACAACAAATACTACTTTCATGCGTATAAAGTAGATCCATTTTATGTGTTTTTACATTCAACAGCCATACAGATAAATCACCAGTATGAATTATACCTCCATATTCTCCTACGACTAAATGCAAACCATCTGCACTTAATTTTAAACAACTTACACCACAGTCACCGCATGTAAACTCAAGATTTTCACCACTTTCTAAATTCCATATGTAGATAGTATTATCACTCGTAGGAAGAATATGCTTACAACCTGATGCTACTATTTTTCCATTTTCACTAATGCCGATACAGGCAATTTGACTTGTATGACCATAAAGTTCTATTTCTTTTCCACTTTCAAAATTTTTTACTGCTACAATATTATTTTCGTGTTCTTTGTCATACTTATCGCACTTGCTCATAACAAGAAATTTTCCATTTTCGCTGAGAAAAATAGAGCTAACTTTATATTTACTGTTATGATGCCAATCATGGATAAAATCTAGACTTCCTTTTTCTAGATTCCATATTAAAATTTGAGAATATTGAAGAAAAACGACTCTTCTTCCCTCATTAGTTAAACAAACACTTTTAACATCATCTTCATTACTCTTTTGAACTTCATCGCTTTCCTCATACATCGCCATATTCTCAAGATCCACATCCCATACGCGTACAGTTCTATCATCACTACACGATGCAAGTGTAGTTCCATCTGTGCTAAAATATACTTTATTGATGCTCGATGTATGACCTTTCAAAACATAAACTTTATTAGAAGCTATTTCTATGAGGCAAATATTTTTATCATCACTACACGAAGCCAATATTTTTCCATCAATGCTAAAATGTACACTCTTCACAGCATTACGATGACAATTAAATGTTAATGCTTTTCTACTCTCTATATCCCAAACACGCACAGTATAATCAGAATATTGACCATATCCTGTAGCTAAAGTCCTACCATCCATACTCATATGTAATGAAGATACAGGCCCCATATAATCTTCACATGAATGGCAGAAATTTTCAGATGTTCCTCGACTTACATCCCAAATAAAAACAGTGGAATCTTGACTAGCTGAGATAAGTGTTTGAGAATTACGAGGGCACAAACATAGTGAAGTTATTGCATCACTATGTCCTTGTAATATTATTGCTTTCCTGCTTCTTACATCCCATACCCTTATAGTAGAGTCTTCGCTACCTGACACTACAATATGACCATCGTAGCTAATGTCAACACACGTTATAACATTCTCATGTCCTTCAAGAAAAATTTCTGACTCATTATTCATATCGTATAAAACTACTGTATTACCTAATTTTTCATATTTATAATGGGTTTCTCTACCAAAAACTATTTTTTTTCCATCACCACTCATCGCTATACAGGTATAATAATATTGATAAACATTACCATTTCCTTTCAATATTTTTATACACTCCCTAGTATTAATATTCCAAAACTTTATTTTTTTTAAGCAAACCGAAATAAGCTAGTTGATCTCCGGACGATAAACAATACTTAGCACCTCAGTTTTGTGTTTAAACGAAGGATGTTCCATTAAATCTAGACCTTCTAATTCACATTTACTCAAATTTGCTCGTTTCAACCATGTACGTGCAGCGATAACATGTCGTAAATCTGATCCACTTAAATCCACATTATCAAAATATCCTCCGCTGATATCTGCACCTGAAATTCTGATTCCTCTCAAATCCGCTCCATTAAAAGTCACACCTGCTCTCACTAATCCTGTGATTGCATTGGCTGCTCCAATTCCGTACAAATCATTTGTCTTTGAGGTTTCAACAATATTGAGCATTTTTTGTTTAAATATCTTGCTCATTTCAATTCGATCGGATATAAATTGTATTGCTTGACGTTCTTTGACAAACACTCTAACGTGAATTCCCCCTTTTGGTTTTTTAGTGTTAACATTTTCAGGTTGAACTTTTATTTCTCCAATTTCTTTATCTATATTTTCAGCACATTTTTCTGCTACAACCTCTTCTTGTATCTCTTCATACATTGCTCTCGTAGAAAAATATTCCACAAAGGATGAATGGATAAATCCATAATGATGATCGCCCATTCTTTTAAGTGGACATGCTGACCTTAATACTTCAGTTTCTTCACTAAAAAATTTCTCCCAATAGTTTCTCTTTTCTTTTATCCCAAATAATCGTCCTGCGGCTTTTGATGCTATGTAAGGAATAACAGTCACTTCATTCGCATGCATTTGTTGAGCGAGTCTTTTACAGTAATCCCAGAATCGTTGCTTGATTTCTATATCCCGTGTCAAGTCAGAGATGACAATATTGGCCGCTCTCATTTTTTCGACTTGTCGTGTAAACCATTGCTCAATAAACACATCGTACAATTTCGCTTGTGTCATTTTCGGATTTTCTTCTTCACTTCCAATATTCGCTAAAATATCCGGCAAGGATTCGACAGCTAAATGTAACAAAAACGGAGTGATGATTAATTCTTTTAATCCGGGAATTTTGTCGAAATCTTCCAGTTTGATCACTGGATCCTGGCGAATGGCCGGAATCCTGCGATTATACGCCGCCACATAGGCTTTAATTTGATCTGGTGAAAAAGGCGCTACATATAATTTTCGTAATAACCACGGCAATCGCTGTTCTTTACTGAACGGCACAAAATATTTATCCGGATCCTTCTGATAATATAAGGCTTGAGATCGACAGGTGATTAATACTTTCGCTTTCCACTCATGCCACCCATTCGTGACATAGCAATTTTGAAACTGATGCAACTCATCATAACCATCAACAATGAATATAAATTTTTCTTTCCTTTTCATTGCTAAAATTTGGGATTCAGTAAATTCATATTTCATTAAAACTTCTTCCACCGACCCATTAAAGGGATTTAATAATTCAGGTAAAGGTATCCATAAGGGAATCGGATCACTTTCTTTTCTAGTTTTCCACAACTGTTTAAAAACTTGTTGTGTGAACACACTTTTCCCTGATCCCGTATCACCTAGCAATAACATCACCCGTGGATCGTTGGTATTAGATTCATCAAACACAAAAAATTCGTTAATCTTTTGTGCTAAATCAAAGGGTTCTTCTTCAGGATTTGTAGTGTGTTTACCATGAAGAGGTATATATAATAAATTGATATCATCCTGTTCTAATACAGTTTTTCTAACAGTAGTTAAAATAAATTCATATCTTTGTTCCATATAAATTTTCTCCTATACGTATGTCATTCATGTATCGGTCTTATTAAGGGTAATAATTGATACACCATAAACTATTCAAATTTACGTTCTGTACTTTGTTTGCTTTCAATGTGTTCTGTAGATGATAACTTCTTTTTATTTTTTGCAAAAATACTACCAAATTTCTTAATTCCTTCACCAACTTTATAAATATTTGAATTATCATTATGTCTCTGTTGATTTACATTTATAGCACCGAGCTGACTCATTAATTCTTGATTTTGCAAAGATAATCCTATACTACCATCAAGCCAGCAGCCTCCCATTGATAGATTCATATTTGGATTTTTTAATGCCCAATTAAGTTGCCAAGATTTTCCCGAACCGTCTAATCGCTTCCATAATTGTACAGAACTATCTCGCATTCCAATGGCAAGCAGCCCTAATGAATCATGGACAGAAATACTATTAATAGCAGATGGCATGTTAAATATATAAATTTGCGTGCGTAATTGTACGTCCCAGACTCGAACAGTCTTATCCCAGCCTCCCGATATTATCGTTTTACAATCAGCACTAATATGCACACAATAAACATCAGCTTCGTGGCCCTGAAATACGCCTTTATTTTGTCCACTGTATGCATCCCACATCCGTACCGTCTTATCGTTACTTCCTGTGACAAGAATTGCGCTATCAACACTCAATTGCCCACAGAGAATTTCAGCTTTATGCCCTTTGCACGTCACTTTTCGCCCTGTAGGTATATCCAATATAGTTATTTTAAATTTAACATCGTTTTGCCATGCTACAATTGTTTTACCATCTTGGCTTACTCGAACATTATCAAAATTCTCATCATCACTTAGCACTTTTGTTAAATTATTATTTTCTACATTCCAGATTTCTACTGCAATTCCCAATCCCAATACGATTATCTTAGCATCAGCACTCATGTGAGCTTTTGAACATATCAGCTGATTACCCCCAGATTCATTTCGTTTCTCTAAATCTTCCCCTTGACCATTGACCACATTCCACATACAGGCTGTATTATATATGCCATGATCTTTTCGATTATATGTTGTTAACACTTTCTTACCATCCGCACTTAGAAACATATCTATTAACTTTCCCTTTTTCTTAGTATCCTCGAACAATGTTATAGATTGAGTAAGAAATGTATTCCAAATATGTACTTTATCTCTGCAAGACCACGCCAGAATTACTCCATCCGCACTTAACTGTACGGTGTCAACTGAACCAAGATATTCTTCCTTTATCACCCTATCACTAACATTATTTAGATCCCAGAAACGTACTGTACCATCATCACCTGCAGAAGCTGCCCTTTTTCCATCAGAACTTATCTGAACAGAGCTAACACTTCCAATATCATTCCGTAGAACATTACCGATACCAACTCCATGACCTAAAAGGACAACACTCGATTTACTCTCAACATCCCATATTCGTACAGTATTATCATCACTGCCAGATATTATTGTTTTCCCATCTTCACTAATTTTTACACTACTTACCGAGGATAAATGTCCCTGCAAATTAATTGATTGACGTGATGCAACATCCCATAGACGCACTGTATGATCATGGCCTCCAGACACTATCAGTCGAAAATCTAATGACATATCTAAGCATCGTACTTCACCTGTATGACCTTCTAGCTGCATAGGCTTACGATTAGAACCTATAACCCAAATTCGTACATTCTTATCGGTAGCGTATATCAGTTTCTTAGCATCAAGACTTAAGTGTATTGCTGTTGCTGTAGGACTCACTTTATGAATTGCGATCTCTTTACCACTGGATACATCCCATAATCGGATGGTATGATCATTGCTAGCAGACGCCACTATTTTTCCATCACCATTCAAATGTACTTTAGTCACTTGTCTATTATGTCCACGCAACACAACAGAACGACCAGAATTGACATCCCACACACTTACTTTCGCATCTTCTCCTTCATTCAACGTATTGGAAGCAATAGTCGTCCCATCATTACTCATCGAAACACAAAAAATATAATCAGTATCACGAAACTCTTTTATTTTTTCCTTTTTTTCAGTATCCCATATAGCAAGCTTTTTACCATAACCAACCAGAAGACGATTCATATCTGGATAATAGACGATGCCCTTTATACGAGAATTGAATTTAATAAAAGGATATTCCCCAAAATTTATACCTTCTAGATTACAGTCATGTAAAGTAGACGCACGTAACCAAACATTAAATGCCCTAACTTGAGATAAATTAGCACCTGTGAAATTTGCGTTATCAAAATACCCACCTGAAATTACTGCACCAGAGATCTTAATTCCTGATAAATCTGCTCCATTAAATGTTACTCCAGCTTTTACTAGCGCAGTGACGGCATTTGCAGCGCCAATTATATAATCGCCATTTTTTTTTGAGGCATTTAATATCGACAACATTTTTTGTTTAAATTTTTCATTCATCTGGATGCGATCTGCTAAAAATTGAATGGTCTGACGCTCTAAGGAAAATAATCGTTGATGGATTCCACCATGAGGTTGATTACCTATATTTTGCATTTCATTATTATGATCAGTATCGACTTTAAATTCGCCGCAAATGTTGTCTAGGTTTACTTTATTATTAGCATAAGATCTTGCCTTTCGCCAAGATGACACCGGTTCTATTGCTTCTGAAGAATGAAATTTTGGTGCATTCAATAGTCTATCCTTTTGCTCACTTTGTATTTCTTCATACATCGCTCGCGTGGCAAAATATTCAATCATGGATGCATGAAAAAATCCATAATTATGATCACCAAATCGTTTTAATGGGCACGCGGATCTTACTATTTTTGTGTCCTCATTAAAAAATGGCTCCCAGCTATTGGATTGTTCTTGTTTTCCAAACAATCGCCCACCTACTTTATGTTTTTGATAGGGAATAACACTCACTTCATTTTCATACATTTTTTGTGCCAGACGCTTACAGTAATCCCAACATTGTTGTTTGGTCTTTTGTTCAGTGTCTTTTAAATTTCCCGATGCACTAAATTTTTTGACTTGCCTTGAGAACCACTGCTCAATAAATACATCATATAATTTCGCTTGAGTTATTTTCTGATCATCAATTTGAGCAACCAAAATATCAGGCAATGCATCCACCGCTAAATGTAATAAAAATGGAGTAGTAATTAATTCTTTGAGTCCCGGTATTTTGTCGAAATCATCAAAGTTAATACCGTAATCTCTATTTTCTTGAACCGAAGTCTTGTGATTATACATTTCTAGGTACATTTTAATTTGATCTTGCGAAAACGGCGCAACATATAGTTTTCGTAATAACCATGGTAACTTTTTATCACCACTGAACGGCATAAAATATTTATCCGGATCTTTTTGATAATATAAGGCTTGCGATCGACACATGATTAATACTTTTGCTTTCCATTGATTCCATTTATTTGTAACGTAGCAATTTTGAAACTGGTGTAACTCATCATATCCATCCACAATAAATAGAAAGCGTTCTCTCTCCTTCATCTCAGCAATTTGTGATTCCGAAAATTCATATTTCTTCAGCACTTCTTCTACAGCATTTTCAAAAGGATGTAATAATTCCGGCAAAGGTATCCAGAGTGGAATCGGATCATTTTCTTTTCTGACTTGCCATAGCTGCTGTAACAATTGATGAGCAAATACGCTTTTTCCAGATCCGGTATCTCCCATTAATAACATCACGCGAGGGTCACGCGGATTGGTATCATCAAACACAAAAAATAGTTTGATCTTCTCGGCTAAATTAAAGGGTACTTCTTCAGGATTAGTTGTGTGTTTACCTTGAAGAGGAATATACACTTCTGTAGGCTGAGATTGTTCTAATATGGCTCTATTAATATCAATAAGTCTTAACTCGTAGCCTTGTTCCATTTAAGCCTCCTTACCGTGAACAATAAAGAGAAACTTACCATACTATCAACCTTAAAGAAACAAAACCCGAGCAATAATTAACTCGTATTTTATTTTAATCAGATCTTTCCTTAAATTTCATTAATCACTTCAAAACCTTTCAAGCTACCCGTTATTGCATATCCACAGACAAATGCTGCACCCGATATTTTTTTAAGTTTGGAAGCGATTATATTCAGCGTAGCTCCTGAGCCTACAGCATCATCAATTACCAGAACGCGCGTAAAAGCACTATTTTCTTTGAGGGTGAAAATTGTATTAGTAGCATTTTCTATCCGGTCAGCAAGCTTAGATAGTGATTTTTGAGCGATAGGTATGTCATTTACAAATACCTTTTGCATCGTGGAGCACGGAATATTTAATTCTAAAAATTGTTTATACATGTTAAGAAATGAAATTTTTCTCGGGATAGAGTGTGGTGCAAATATTACACCATCAATTTTATAAAACTCAATTATGTTCTGAATTGATTTTCGAGTCATCTCAGCAAGCATGCGAATAAATTTAATATTTTGACCACTTTTTCCTAGAAAAACCATTTGACCTGTTTTCGTTTTTCCGAATTTTGGTAAGCTATAAAATTCTTGATAAAATAAATAATCGAGATAACAGATATCGAAAGTGTCTTTGATTTTAAACGTCGCATCAATCACGCCTAACTCATTACGATATTGATCGTTAAACTTTTCATGAGTGGCAATATATTCATGTGCAAGCGCTTTAAAGTTTTTATGTTGCTGCGTTTTTAAAGCCCACCATTGCAATCCTTCAACCCCCATCATCACCTCACCATCCGGTTTAACGGTTAAATAGTTTTGACCTATATACTCATACTCAAGACTTGTTAAGGTGGGGAACACATAAGTAGAACGTTTCTCTATAGCTGCATAGAGTACTTTTGGAGGGACCCCTTGTTTCCTTATTTCTCCAGATATTAATAAGTTTTTTAAGTGTCGATGCACCATTTGAGTGCTAATTTGTAGGGCAGCTGAGATCGCTGATGGTCCAATAGGCCCGTGTTCCTGAAGAAGTTTCAGTACTTGGTGTTTGGTTTGAGTCTTCATAGTTTATAGCTTACTATAAACTATAAACTATCGCAAGCTGACTGTTATTTATTTCCATGTTTATCTCTTATAAATTTGATTGAGTGTTATCTCGATCCTTCGTTTTATCGTTCTTCTCTTCCTTGCCTCTTATTTTTCATGTCAAAAAATGAAAAGTAAGGCATTGAACTTTTTTCGCAGATTCAATGTCCCAGATCCGAACTGTCTTATCCTAACTCCCTGACAATATCTGTCTTCCATTGTGACTGAATTGAACACAACCAACAGCATAGTCATGCCCGAGAAGTATCGTCGCAGCTCCACTTGCCACATCCCAGACCCGAACGGTTTTATCCAACCCCGCTGACACTACCTGACGTCCATCCCGTTTGAACTGAACACTAGTTACAGGACTTTCATGCCCACGCAGCACTTTCGCAAGCACGCTTACCACATCCTATACCCGGATGGTCTTAACCTCACTCCGACACCACTTGCCGCCTGTCTCCACTGAACTGAAAACTAAGCTAACACACTACGACTAGTTTTTGGGAGTTTTTGCTTCATCTTCAACATTATCACTTTTCGACTCGTTATTATTATGCTGATGAATAGGACTTCCTGCTCGTTTTGCAGAAATCCATTTTGTTTTCGATAATGAAGACTCCTGCAACTCCTCTCTATCAGGTTGCTCATGAACAGTTTCTTGCTTTAGTGTTACTAATGCTCCACGTTGTTTTAGTAGCAAATGGTTATGAAAGCTCAATCCACTCACCGGGATAGCCTTCACTCCATCAACAAAGAGATTTCGATTTTCAACATTTGTCGACAAATGCAACTGCCAATCATCATTATTTTCGTCGCCAAAGTTTTGAAAAAATTGCAAAGTAGAATCATAGAATGCTATCACTAATAAACCATTGGAGTGGCAAGAAAAATCCATTATTTCTGTTGGAAACTTCAACCTATTTATACACTGTTTGCTCGCAATTTCCCAAATCTCAATAGTATTTTTCTTTGCGATTATCACATAATTTCCATTATTCCAAAACTGAATATGGTTTCTATTTTTCGTTCTTATCGTCCTGGGGATTTCAAGAACTTCTTGCTTACTCAGCACATCAATGATGACTACTTTTTCATAGTAACATACAGCTAACTTTTGTTCATCTGGACTGTAATCCACAGAGTAAATACGATAATTAACTTCGGGTCTTGGAGTAAACGATGATAATTCATTTCCATTACAGACTTCCCAATATCGAACAGTCTGATCCGTACTTCCTGATATAACTCTCATCCCATCTTTAGAAAATAAAACGCTAGTAACTTCTCCCTTATGCCCGTTTATAACCATGATCTCTTTTCCACCTTCAGCATCCCAAATCCGCACAGTGCGATCTCGACCACCAGATGCTATCAACTTTTCATTAGGACTAAAGGCTACACAATTCACTTCACTTTTATGGCCTTCTAACACACAAATCTCTTGACCACTGTTCACATCCCAAATTCTTACAGTATCATCCCAACTCCCTGATACGATCCGTTGACTATTCCCACTAAATGCCACACTATGTACTGCAGCATCATGGCCTCGCATCACAAAAAGCGCTTTCCCGCTTGCTTCAAATACTCGTACAGTATCATCGTTACTGCCCATCACCACCTTTTTGCCATCTGAGCTAATATCAATGCAACACACTGCAGCTTCATATCCTTTCGAATGTGAAATTGACCTCTCATCAGTAATATTCCAAAATCTTACCTTATTATCATCACCTACTGATAAAAGACGTCCACCATCTGAACTAAACAGAACCTTTCTTATAGTGTCTTCATGACCATACAATGCACGAAGTATTCTCTTACTAGCCACATCCCAAATTCGAATAATCCTATCTGATCCTCCACACACGACTCTTTGTGCATCAGGGCTAAAAGCAACTGAATATATACTTGGTTTACTAAAGTCATTTCTATCAAACAATTCTATTTCTTGTTGCTGTACGAGTATGCCGACTATCCATATCCTATTTCTGACTGCAGCAGCCAACAAACTGCCATCTGCACTAAACTGCACATCATTTACATTATGCGCATTTGGTTTTACAACCGCTTTCTCCTCTTCGTCGAGGAACAACGCTGCAAGCTGCTTACTCTTTACTACGTCCCAGATACGTATAGTTTAATCTTCACTACCCGATGCGGCCAACTTCCCATTCGGACTGAATTTTACAGTATTTACTCTTCCAATATGTCCATTTAATATCATTTTCTGATTTCCAGTTGATACCTCCCATATTCGTATAGTCTTATCTTTGCTTCCCGATATTATATATTTGTTATCTGAACTAAATTCTATCTTTGTCACTGAGTCTACATGACCAAGTAAAATTGCGATTTCTTTGCTATTTGCTACTTCGATAATTCTTATAGCATATTCTGTCCCACCCGGTTCAATTATCTTAGCTAAATCAGAATATCCACCACCCCAAGCTACGTACTGTCCATTTAGGCTTAATGCAACACAAGCTATGTGATTGTGGTGAGATTTCAAAATAGCTAGCGGCTCATAAGTTACCGTATCCCATAGCACAATATCATGACGTTGCTTATACTTACCACATGCCACAACAAGACGATTCAAACTTTCTCGATAGTCAATATCGTAAATATCATGTTCAAAATTAAACCAAGGATATTCACCAAAATTTATGCCTTCTAAATTACTGCCTTCTATCGTTGCATCTCTCAGCCAGACATTAATCATTACTGAATTGCTTAAATTGGCATTCGATAAATCAGCTTGATCGAAATATCCCCCACTAATATTAGCTCCTGATATTTGTATACCAGATAAATTCACACCATTAAAGGAGGTCCCAGCTCTTACTAAAGCAGAGATTGCATTAGCAGCACCGATGGAAAAATGTTTACTTTTCTTTGATCCTTCTAAAATAAAAAGCATCTTTTGTTTGAAAGAATCACTCATTTCTATACGATCCGCTAAAAACCTAAGTGCATTTTTCTCTTGAGCAAATACACGCTGATGAATTCCTCCTTTAAGTTCTTGTGCATATTTAACTTCTTGAGGCTTATCCTCTTCAACATGCTCAATAACTTCATCCATTTTATTCTGTATTTCTTCGTACATTGCTCTGGTGGCAAAATAGTCGATCATAGACGCATGAACAAATCCATAATGATGCTCTCCAAATCTTTTGAGTGGACATGCAGATCGTAAAACTTCGGAATCTTCATTGAAAAAAGATTCCCAAACAGTGGTTGTTTCTAGTTTTCTAAATAATCGCCCACTGACTTTTTGCCCTCGATACGGAATAATGCTCACTTGTTTTTCATGCATCTGTTGGGCTAAACGCTTACAATAATCCCAAAATTTTTGCTTAGTATTTTGCTCAGTGTCTGTTAAAAGTCCTGCAGTGCTTAATTTTTTGACTTGTCTGCTAAACCATTGCTCGATAAATACATCATATAATGTGGCTTGAGTCATCTTCTGATCTTTATGTTGATTCGCCAAAATATCTGGTAAAGCTTCAACCGCTAAATGTAATAAAAAAGGTGTTGTAATTAGTTCGGTCAGTCCAGGAATTTTCGTGAAGTCTCCTTCCACAACTTTAGTAAGTGGATTAACTTCATGATACTTTCTAACATAAGCGCTGATTTGTTCCTGAGAAAAGGATGCCACGTATAATCTACGCAATAACATCGGTAATCGTTTTTCACTACGAAACGGCACAAAATATTTATCGGGATCTTTTTGATAATATAAAGCTTGAGATCGACACGTGATTAATACTTTAGCCTTCCATTTATCCCATTTATTGGTGACATAACAATTTTGAAACTGATGCAACTCATCATATCCATCGACTATAAATATAAATCGTTCCTTCGCTTTCATTTTCATTATTTGTGATTCTGAAAATTCCTGTTTTTTTAAAACTTCTTCGACAGCACTTTCAAAAGGATATTCTAACTCCGGAAGAGGAATCCAAAGCGGAATAGGGTCACCCGATTTTCTATGCTGCCATAATTGGTTAAATAGTTGTTGGACAAATATACTCTTTCCGGAGCCAGTATCTCCCATTAATAACGTGACACAAGGATCACTGAGATTCGTATCGTCAAATATAAAAAACTGTTTGATCTTTTCAGCTAAATCAAAAGGTCTTTCTTCAGAATTGGTAGTGTGTTTACCCTGCAAAGGAATATACAACTCTGCATTTTGAGATTGCTCAAAAACTGATTTTCTAATTTCGGGTACCCTTAATTCATATTCCTGTTCCATATAATTTTTCTCCTATATGTTATTAATAGTGTTATCTGACATCGAATCAGGTAATTCAGAATCATTTTGATGTAATGGACTACCACTACAACTTGCAACCTGTGTTATCAAATCAGAGGAAATTCTAACTGTATTTGAAGCTGGGTTTGTATCAACAACAGCACCTCGCTGCTTTAACAACCGATAATTCATAGAAGATAATCCTTTCGAATTTCTTAAGTCACAATTGGTTAATGTGAGAACCGTATTAGAATTTGGAAATGTTGAAGACCACTTAAAAAGCCATTTTTGCCCAGAATCATCCATTTTTTGCCATAACTGTAACGATCCATCCTCTAATCCTGTAACTATTAATCCTAATGAATATTGAACTGAAATACTTCGTACTGGTGAGTTAAAATAAATTATAGCCTTTTGAGAAAGTGATTCGATATCCCATAGACGCACGGTGTAATCTTTTATATATGCATTATTACCACTACAAGAGACCACAGTCTTTTCATCTTCGCTGAGATAAACACAATTAACAGCCACCTCATGCCCTTGAAGAAGTACAAATTTACCACTTAATACGTCCCAAATTCGAATTGTTTTATCAACACTTCCTGAAACAACAATAGTTCCATCTGAATTAATAAAAACACACTTTATAGACCCATTATGCCCTATCAATGATATCTCATTCTCACCATTCACATCACTAACACATATAGTTGGAACATTTCCATCCTCACCACCGTATACTATTTTCTTTTCATTTGCACTCATATGCACACAACTAGCTGAACTTTGAAATTTTCTTAATTTCAATATTTTACCAGTCTCTACGTCCATGCTATAAATATTTCGAGAGCCAGCGTAAAACACTGTTTTTCCATTTGAATTCACATAAACACATTCAACACTTTCTTTAAGCTTATGTAATCTCATTGACCTTTCTTTTGCAACATTCCACACTATAAGTGTTGGGTCATCATTTCCAAATCGAATAGTACCACCCGAAACTACAGTATTGTTATCTGCGCTCATAAAGACACTATTAACTGTATTTTCATGCCCATTTAATATTATCATGCTTCCATCATTCAAATCCCATACACGGACAGTTTTATCAAGGCTGCCAGAGACTAATTTTTTACCATCACTACTAAGACAAACACTATAAACCTGAGCTTCATGCCCCCTTTTTTGTAATACTTTTTGACCAACGGCCATATCCCATATACGCACAGTTTTATCTTCACTTCCAGATGCCACTGTCTTTCCGTCAGGACTTAAAGAAACACAATGAACAGCACTTTTATGACCCTGCAACACAACGCTGAGGCGAGTAGTGACATCCCAAACCCTAATTGTACAGTCATGACTACCTGAGACTACCGTCTTTCCATCCTCGCTTAAACATACGCTGGTAACCGTTCCTTTATGACCTTGGAGAATAACTGCATTACCACTACTCACATCCCATAATCTCACGGTATTATCTTCAATTCTTGGATAAAATGAACTTTCACCAGCCGATACAACGGTTTTTCCATCTCGACTAATTTGAACACTATTTACATTAAAAGCATGTCCTCTTAGCACTACTACCATACCACTTGTTAAATCCCATACTCTCACTGTTTTATCACGACTGCCCGAAACTACAGTCTTTCCATTCGCACTAAGATGTACACTGAACACGCCGCCTTCATGACCTGAAAGTACAGTGTCTTGTCCATTACTCACATCCCATACTCTCACGGTAGCATCATCACTGCCAGATACTAAAATGTTTCCATCGTCATTTAGACAAACGCAATTAATCGAGTTTCTGTGTCCCTCAAGTACTTTTGAATTACGCTTTACCACATACCATACCCGTACATTATGGTCTGAACTACCTGAAGCAAATACTTCTCCATTATTACATATTGAAACGCAGTTAATATCACTACCCCCTAATTCATTAATCGTATAAACACACTCACCTGTTTCAATATTCCAAAGCATTACTTTTCTACCACTTGCCGTTAATAACTGATTTATATCGGGACGATAACAGATACTTTTAACACCACCGACTAAAACTTCGTGCATAAACCAGGGGTATTCTCCAAAGTTTACATCATCCATATTTGCACTACGCAAATCCGCTTTTTGCATCCAAACTTGTGATAGTTGAGTATTAAATAAGTCTGCATCAACTAAACTAGCTTGATCAAAATACCCCCCGCTGATATCTGCTCCTGCTATTTTAATTCCCCGTAAATCTGCCCCATTAAATGTTACTCCTGCTTTTACTAATGCAGTTATCGCATTCGCGGCTCCAATGGCATATTGTTGACTGATTTTTGATTGCTCAACGATCTTTAACATCTTTTGTTTAAACGCTTCTTTCATCTCAATCCGATCCGCTAAATTACGAATCGCATTGGGTTCTTTGGCAAATACTCGATGATGAATTCCACCCTTCGGTTTTTTTTCTGTAATTTCGACTACCGTGATGATTTCTTCTTTTTCTTTGTTTTCGACGGGAATTTCTGCGACGTCTTCTTGCTCTTGAATCTCTTCATACATCGCTCGAGTCGCAAAATATTCCACCAATGACGCATGAATAAATCCGTAATGATGTTCACCCATTCTTTTTAAGGGACAGGCGGATCGTAATATTTCGGTTTCTTCACTAAAAAATTCTTCCCAACTATTCTTCTTCTCTTGTTTTCCAAACAAGCGCCCACCCGTTTTTTTAAGAGTGTACGGTATCACAGTCACATCGTTAGCGTGCATTCGTTGGGCTAATCGTTTGCAATAATCCCAAAATTGTTGCTTGGTATTTTGTTCACTATCTTTTAGTTGACCTGCTGCTTTTAATTTTAATACCTGTCGTGTAAACCATCGCTCTATAAAGATATCGTATAATTTTGCTTGTGTCATCTTTGAATTTTCTTCTTTCAATCCGACATTCGCCATTATATCTGGTAATGCTTCTACTGTGAGATGTAATAAAAAAGGTGTGGTGATTAATTCAGTTAAGCCAGGAACTAGGGAAAAATCTTCTTCAGAGATTTTATTTTCAGTATTTAGTTGTTGATACTGTTTAACATAGGTATAAATTTGTTCTTTGGAAAATGGCGCAACATACAATTTACGTAATAACATGGGCAGTCGTTTTTCGCCATTAAATGGCATAAAATATTTATCAGGGTCGGCTTGATAATATATCGCTTGGGAGCGACAGGTGATGAGCATTTTGGAATTCCATTTATCCCACTTATTCGTAACATAACAATTTTGAAAACGATGCAACTCATCATAACCATCTACCAAAAAAATAAATCGTTCTCTCTCCTTCATCTCAGCAATTTGTGATTCCGAAAATTCATATTTTTTAAGAATTTCTTCAACAGCACCTTCAAAAGGATTTAATAATTCTGGTAGAGGTATCCACAATGGAATGGGATCTCCAGCTTTAAACCGCTCCCAGAGTTTCTGATACAAATGCTGTGAAAACACACTTTTCCCCGATCCCGTATCTCCCAGCAATAACATCACTCGTGGGTCATTCCGATTTGCGTCATCAAAGACAAAAAATTCGTTTATCTTTTGTGCTAAGTCACAGGGTTTTTCCTCAGAATTTGTGGTGTATTTACCTTGAAGAGGTATATACAGCTCTACGGGTTGTGATTCTTCTAATGCGGCTTTTCTTATATTATTTAGTGCTAACTCATATCCTTGTTCCATTTTTAACTCTCCTTTTAGCAAACAATATACAAAAACTCTACAATGAATATATCATTCGTATTGTTGGGAATTATCTCTTGTTTCATAATCTTCTGCTCCCTCATACACTGAGTCAATAGATCCCTTTTTGACTGCCGCAGCATGTCGGGGACTACGACTCACAAAAAATCGTGGGGGAAGAGGAGGGGGTGATGATAAGGATGCTGACCTTCCTTCAGGAGGTTCTTCTTGGTGTTCAATCTCCCCCGGTTCGACAGCACTAGATGGCAACGGTTGATTATGTTGTCGAGGTGAGTCTATCTTTTTCCATGATCGAGGCGATGAAGGCGAAATCTTGGTGCTTTCAGACTCATGGGAAACGGGTGGTAAAGGCGCTTGGAAACCCAATCCTGATAAATCTTTAGGATTTTGATCTTCTTCAGATTTTCGTTGTTCGTGTTTAGACCTTTTATCAAACAAATTAAATTTACTTAAAGCACCTTTCTTATTACCCTTGTTATTTGAAGTGTCTTCACTAGCAGTGGATGTTGATTTTTTATTTTTAAAGATCCCAGTAAATTTCTTCAATCTCCCTGACTCTTTTATTTTTTCAGGCTGTTGAAATTTACCTTGCTCTATCTCACTGCTTTTTTTTGTTGGTGGTATAATTTTCTGAATTTCAGCTTGAACACCGATAGCTCCGTGCTGAGCCAATAATATTTCATGTTGATGAGACAGCCCAATCACTCCTCGTAGATCACACTCTGTTGCATGAATAGATAAACTGTAAAAATTCGATGACCAGACGAGTTGCCAATTCTGTCCTCGTTCATCAATGCGATTCCATAATTGCACTGAACTGTCTTCTAGACCCACAACTACTCGACCAGAAGATTCGTGGAAAGAAACTGAATTAACCACTGTATTAAAATGAATTACACCGATCTGAGATTGTAATTCCACGTCCCAAATTCGAACCGTATAATCCTTACCCCCTGAGACAACTGTTCGTCCGTCATCGCTCAGACATACACTTCTAACTAGATCTTCATGACCACGCAACACGATCGCCTTCTCACTTGCTACATCCCAAATGCGCACCGAATAATCATCACTACCCGAAACCACGGTTTTACCATCGATGCTTAAATGCACACTTCTAATCCAATCTTGATGACCACGTAAAACAATAGCCTTCTTATTCGCCACATCCCATACATGTACTGTTTTATCCCAACCTCCAGAGGCTGCAATATAGCCATTAGCACTCAAAGTGACACTCAGTATCTTATCTTGATGCCCTCGTAACACCACTGCCTTACCACTTACCACATCCCACACCCGCATCGTACTATCATGACTCCCAGCGGCTACTGTTCGTCCATCTCCACTCAGAGCAACACCCTCGATACTTTGTTCATGTCCACGCAACACTACTACTTTACCACTCACCATATCCCACACTCGTACCAACTTATCCTCACCCCCAGAAGCTACTGTTCGACCATCACTGCTCAAAGTAACACTATTTACTGCATTGGCATGCCCCTGCAACACGACTACTTTCCTACTCACCACATCCCACACGCGTACTGTCTTATCCATACTACCAGAAGCTATTGTGAGGCCATCTCTGCTGAAAACAACACTCTTAACTACACTTGTGTGCTCCTGCAACAAACTCTGAATACCACTCGCTACATCCCATATCCGCACCGTCTTATCCTCACTCCCTGAGGCTACAGTTTGCCCATCACTGCTTATAGATACACTGTTAACACAGCCTTCGTGCCCACGTAGCACTATCGCTCGTTTACTGTCCATATCCCACACCCGCACTGTGGCATCAACTCCACCTGAAACCACAGTTCGACCATCCTCGCTCATAGACACACTAGAAACATTACCTTCATGCCCTTTTAATACTACTGCTTGTTTTCTTTCGACATTCCACACTCGAACCATTTCATCCTTACCCCCTGAAACCACAGTGCGTCCATCTCGGCTCTGAGTAACACAGTCAACTTCACTATTATGCCACTTCATTACCTCTTCTCTTGTCGCACTATCCAGCACTTTCACTCTACCTTCTTTCCTCTCATCTCCTTCATTACGCCCTGCATCCATCGTACGCCCATCGTAGCTCTGATTAACCCGCCATATAATCTTCTTGCTACTTTTAGAATTGTAAAAGTCATTACTCACCATAATGATATCAACATTCCCCGAGGCTACTTTCTGAGCACCTCTGCGCAAATCGATGTTGTTCTTTGAATCAACATCATTCTCTATCTCCACTTCTTCCCCACTCACCACATCCCATACCTGCTTCTTATCAAAATGCGACAATGATGCCATTTTACAACCATCATCACTTAGAGCGACGCATTTAAACTTATATCCATTAGAGTCTATAAAAACTTGTATGCATTCTCTTTTCGCCAAGTCCCATATATACACTTCCACCCCACTCGCTACTACCAAACGATTTATATCTGGTCTATAAACAATTGAGTTAACTTTGTCTTTGTGTTTAAAATAGGGATATTCTCCAAAGTACACGTCATTTAACAGACATCCTGTCAACTTCGCTTTCCTCATCCATACTCGTTTAAGATCTACTTCTCTTAAATCTGATCCACTCAAATCAGCATTATCAAAATATCCCCCGCTAATATCAGCTCCTGATATCTTGATTCCCGCTAAATCGACTCCATTAAATGTGACTCTAGCTCTCACTAGAGCTGATATTGCATTCGCTGCTCCTATCGCATATCGTTCATTGGTTTTTGATTTCTCAACTATATTTAACATCTTCTGTTTAAACGTTTCTTTCATTTCTATTCGATCGGCTAAATTTCTTATTGCGTTAGGTTCTTTAGCGAATACACGATGATGAATCCCTCCCTTCGGTCTTTTTTCAGTATTTTCAGCTTCTAGCACCCTCTCATCTTTATTTTCTATAGGAGTTTCTTCTATTGCTTCTTGCATTTGTATCTCTTCATACATCGCTCTGGTCGCAAAATATTCCACCATCGACGCATGAATAAATCCGTAATGATGTTCACCCATTCTTTTTAAGGGACAGGCGGATCGTAATATTTCGGTTTCTTCACTAAAAAATTCTTCCCAACTATTCTTCTTCTCTTGTTTTCCAAACAAGCGCCCACCCGTTTTTTTAAGAGTGTACGGTATCACAGTCACATCGTTAGCGTGCATTCGTTGGGCTAATCGTTTGCAATAATCCCAAAATTGTTGTTTGGTATTTTGTTCATTATCTTTTAGCTGATCTGCTGCTTTTAATTTTAATACCTGCCGTGTAAACCATCGCTCTATGAATACATCATATAATTTCGCCTGGGTTATTTTTAGATTTTCTTCATTGGCTTGTTGTTCAGCTAATATAGCTGGTAAAGATTCGACTGTTAAATGCAACAAAAATGGCGTGGTGATGAGTTCTTTTAATCCAGGAATTTTGTCAAAATCTTCGAGTTTGGTTTCTGGATCTTCTGACAATCGATTAACCGCTTCTACATACGCTTGAATTTGATCCAACGAAAACGACGCTACGTATAATTTCCGTAATAACCAGGACAAACGTTTTTCTCCATCAAAGGGCACAAAATATTTATCCGGATCTTTTTGATAATATAAGGCTTGTGATCGACAGGTGACTAATACTTTGGCTTTCCATTCATTCCATTTGTTTGTCAAATAACAATTTTGAAACTGATGCAATTCATCATATCCATCGACTATAAAAATAAAGCGTTCCTTCACTTTCATCTCGACAATTTGTGCTTCTGAAAATTCTTGTTTTTTCAAAACTTCTTCCACCGCTCCTTCAAAGGGATTTTGTAACTCAGGTAGTGGAATCCATAAGGGTATCGGATCACCCGCTTTATAATCTTTCCATAAATATTGGTGTAATTGTTGTGAAAATACACTTTTTCCTGCTCCGGTATCACCTATCAATAACATCACTTTGGGATCATTTCTGGCTATTTCATCAAAAACAAAAAATGACTGTATCTTTTCCGCTAAATCAAATGGCTCTTCATCAGGATTGGTGGTGTGTTTGCCTTGGAGCGGGATATACAACTCATTCATTGTTGTGTTTATCACCGATAATTGATGATATCCTTTGCTTATCTCCATCATGCATTCTCCTTTAATAGTGACGGTTTCTTTAATTCGTCAATTATACCCAGACTGAAAATGATTATTTAACATTTTTAAAATACATTTATATTCAGAGTGAGACATTACTCTTTTACCTTATTCGTTGGCATTTCCTCTGCCTAAAGATTTTACTGAAGAATCGTCCCTATCCTCATCTTTGTTTCTGGATTTCGGTTCAACTGCTTTTGAACCTCGATTAAATAGACTTAATTTACCAAAGCCTTTTTTCTTATTCGACGCGCTCTTTTCGGATGGTGCAACAGTGGGTTCCTTTTTCTTAAATATCCCACCAAGCTTCTTTATGCTCCTAGCTACCATTGGCTTCTCAGGTTGTTGTTCACTTTCTTGATGTATTTTCTCTATTTGATCTCCCATCATGGGTGAGCGATCAATCTGCTCATTATCGATAGCACCCCGTTGCACCAACAGTCGTTCATTCAGACTGGACAGGCCTATGGCACCACGGAAATCACAACCAGTCAAAAACAGCAGTGGGCTAGGTCGTGACGAAGTCCAGTTGAGTCGTAGCGCCTGCCAATGATCCCCTCTGACATCCCAACACTGCACTATCCCATCTTCAAATCCCACACATAACAATCCTCTGTCTTCATGCCAAGAAAATGCACTCACAGGAGAATGCAAAGCCAAACAAAATATCATACGTTTTTGATCAACATCCCAGACCCGGATGGTCTTATCATGACCCCCCGACACTACTCGCTGGCCATCCACACTGAATTGGGCATGCGTCACCCTGCCTATATGCCCCCGCAGCACCAAAGAGGCTCCACTCACCACCTCCCAGACTCGGACCGTATTTTCATCACCCTTCGACAGTACCCGTTGGCCATCCCCACTGAACTGGACACTGGTTACTCCATCTTCATGCCCCCGCAGCACCACCGCATGACCACTGGCCACGTCCCAGACCCGGACTGTCTTATCCCAACTCCCCGACACCACTCGCTGACTATCTCTACTGAACTGTACACTGGTTACCCCGCCTTCATGTCCCTGCAGCACCAGAGCCGCTCCACTCGCCACCTCCCAGATTCGGACTGTTTTATCCCAACTCCCTGACACTACTCGCCGGCCATCTCCACTGAAGTGGACACTCATTACAGTCCCTTCATGCCCTCGAAGCAGCACTGCTTGACCATTCGCCACCTCCCAAACCCGGACCGGTTCATCCCCACTCGACACCACCCGCTGGCCATCTCCACTGAACTGAACATTGTTGACATGGCTTAGATGCCCCCGCAGCACCACCGATTGACCACTCGCTACCTCCCAGACTCGGACCGTATTATCCTCACTCCCAGACACCACCCGCTGACCATCCACACTGAATTGGACACTACTCACCCAGCTATAATGCCCTCGCAGCACCACTGCTTGACCACTGGCCACGTCCCAGACCCGGACTGTCTTATCCCAACTCCCCGACACGACTCGCTGGCCATCACCACTAAATTGGACACTACTCACCTCGCGTTCATGCTCTCGCAGCATCTGAACAGCTCCACTCACCACTTCCCAGACCCGCACTGTCTTATCCTGACTTCCTGATACCACCCGCTGGCCATCACCACTGAACTGGACACTACTCACAAAGTCTTCATGCCCCCGTATTACTACCGCTTGACCACTCGCCACCTCCCAGACCCTGACCGTCTTATCCTCACTCCCTGACACCACCCGTTGGCCATCACCACTGAATTGGACACTGTTCACATAGCCTTCATGCCCCCGCAGTAGCACCACTTTACCACTCGCCACCTCCCAGACTCGGACCGTATAATCCTTACCCCCCGACACCACCCACTGACCATCACGACTGAACTGGACACTCTTCACCCATTTATGCTCCCATCGTACCTTCTCTTTACCACTCGCCACCTCCCAGACCTGGACCGTATGATCCTTACTTCCCGACACCACCCATTGGCTATCTCGACTAAACTGGATACTTTTCACCTCTCCTTCATGCTTCAGCAGGATCTGAGCGACTCTACTCGCCAGATCCCAGACCCGGACCGTCTTATCCTCACTCCCTGACACCACCCGGTGGCCATCATGACTGAACTGGACACTGTTCACCCAGCCTTCATGCCCCTGCAGCACCACTGCTTGACCATTCGCCACCTCCCAAACCCGTGCTGTATGATCCCGACTCCCCGACACCACCCGCTGCCCTTCCCCACTGAAATGAACACTCATCACCTCGTCTTCATGCCCCCGCAGTACGTGCAGACACTTTCCAGTTACACTATCCCATATCAACACATGCCTTCCACAACCCGTCACTACCCGCTTCAGATCTTCACGATAATCCATACACCACACAAAACTCTCCTGTTTTATCCACGGATATTCCCCAAAGCTAACCCCAGCAAGGTGAGCCCCTCTCAAATTCCCTTTCCCCAAATAGACCCTCGCCATGCCCACTTTCCTCATATCCGATCCTGATAAATCCACCCCAGCAAAATAACCTCCACTGATATCAGCTCCTGCTATTTTAATTCCCCTCAAATCCTCTCCGTTAAACGTTTCTCCCGCCCTCACTAAGGCCGTTATCGCATTCGCCGCTCCTGTCGAGTAGTGCTTACTTCTCTTCGAATCCTCGACCAGCTTCCTCATCTTTCTCTTAAACCCTTCATTCATCTCGATGCGATCCGCTAAAAATTGGATCCCTTGTCGCTCTTTGGCAAATACTCGTTGATGGATTCCTCCATGTATTTGATTGTTTTTTTGTTGTGATTCCGCTTCATCATTCTGAACTTTCATACTGTTATCATCCCGGCAAAGGCCCTGGTCATAACGTGGTTGCTCTTCAAATTCAGCTTGCATATCCATAATCCGTGTCAATTCTTCATACATCGCTCTGGTCGCAAAATATTCCACAAATGATGCATGTATAAATCCATAATAATGCTCTCCCATTTTTTTGAGGGGACATGCTGATCTCAACACTTCTGTATTTTCATTAAAAAATGGCTTCCAAATATTGGTTTGCTCTTGTTTGCCAAATAATCGCCCTCCTATTTTTTGGTCTTGATAGGGAATGACAGACAATTCTTTTGCATGCATCTGTTGTGCCAATCTTTTACAATAATCCCAAAATTGTTGCTTAGTAGTTTGTTCAGTGTCTTTTAAAAGCCCTGCCACACTTAATTTCACAATTTGACGTGTAAACCATCGTTCAATAAAGATATCGTATAATTTGGCTTGGGTCATTTTTTCATCATCAACTTGAGCCGCCAAAATATCCGGCAACGCTTCTACCGCTAAATGCAGTAAAAACGGTGTGGTAATTAAGTCTATTAATCCAGGAACTTTAGTGAAATCTTCTTCGGAAAATTTATGCTCAGGATTTAGCCCTTGATATTTTATAACGTAAGCACTGATTTGCTCTTTGGAAAATGGCGCAACGTACAACCGTCGCAATAACATCGGTAATCGTTTGTCACCATTAAAGGGCATAAAATATTTATCGGGATCTTTTTGATAATATATTGCTTGGGATCGACAAGTCGTTAGTACCTTGGCATTCCATTTCTCCCATTTATTAGTGACGTAGCAATTTTGAAACTGATGCAACTCATCATAACCATCCACAATGAAAATAAATCGTTCCTTCGCTTTCATCCCAGCAATTTGTGCTTCCGAAAATTTATATTTTTGTAAAATTTCTTCGACCGCATCATCAAAAGGATTTAATAATTCCGGCAAGGGAATCCACAAGGGAATAGGATCATTTTCTTTCCGTGTTTTCCACAACTGCTGAAATACTTGTTGTGCAAACACACTTTTACCCGATCCCGTATCTCCCATCAATAACATCACTCGTGGGTCATTCGGATTTGCATTTTCAAAGAGAAAAAATTCGTTAATCTTTTGTGCCAAGTCAAAGGGTTCTTCCTCAGAATTAGTGGTGTGTTTGCCTTGGAGCGGGATATACAACTCATTCATTGTTGTGTTTATCACCGATAATTGATGATATCCTTTGCTCATTTCCATCTTGCATTCTCCTTTAATAGTGACGGTTTCTTTAATTCCTCAATTATACCCAGAATGAAAATGGTTATTTAACATTGTTAAAATATATTGTTATTCAGAGTAAGACATGCCTCTTTTACCTTATTCGTCGGCACTTCCTCTGCCTAAAGATTTTACTGAAGTATCGTCCCTATCCTCATCTTTGTTTCTGGATTTCGGTTCAACTGCTTTTGAACCGCGATTGAATAATTTTAAATTACTCAAGCCTTTTTTCTTGCTTTCACTCTCAGCACTCTTCTCATGGATTTTTGCAGCGGTTTCTTTTTTCTTAAATATACCCCAAAATTTCGTCATCCCTATCGGTGCCTTTGGTGTTTCTGCGATTTGTAGTTTTTCTCTTCCAATTTGCGCCCCTGTACTCACATTATCTTCAGCTTTTTTCCTATCAGTACCCGTTAGCAATGCAGGGGGATTGCCTTGAACTATTGCATGTGCTAAATGCTTATCCGATAGTGTTTCAGATTCTTGCATTTCATTTTGTCCTTGAAATACGTGGGGATTTGCAATAGAAATTTCGTTATTTTTCGATATGGGAACCTCATCAAATAAAAGTTGATTGTCCCCCAGTTGTGTTGTAGAAATTGTCGTGACTTTCAGAGAGTCTATTTCATTACGTTGAGTGATGAGTTGAGTATTCTGATCAGAGAGACCTATAGTTTCACTTATATCACAACCTCTCAAAAATAGTGCAGGATTATGCCGTGATGAACTCCACTGAAGTTGAGGAGATTGCCAATCATCCCTCATGACTTGCCAACACTGTACTATCCCATCCTGAAATCCCACACACAATAATCCTGTCCTTTCATCCAAAGCAAATGTCAAAACAGGTTCATGTAACACTAAACAAGAGATCATTCGTTTTTGATCAATATCCCATACCCGGATGGTGTTATCAGTACTTCCCGAAATTATACGTTGGCTATCCTCACTTAACTGGAGGCACATTACCCAATTTTGATGCCCACGAAACACCGTCGCTTGGCCGCTGACCACCTCCCAGACCCGAACGGTATTATCTTGACTCCCTGACACGACCCGCTGGCCATCCCTACTGAACAGGACACTTCTCACCAGAGTTTCATGCCCCCAAAGCACCTTCGATTGACCACTGGCCACATCCCACACCCGCACCGTATTATCCGAACTTCCTGACACCACCTGCTGTTCATCCGGACTAAACTGTACGCAACTAATCCCACCTTTATGCCCACGCAGCACCGTTGCTTGACCACTGGCCAAATCCCATATTCGAACCGTCTTATCCGCACTTCCCGATACCACCCGTTGCCCATCACCGCTGAACTGAACCTTCGTTACTTCCCCTTCATGTCCTCGAAGCACCGTCGATTGACCACTGGCCAAATCCCAAACCCGGATAGTACGATCATAACTTCCAGACACCACTCGCTTACCATCCTCACTGAAATGGACACAGTTAACCCTACTATCATGTTTCCCCAGCACCGTCGCTCGTCCACTCGCCATTTCCCATATCCGCACAGTATTATCATTATCCCTGCTTCCCGACACCACTCGCTGACCATCGGAACTGAACTGGACATAGTAAACTCCACTTTCATGCCCCCGCAGCGCCGTTGCTTGACCACTGGCCACATCCCATACCCAGATGGTATCATCTTCACTCCCCGTCACCACGCGCTGACCATTACCACTGAAATGGACTGTCCACACACTTCCTTCATGTCCACAAAACATCGTCGTTTGACCAGTGGCCACATCCCATATTCTCACTGTCTTATCTTCACTCCCTGACACCACTCGATCACCACCAATGAACTGGACACTTTTCACATAACTTTCATGCCCACGTAGCACTGTCGCATGACCACTAGCCAAATCCCAGACCCGGACAGTATGATCATAACTTCCAGACACCACCCGCTGACCATCCTCACTGAAATGGACTGTCATCACACTATCTATATGTTTGAGCACCTTTACTTGGCCACTAACCAAGTCCCATACCCGAATCGTTTTATCCACACTCCCCGAAACCACCCGCTGATCATCACAGCTGAACTGTACACAGTACACATTCGATTCATGTCCCCGCAGGACCTTCGCCTCGCCACTAGCTACATCCCACACCCGCACCGTTTTATCATCACTCCCGGACACTACTTGCTGACCATTGGAACTGAACTGGACACTGTTCACAGGTCCTTCATGCCCCTGTAGCAGGATATCTTGATAACTAACTAAATCACACACCCATATGGTGAAATCATTACTCCCTGACACCACCCGCTGACCATCGGCACTGAACTGGACACTGTTTACAGTCGATTTATGTGTCTTCAATACTGACTCTTTACCAGTGGCCAGCTCCCATAACCGCACCCGTCGATCATAACTTCCAGACACTACCCATTGACCATCCCTCCTGAACTGAACACATGTTACCTGCTGACCATTCTTCCTCAGCTCCTTCAAGCAATGCCCTGTCTGTAGATCCCATAACATAATCATATCCCCACAGGCAGTCACTAAGCGATTCAGATCCTCCCGATAATCTATACACCAAACACTATTTTCATGTTTAATCCACGGATATTCTCCAAAAATAATCCCTGTCAGTTGACATTGCCTCAATTTCCCTTGCCACAAGTATGTTCTCGCTAATACTACTTCCGTCAAATCCGAACCTTCTAAATTCACTCCAGCAAAATATCCTCCACTCAGATCCGCTCCTGCTATCCTAACCCCCCTCAAATCCGCTCCGTTAAACGTCACTCCTGCCCTCACTAATGCCGAAATCGCATTCGCTGCTCCTGTCGCGTATCGCTCACTCTTCTTTGAATACTCTACCAGATCTAACATCCTTCTTTTAAATTTTTCCTCCATCTCAATTCGATCCGCTAAATTTCGTATTCCGTTCAGTTCTTTTGCAAATACTCGATGATGTATCCCACCTCGAGGTTTTCTAATTTCTGCCTTTTCTGAAAATTCTTCCACCTCTTCTTTTTCATTTCTTTCTTGGGGTAGTTCTTCTTCCACCTCTTGTTCTTGTATCTCCTCATACATCGCTCGGGTTGCAAAATATTCTACAAATGATGCATGAATAAATCCGTAATGATAATCTCCCATTCGTTTCAGCGGGCATGCCGATCGCAATACTTCCGTTTCTTCATTGAAAAATGATTCCCACCTATTCGCTTTTTCTGGTTTCCCAAATAACCGACCACCCACTTTTTGCTGTAGATAAGGAATCATAGTGACTTCGTTGGCATGCATTTGTTGCGCCAATCGCTTACAATAATCCCAAAATCGTTGTTTAGTATTTTCAGGATCGATCTTTAATTGGCCTGCTGTCTCAAGTTTTTTGACCTGTCGCATGAACCATCGCTCGATAAACACATCGTATAATTTCGCTTGCGTCATCTTTGAATTTTCTTCTTCAACTCCAACATCCGCCAATATATCCGGTAATGCTTCTATCGTGAGATGTAATAAAAAAGGTGTCGTAATCAGCTCTTTGAGTCCTGGAATCCTATCAATATCTTCTAGTTTGATTTTAGTTTCTCGGGGATGCAATTGATTGTATCGCTCCACATAGACTCGGATTTGATCTTGGGAAAACGGCGCTACATATAATTTCCTTAATAACCACGCTAATCGTTTCTCTCTCTGAAACGGTACAAAATACTTATCCGGATCTTTTTGGTAATACAAGGCTTGCGATCGACAGGTGATTAATACTTTCGCTTTCCATTCATTCCATTTATTGGTCATATAACAATTTTGAAACTGATGCAACTCATCATAACCATCGACTATAAAAATAAATCGTTTATTCGCTTTCATCTTCACGATTTGTGATTCTGTTAATTCTTGTTTTTTGAGAACCTCTTCTACGGCACCTTCAAAAGGATTTAGTAATTCAGGTAAAGGTATCCAGACTGGAATAGAATCATTTTTTTTTCTAGTTTCCAATAATTGTTGAAATACCTGTTGTGCGAACACACTTTTTCCCGAGCCCGTATCTCCCATTAATAACATCACTCGTGGATCATTGAGATTTGCATCATCAAACACAAAAAACTCATTTATTTTCTGTGCTAAGTCAAAGGGTTCTTCTTCTAAATTCGTCGTGTGCTTGCCTTGTAGAGGTATATACAATTCACTGTTTTGAGATTGACCCAAAACAACTCTTCTCATATCGATTAGCGTTAACTCATAGCTTTGTTCCATACGACTCCCCTCCCATTTGTACCATAAGCGAAACTTATCATATTTGCATTATTAAGAAAACATTATGATCAAATCATTACTGTACTCTCTATATTTCTAAAAGAAGTCTTCAAATGCTTTATGTTGCTGTCGAAACAGTGCAGCGACAGCATACAATGGGTATGAATGCAACGAATCAATTACCGAGTAATTATGATTTGAAAACCGCACTCCAAATTTTGAATGTGGATGACTTTCTAGAAAAACTCGCATGCTTTTTAAATGAGAGCCCCTATCACTTTTTACTTCAATGGGTACAATATCCTGATTGCAAGTAATAACGTAATCAACTTCTGCAGAGCTACTTCGTTCCTCACGATGCCAATAAAATAATTCGCTTGGGCAAGTAGGATCTTGGTAAACTGCAATTTCCTGTCCTATAAATGCTTCAATAATGGATCCTTTATTAATACAAGCTGCTTTAGGGTTTAATATCCAATCACGTGGATCTGAGTTTAATAATTTCTGTGTTATCGCTATATCCACCAAAATTAATTTATATTTTTCTAAATCACTTTGTGCAGCGAGTGGTAAGCCTTGTGCAGAGGTGTGATAAATACGGCTCACGATCATTGCTTTTTCAAGCAGATCGATAGCAGGTGCTAATTCACGTTTACGGTATTCTCCCGCAACATTACTACTCTTAAATCGTTGCCCAAGTATATTAGGAATATGTTTGAATACAACATCAACATGTTCTATTTGTGATTTTCGTGCATATTTTGGGATATCTTGAATGTAACCATTAACGATGCTTTTTTGCACGAATTGAACTGCATTTAAGTCTTGTGTATCACACCAAGTTTGTACAACTTCAGGCATGCCACCTGTGGCCAAATATTCTCCCAGTAATCGTAGAATTTTATCATGTATCGTTTCGGTAAATTTATTCGTTATTGGCTGCTCTAATATAGCCTGCGCGATTAATTGATTATTGGTAGCCACTAAAAACTCGATAAATGACATCGGATACATGTTTAGAAATTCTGTTCGACCGACAGGTACACCCACTTTTTCAATGGCAAAATTCATTAATGATCCTGCAGCAATGACATGTAACTCAGGTATTTTTTCATAAAAGTAGCGCAACGCTAAAATCGCTTGCGGTTGTTCTTGCACTTCATCTAAAAACAAGAGAGTTTTACCTGGAACAATATTTTGTTTGGTAAATAAACTTAAATCTCGGACAATTCGAACAGGTGAAAGATCAAGATCAAAGAGTGGCTTAGCACCAGGACTTAATTCAAAATTGATGTTAACAAAATTATCAAATTGAGCACTGAGTCGATTCACAGCATGGGTTTTACCTACTTGGCGTGCCCCGCG
Organism: uncultured Gammaproteobacteria bacterium; assembly: GCA_964651735.1. GTDB lineage: Bacteria > Pseudomonadota > Gammaproteobacteria > CAZYYU01 > CAZYYU01 > CAZYYU01. Next base: position 38,020 of record CAZYYU010000008.1, on the reverse strand, counting down.
CAATAATTAGTGGTTTACGTTTCTTGCGCTTACACCAGTTAGACAAATAGTAATCAATACTTCTTTTCATATTACCGGCACCTCATCCCAGAGTTAATTTCGTGGTGATTACAGGGTATTTTTGGTTGAAATTCAAGGAAATATTTTCCATTTATTGGTTAATTTTCAAGGAAAAATATATGATCCATTGGCTTTTATTCAAGGAAAAGAGCTAAAATAACGATCCAGTTTCGAGTTAAATCTTCCTGACTTTCATTAGCAGATTTTTTCAGCACCTCGTGCACCAAATAAAATAATAATAGGGGGCTATTACCAGTTCTACTTAAAGTATTACTTCAATACTTCCGAAGAATATTCTTCTAATTGTTCTGATACATCTCTAGGTGATTGATGCAATGGACTTCCACTACGGCGAGCAACTTGGGTTATCAATTCCGAAGAAATTGCTAATGTTTCTGAATCTTGGTTCGCATCTATAATCGCACCTCTTTGCTCTAAGAGACGTCGATTCATCATGGATAACCCTTCACTCCCTTGAGTATCACACCCCTTTAAAAGCAATGTGTCATTAGGATGGTTCGAATTCCAAAGAAGTCGTAGCGATGCCCATGAAGCATCTATCCGTTGCCAACATTGTACGGTTCCATCCTCGAGACCAACACAGAGCAATCCTCTCTCTTCATGTAATGAAATATCACGTGGAGGAGCATAAAAAGAAATACATCGGACTTCACTCTCGCATTCATTTTCCCATACACGAATGGTCTTATCATAACTACTCGATACCACCTGACGCCCATCACGGCTAAACTGAACGCTATTCACACCACGTTGATGTGCCCGCAATACCTTTGCATGACCACTCGCCACTTCCCACACCCGGACGGTATTATCATCACTTCCTGAGACAACTTGTCGACCATCAGAACTAAACTGAACACAGCGAATTTTACCTTCATGCCCATGAAGAATCATCGCTGTCCCACTCACCACATCCCATACTCGAAGAGTATTATCCCAACACGCTGAAACTACTTGTTGCCCATCTGGACTAAACTGTAAACAATTAACTGATCCTTCATGCCCGCGAAATACTCGCGCCTTCCCACTCATCACATCCCAAACCCGCACCGTCTTATCCACACTCCCTGATACCACCTGCCGTCCATCAGAACTGAATTGAACACTTTCAATATCATCTTCATGCCCTCGCAGGATCTTCACCCTCTCACTCATCACATCCCACACTCGAACAGTATTATCCGCAATACTAACAGATACCAACTGCAATCCATCAGGACTGAATTGTGCACTATCAGCCATTCCTTCATGCCCGCGCAAGATCTTCGCCGTCCCACTCTCCACATTCCACACTCGGACAGTATTATCCCAACTCACTGACACCACCTGCCGTTCATTCCCATTGAACTGGACACTCTCAATATTACCTTCATGCCCGCAAAGCACTTTCCCCTGACCACTTACCACTTCCCACACCCGGACGGTCTTATCACTACTCCCTGAGACAACGTGCCGTCCGTCTCTACTAAACTGGACACTTCCAACAGAACCTTCATGCCCACGCAGCACTCTTGTCTCTCCACTCACCACATCCCACACCCGAACGGTATTATCCCCACTCGAGACTACCTGTCGCTCATCAGCACTAAACTGTGCAAACATAATACAACCCTCATGCCCACGTAACACCTTTGCCCTCCCACTCGCCACATCCCACAATCGGATTGTTTTATCCTCACCTCCCGAGACCACTTGAAGTCCATCACCACTAAATTGGACACTGATAACCATACCCTCATGCCCATGTAGTACCTTCACAGCTCCATTTGCTAGATCCCACACCCGAACTGTCTTATCCTCACCTCCTGAAACCAACTGCCGTCCATCACTACTGAGCTGGACACTGCTAACACACCTCTCGTGACCGCACAGAACCTTCGCCTCCCCACTTACTACATCCCACACTCGGACTGTTCCATCCCTACTCCCTGACATCATCTGCCGACCATTTCCATTGAACCAGACACTTCTCACGGTCTCTTTGTGCCCGCGCAGTACCTTCGCCTCCTTACTCTCTATATCCCACACTCGGACGGTTTTATCCTTACTCCCCGAGACCACCTGCCGTCCATCTTCACTGAACTGGACACACTCAACAAAACCTTCATGCCCAAGCAGTACCGTTGTCTCTCCACTCACCACATCCCACACCCGAACTGTCATATCCCTAATACTAATAGATACCACCTGCCGTCCATCTCCACTGAACTTAGCACTGAAAACCTTATTCTGGCCGTTGAGCACTTTAATACATTTCATGGTTAGTGTATCCCAAATGTTTATATCATTCATACTTGTAGTCACCAGTCGATTCAGATCTGAACGATAGTCTCTGGCACAAGCTCCATTCTCTAGCATCAACCACGGATATTCGTGAAAATGAATTCCTGCAAGCTGGCACCCTCTCAGATTTGCCTCCAAAAGATACGTCTTCGCCAATACAACATCCCTGAGATCAGAACCTCTTAAATTAACGCCTGCAAAATATCCACCGCTTACATCGGCCCCCGATATTCGTATACCTGATAAATCCGCATAATTAAATGTCACCCCAGCTCTCACTAAAGCCGTTATCGCATTTGCCGCTCCTGTTGAATATTGCTCACTGGTTTTTGACTTCTCGACTATAATCAACATTTTTCGTTTAAAAGTGTCTTCCATCTCTATCCGATCCGCTAAATTTCTAATCGCATTGGGTTCTTTGGCAAATACTCGGTGATGAATGTCCCCTTTTGGTTTTTTTATGACACTTAGGGATTCTATATTTATTTCTTCTTTTTCTTCTTCGCATAATTCTACTCTCTCTTCTTGCTCTTGTATCTCTTCATACATGGCCCTCATGGCAAAATATTCGACCAACGATGCATGAATAAATCCATAATGATGATCACCAATTCTTTTTAAAGGACATGCTGATCGTAATACTTCCGTTTCTTCGTTAAAAAAAGCTTCCCAAGTGTTTTTCTTTTCAGATTTTCCAAACAATCGCCCTCCCGCTTTTTGGGGTGTACACGGTACTACTGAGATATTTTTTGCGTGCATCTCTAGAGCAAGACGTTTGCAATAATCCCAAAATTGTTGTTTTGTTTTTTGAACTCCATCTTTTAGTTGACCCGCTGTTTGTAGTTTTTTCACTTGGCGAGTGAACCACCGCTCTATGAACACATCATATAATTTTGCTTGAGTTATTTTTTGATTTTCTTCACCCGCTTTTTGCTCGGCTAAAATATCCGGCAGCGCTTCCGCCGTGAGATGTAGTAAAAAGGGTGTAGAGATGAGTTCTTTCAATCCAGGGACTTTATCGAAGTCCTCGAATTTGATTGCTGGCTCCTGCTTTTTATTCGCTGGACCTCTGTCTTGAGCCGGTATCCGGTGATTATAAGCTTCTACATAGACTTTAATCTGATCCTGTGAAAAAGATGCAACGTATAATTTCCTCAACAACCACGGTAATCGTTTCTCTCCATTAAATGCCACAAAATATTTATCCGGATCTTTTTGATAATATAATGCTTGCGATCGGCAGGTGATTAAAACTTTAGCATTCCATCTATCCCAATTATTTGTCACATAGCAATTTTGAAACTGGTGTAACTCATCATAACCATCTACCACAAAAATAAATCGTTCTCTCCCCTTCATCTCAGCAATTTGTGATTCCGAAAATTCATATTTTTTGAGAACTTCTTCTACAGCGCTTTCAAACGGACTTAATAATTCGGGTAATGGTATCCATAGTGGAATTGGATCCCCTTCTTTTCTCATTTTCCACAACTGCTGAAATAGTTGTTGTGCAAACATGCTTTTTCCCGAGCCCGTATCCCCCATCAATAACATCACCTTCGGATCACTCGGATTAGAATCTTCAAAAACAAAAAACTTGTTGATCTTTTGCCCTAAATCAAAAGGTTCTTCCTCGGAATTTGTAGTGTACTTACCTTGCAGTGGAATATAAAGCGTAGTATTTTGAACTTCATCGAGAACCATTTTTCTGATATTACTCAGTATTAACTCGTAACCTTGCTCCATTATAATTTCCTCCATTTAAAAAATTGTCTATTCTTGTTGCCTGACTATTTCTTTGCTAAGGAATGGGAATTATCATCATTTTTAACGATTTTGTCTTTTAATAAAGTTCCTTTTACTGGGGGTTTTGGTGCTGATGTATTTAAAAATCCTGGTCTTTTACTCTTTACTGCTGTAGGTTGAGAAGTAGTAAATGTGGATGATGTCGGTTGGTGTTTAATATGACTCTGATCCGTGATAGGCATTGTTGAATGAGCAACACTTATCGGTGTGACTGTATCAACGTCTCTTTTAGCTGGTATCGGGCTTTGTGGGTTCACTGACTGCATATCTGGTGGAGTTGGTAATGGTTTTTTTGTTAATCGGGGATCTTTGCTAATTGTGCTGGAAAACTCTCGTTTAAAAAAAAACCCAACTTTTGTAGGCTGTTTAGTTGGAGCTTGCTGAATTGGTGTGGCTGTAGGTTGCAATGCTACTGGCTCAGATTTCGCTACTACTATCGCACCTCGTTGCTCCAGCACTCTACGATTTTGATCATTTAAACCAATCACTTTTGAAACTTTTAGCCCCGCGACATTAAGAGCAGAACTATCGATATTAGTTGACCATCGCAACTCTAGGTGATTATTATTTTTAGTACTCGTTATTTGAAAGCAAAATATACTGTTATCTATGAAACTTAACATTAGAGTACCCTGATCATGGTAAGATAACACTTTCACATCGTTATGAAACGTCAAAATATTGAGTCGTTGCCTATTAGCAATGCCCCAGATTTCTATTGTTTTATCCCCATTCATTATTAGACACTGGCTGCCTCTTATAAAATGTATACTACCTAACTCATTTTCTACGGGCATCTCAAAAATCTTCTTACCATTCTTCATATCAATAATCCGCACGTGTTCACTTCCGTAGTATGCTGCCCAATCCTTGTCTGAACTGAAAGAAACGCATGATAAATCTTCATAATGCCATCGAGCGAGTTCTCTTCCACTTGATACTTCTAAAACACGCAGTGTATTATCTGCACTCGCTGAAAAGACTCGCTTTCTATCTTGACTAAATGCCACTTTGAAAATAAATTTATCGTAGCCTCGTAGTAACATGAGCTCCTTTCCACTGCTCATCTCCAAGATTCTAATAGAATGATCAGTATTCTCTTTACTACTAGCTCCCACCATCACTAAATCTCCATCAGAACTGAATACAACAGCGGCCGTCTTTACTTCCTTTAGTAACACCCTCACCATTCTCCCACTTTCCACCTCCCATAAGCGAACCATACCTTCCCAATCACAAGACACTACCCACTTTCCATTAGGGCTAAACTTAGTTTCCCATACTCCACCTTTATGCCCTACTAATATGCCACTTTCTTTTCCACTCTCTATCTCCCAAATCCGTACCGTATTATCATCACTTCCTGTTGAGACCACTCTCCCATCCTGACTAAATTCTATACTTCTAATAAATCCTACGTGTCCCCGTGCACGCGCTAAATATGGCCCACTCCCAACATCCCAGATTCGCAGAGTCTTATCCAAACTTCCTGAAATCACTTGTTTCGCATCCTGACTGAATTGAACATAGCAAACGCGGTCATGATGTCCACGCAAAACCAAAATAACTTGCTTGCTGATAGTGTCCCAAACACGAACGGTGTCGTCATGACCTGCGGAAACCAACCTATCACCTTCTTGACTGAATGCGACACAACTTACATATCCCTCGTGGCCATCTAACACTGCAGTTAATTTTTGACTTCTCACATTCCAGAATCTTATCTTAGCATCGCTACTTCCTGACACGATCTGCTCACCATCTGGACTGAATGCTATACATACTACGCCTTCTTCATATCTGTGGTCTTCATATCTGACGTACAGAGTCGCAATTGATTTTCCTCTGTCTACATCCCAAATTCGAATTGAATGATCCGCACTTCCTGATATAAGCCTCTCGCCATTGTGATTAAACTGCAAACACGTTACATTACTGGTATGTCCGCGCAATTTAGCAAATTCTTTGCCATTGACTATATCCCAAATATGTACTGCATCATTAATATCTCCTGACGCCACATATTGTCCATTAGGACTGCAGGCTATACACTTAACAGCATATTCGTTACCACGTATTACCCTAATTTCTTTTCCTGTAGCAACCTCCCAAATTCTAATAGTCTTGTCATCACTTCCAGACACTATCCACTTTCCATTTGGACTGAACTGAACCCTCCTCACAACATCTGAATGACCTCTAAGTGTCTTGAGGAGTTTAGCATTGACAGCATCTGTATCCCAGAGAATAACGTCCTTTCCAGACACAGATACACAACGCTGAAGGTCCTCTCGATAATCGAAACAGAGCACCTCATTGTCTTGCTTATACCAGGGAAATTCACCAAAGTTGATACCTTCTAGATGACTACCATCTAAATTTGCTTCTCTCAGCCACACATTACGCATTTGAGCATGACCTAAATCCGCAGCCGATAAATCTGCTTGATCAAAAAATCCTCCACTGATATCGGCACCAGAGATTTTTATTTCTGATAAATTCTGATTATTAAAAGTGACTCCTGCTCGGACTAAGGCGGTAATCGCATTCGCGGCTCCGATAGCAAATCGCGCGCTACGCTTCGATGATTCAACAATCGATAGCATTTTCTGTTTAAATGCTTGACTCATCTCAATGCGATCCGCTAAAAATTGAATAGCTTGCCTTTCTTGCGCGAATAATCGTTGATGAATTCCACCTTGTGATAGATTGTTTTTTTTCGGAGAGTCATTTGTACTCTCGGCTACTATCGGTTCCTTCTCTTTACTTAGGAGCGCTTGATCACGTTCATTTTGGGTATCAACTTGTATTTCCTCATACATTGCTCGTGTTGCAAAGTACTCGACCATTGTAGCATGTATAAATCCATAATTATGTTCACCATATCTCCGCAAAGGACATGCTGATCTCAACACTTCAGTTTCTTCGTTAAAAAAATGTTCCCAGATGTTAATATGATCTTGTTTTCCAAATAATCGACCACCTACTTTTTGACCCGTATACGGAATCACACTCACTTCTTTTTCATGCATTTTTTGTGCCAATATTTTACAGTAACTCCAGAACTGTTGTTTTGTATTTTGTTCAGTGTCAGTTAATAACCCCGCATCACTTAATTTTTTGACTTGCCTTGTAAACCATCGCCCAATAAATATATCGTACAATTTAGCTTGCGTGATCTTTTGATCATCAATTTGGGCAGCCATTATTTCGGGCAATGCTTCAACAGCCAAATACAATAAAAATGGAGTCTTGATTAATTCGGTTAATCCAGGCACCTTGGCAAAATCCAGTTCCGATATTTTATGTTCCGTATTTAATTGTTGATACTTTTTAATATAACTCCTGATTTGTAGTTCTGAAAATGCTGCAACATATAATTTACGCAATAACATTGGCAAGCTTTTCACGCCATTAAATGGCATAAAATATTTATCCGGATCTTTTTGATAATACAACGCTTGTGATCGACAGGTAATTAATACTTTGGCATTCCATTCATGCCATCTATTTGTGACGTAACAATTTTGAAAATGGTGTAACTCATCGTATCCATCAACAATGAAAATAAATTTTTCTTTCGTTTTCAGTTCCAAAATTTGAGATTCCGTAAATTCATATTTTTTTAAAATTTCTTCCACTGCCCCTTCAAAGGGATTGAGTAATTCAGGTAACGATATCCACAATGGAATCGGATCATTTGCTTGCCTCATTTTCCACAACTGTTGAAACACTTGTTGTGCAAACACACTTTTTCCCGATCCCGTATCGCCCATCAATAACATCACCCGTGGATCTTTCGGATTTGCATCATCAAACACAAAAAATTCATTGATCTTTTGTGCCAAATCAAATGGCTCTTCTTCAGGATTCGTCGTGTGTTTACCTTGTAGTGGAATATATAAATCGTTATTTGAAGTTTTTAGTACTGCCTGCTTGAGCGCCTCAATGCCTATAGTTTTAATTTCCATTGGCTTCTCCTGCTTATAATCCTTCTCCACTCTACCCGATTGCAATCATTTTTTTCTCAATACTTCTTCGTCATACCCGAAGAACTTGAATCATCCTCCCGGTCATTATTTGAATTATTTACACCACCTATCGCAGGATTACTATATTTTTCTACCCCAGGGGATCTTGGAGATGTTTCACCACTAGAAGGTATTATATAATTTTTATCGATCGTTGCATAAAGATCAGAGGTCACACCGATATAATTGGCACCTGAGTATTCAGCTTTACTATTCGCATGATCCTCATCAGAGGAATCACATGATAATTCAGCTTTTTTTGGAGGATTGTCTTTCAATTTAATTAACTCAGTCATCAAACCTTTAAGCTCTGTTTCCGTTATTTGGCTATTTGGGTCTGAGAATAGCTGACAATTTAATGCATCTGTTGCAGATAAGCGTTGTGTACCATTGACTCGAAGCAACATTTTTAGCACCCCTAAAAGACTATTTTCCGGAGCATTATTCCATCCATTAATATTTCCAAAACAGGAATTGAAAAATTCACTATTCCAATTCTGCAGTTTCCAAAGAATTGCATTGTTACAACCATCAATAAAATTGGAATCTTCTAATAACAATTCTAAGAGTGAAACCCCTATTGCCCAAATATCTGCTTTTTCACCATCATATTTATCACAAATTTCATAGTTATTAGAAGGCATTAATTTTTTAAGGTTACGTTTTCTCCAATATGCTAAACGATCCGGGGAAAAATAATGATTATCTCCAATTCCACCTGATAATAGGGCATCAAGCTTATTACTGTATTCTCGATGAGCACAACCAAAATCAATGATATAAACGGTACCGCGGCAATCGAGCATAAAATTGGAAGGTTTCATATCTAAGTGGCAAACACGCCGACTGTGTATACCTTTTGTACCTTTCAGTAAACTCTTTAGTATGTGTATCAGAAATTTTTGTTTCAAATCGTTATTTTGGATATGGGGTAATAAACTGATTAACTGTTCACCATTCCCAAATCCGGCCAATGGCATAAATTGTACTAACACATCTTGTTGCGTTTTTTTACTTTTAATGACTTGTGAATCCCATATTGGCATTACGTTAGGCAATCCGGTTAATTCACGCTGGAATTCTGCTTCACGCATTGATTCTTTTATGTACGAATCACCATGTATTTTTTTAACGCAGGAAAATCGATGATTAATCAGATTTCTGGCTATTCTAACTTTACCGAAATTCCCCTGCCCTAACACCACTTTTTGTCGATCAGCCTGTGGTTCAAAAACAATCGTAATCCCTTCTTCACGCAATAATTCCTCGGCTTCTGGTCTTTCAAATCGATTCATCAAACAAAATCGTCCAACCACTCTATGTTTAGCCGGTAGCGCTTGTACTGCCGGTTCTTGTGGAGCATTTAGCTGCAGCAGATTAGGTCTGCTCTGTGGACCTGCAATCGTCAATGTAAAGAAATAATCACGTAAAGATGCATGAATAAATGACCATTGATTCTCACCTACTTTTTTAAGTAAACAAGCCCTGCGTGCTCTTATTCGATTTTGACGCTTTTCTTCACTGCCCTTATCTTGAGTGATCGTTTCATCACTGAAAAATACAGCCCATTGTTTCAAAGCGTCATCTTGTTGAGGTTCTTCTCCATCTCCAAAAGCGTCATCGATGGAGGCATTATCTTCATAATAAACGACCATGAGATTCTGTTCATGCATTTTCTTGGCAAGATTTTTTGCGTATGACATACAATCTTTTTGAAAGGAGCGCCCAACGCTTTCACCCGATCCTATTAATTTATTTTCTTGACGCGTAAACCATTGTTTAACAAAATTATCGTATAGTTTTGCTTGTGTCATGCGGTATTTATCTTCACCATCCTGAAAAGATTGAAATTCAACAACGACCTCCGGTAAAACATCCATCGTAATACGCAGTAAAAAAGGTTGACTCGATAATTCTTTGAGCCCAGGTATTTTTTCAATCCATTCTTTATAGGTTTGTGGTAAAAGCCAGACATTCGAAAAATCATCACGTACCATGATCTCATTACGTAAATCTTCAGCTTTAACAGTAAGATATTGCGCAATATATTGTTCAACCTGACCACGCACAAAGGGTGCAACAAATAATTCTTGAAAGGCAGCTGCAAGCGGTTTTTGCATTTTAAAAGGCATGAAAAATCGCTTATAATTAGCATCTTGTGCCAAATAAGAGGGACGACACGTAATCATTATTTTTGCATCCCAGACTTCTAATTTGTTAGTGGTATACAAATTATCAAAGCCGTTAATTTCATCATAAGCATCGAAGATCAATAGAAATTTTTGAGTAGTGCATAATAAATCCACTTCTTCTTTCGTAAATCCGTGATTTCCTAAAGCTTCATACATCAGATTGGTTTTAGGGTTTCGTAATGAAGGTAAGGAGATAAAAAGTGGAATACGATCACCGGGATGAAACATTTCCGATTTACGTTTAATCAGGGCTTGACCAAAAAAGCTTTTTCCAGAACCTGATTCACCTAATATTAACATCAAAATTTTATCGCCCTCGATAAAATCATTCACGGCACCGGTTAAATCAAAAGTACTCTTAGCATATTGTGTGAGCGTTGCACTGGGTGGAATATAAAGTCCATAGTCATCTTGCAGAGAAACATCAGAGGCTTGTTTAACACATAAGAGGCGGATTTTATCTTGAATATGAACGGGTAGTTCATTGAGTCTTCCTAACATGGGTTATCTCCTGGTTGTTTGTTGATTCGTACAGATTAAAAAGTTATGGCCTTATTTTTACTGAAGGGAGAACAAATTACAACGCTTTTAAGATGTACAATAATATCTCACAACAACCATGGCGCTCATAATTATCTAATGTTAGTATTTGTTACAGGCTATAAATATAAATTTATTTATTCAAGTGTAAAATCTGATTTTTGTATATCATGCTTTTCTTCCACCACATTGTGCACCGGACTTCCACTGCGTTTTGCAACTTGTGTAATTAATTCAGAATTAGCTAATATCTTTGCACCACGTTGCTCCAAGATTCGCCTGTTCATCTGAGATAAGTCTTGACTACTCGTAAAATCACTACCAGCTAATAACAGCAGATTACTATGTTTAATCGAACTCCAATAGAGCAATAATGATTCCCACGTATTACTCACCGTTTTAAAATACTGCACTGAACCATCTCCAAATCCGATAACTATACTCTCTAAGCTGTCACTGAAATAAAAATCATTGACTCTCGAATGTAAAGTGATCGAATAGATTTGTTGTCCAGATATAATATCCCACACCCTTATAGTTTTATCTTCACTCGTGATCACTTTATCGATTCTACTACTAATCTGAATTCTAGTCATCTGACTTTCATGTCCCTGTAATACCTTCAAGTCACTACTCTTAACATCCCATATATATAACAAATTAGAACCATCAGTCCCTGCAGCTACTACTGCACCATCCTCACTATAATGAAATGTTTTAATATATTTATTTTGACCACTTAGCACTTTTTCCTCTCCGCTATCCAAATCCCAGATAGTGATTGTCTTAAGAGAGCAGAAAGCTATTCGTGAACCATCTCCATTAAATTGTATAGGACGAGTACGAGCACGAAATTGAGTGTATTTAGGCGCCTGTTTCATTTTCATCTCATCACTACTTAAATCCCAAACACATATTATCCCTTCAAGATCCCCTGAAACAATTTTTCTTTCATCATTACTATATCGTATATACGTTACACTATTTTTATGTCCGTGATAGGCTTTAAACGTTTTAGTATTGACTTCCCAAATCCGGATTGAGTGATCTGCATTGCATGATACAACCTGCTGCCCATTTTCACTTATCAAAACACACTTAACCTCAGTTTCATGTTCTTGCAATTTTATTACTTCACTACTCAACAAATCCCACACTTCAACTGTGTTTTCTTTTTTGAAACCTAATACGACTCTGGTTGCATTACTACTCAACTGAAGACATGTTACATTTTTCCATTTAGCCATAAGTTTTTCAGCGCTGTCATGATAAACCAGTTCTCTATCCTTATCGCTCCACATATTCCATACTTTAACGATCCTGCCGTAAGCAGATGGTGCTGATACAACTTGGGCAAAATGATTATTTAATTGAAAATCAAAAATAAAATCTGTAGCAAGTCCAATCCCTTCAACCATTATCTCTGAACGAGTATCACTTATATCCCAAACCTGTATTGTTTGTTCATGGCGTGTAATTACTCGTTCACCAGTGTAATCAAATTGTGCTTCCTTCACACCTTCATGCCATGTTAGTATTGTTGATTTACCACTAGCCAACTCCCATAGTCGAACTGTCTTATCTATAGCTCCGACTGAAACCACTCGCATACCATCTTTACTGAACTTAGCATCATTAACCATCCCTTGATGCCCATGAAGTTGTCTGACTGCTCCACTTGCCAAATCCCAAACTTTTAGGGGCTGACCTTTTGTTATAAGGATAAGCGTACCTTCTCGGTTAAATTGAATATCACTAATGCCACCTTGTACATCAAATACCTTTGCTGTCTTACTATCAATATCCCATACCTTAACAGTGCCACCTTCACACGAAACAATGTGTTTACCTTCTCGACTAAATTTAACTTTATGGACTCCCTCCTTATCCCCTACTATTATAGTTGCTTCAGCACTCTCAATATCCCATATTCGAATTTTGTTATCCAAACCTCCGGCTGATACAACACGCAAACCATCACTACTGAATTTGACATCAACGGCACCATCTTCATGTCCAATCAGGACTTTCATTACTTTACCAGATGATAAATCCCAAACTCTCACCGTTTTATCGTTACTCCCCGAAACTATTTTTTTACCATCATCACTGAACTGTACACATCTAACATCGTCCTCATGCCCTTTGAGAACTTTAATACATTGCGTTGACTGAATATCCCATAAGTAAATATGCTTTTTACTAGCCGTCACTAATCTATTAATATCTGAGCGGTAATCCATACATGCAATATTTTCCTCATGCTTAAACCATGGATATTCTCCAAAGTGGAGTCCAGCCAACTGACATCTCATTAACTTGGCATTCCGGAGCCAGACTCGACTCATATTAACATTGTCTAAATTGGCACTTTCCAAGCCAGCAGTATCAAAATAACCCCCACTTAAATCTGCTCCTGCTATCTTAATCCCTCTCAAATTCGCTCCATTAAACACCACCCCAGCACTTACTAATGCTGATATTGCATTTGCTGCACCTACCGCATATTGCTCTTTCTTCTTCGATGCTTCTACGATGTTTAGCATTTTTTGTTTAAACCGCTCACTCATCTCTATCCGATCTGCTAAATTTCGTATTCCATTCGGTTCTTTGGCAAATACTCGATAATGTATGCCTCCACGAGGTTTTCTTGTTCGGGCGATTTCTGAAGTAGCTTCTCTATCATTTTGTTCTTTATTCTCTTCTAGTATGTCTTCTTGAACTTCTTCATTTTCCTGTTCTTGTATTTCTTCGTACATCGCTCTCGTCGCAAAATATTCCACAAAAGAAGCATGTATAAACCCGTAATGATGTTCGCCCATTCTATTCAGTGGACACGCGGATCTCAATATTTCCGTATCTGCATTAAAAAATGATTCCCAGTTATTTTTCTTTTCAGTTTTGCCAAATAGGTGCCCTCTCGGTCTTTGTTGTGAATACGGAATTACTGATAATTCGTTGGCATGCATTTGCTGTGCCAGTTTTTTACAGTAATCCCAAAATTGTTGCTTTGTTTTTTGCATACTGTTTTTTAATTGTCCTGCCGCTTCTAATTTTTTCACTTGTCGTGTAAACCATCGCTCGATAAATACATCATATAATTTCGCTTGAGTCATTTTTTGATCATCAACTTGATTCGCCAAAATATCGGGCAGTGCTTCAACCGCTAAATGTAATAAAAAAGGTGTGGCGATTAATTTTGTTAATCCAGGGACTTTAGTAAAATCTTCTTCGGAGATTTTATGCTCAGTATTTAATTGTTGATATTGCTTAACATATACACTAATTTGTTCTTTGGAAAATGGTGCCACATATAATTTTTGTAATAACCACGACAACCGTTTTTCTCCTTGAAAGGGCACAAAATATTTATCCGGATCTTTTTGATAATACAACGCTTGCGATCGGCAAGTGATTAATACTTTCGCTTTCCATTGACCCCATTTATTCGTGACATAGCTGTTTTGAAACTGATGTAACTCATCGTATCCGTCCACAATAAATATGAATCGCTCTCTTTCCTTCATCTGGGCAATTTGAGATTCTGAAAATTCTTGTTTTTTGAGAACTTCTTCCACGGCTCCTTCAAAAGGATTTAATAATTCCGTCAAAGGAATCCATAGCGGAATCGGATCCCCTTCTTTTCTTGTTTTACATGAGTGTTGAAACATTTGCTGTGCGAACATACTTTTACCGGATCCGGTATCGCCCATCAATAACATAACACGTGGATCACTTGGATTCGTATCATCAAATACAAAAAATGACTGTATCTTTTCCGCTAAATCAAAGGGTTCTTCCTCAGGATTTGTGGTGTTTTTGCCGTGAAGTGGGATATATAAGGCACCAATATCCGTGTGGTCCAAAGCTGCTTTTCTTATATCACTTAGTTTTAACTCATATCCTTGTTCCATAAAAATCATCCCCTTTTTCGTAAAATGCAGAGGAATATATTATATACGCGTAGCCAAAGAAATGCATCTTCGAGGTATAGGATGACTTGACATCAATTTCCTGCTATACTATAATTCTTACTTTAGTCTTACTTTAAAGGTTAGTTATGCAATTTACGGTTCTCTCGAGCAAAGGACAATTAATTATCCCTAAAACTATACGTCAAACTCATGGGTGGCATAGCGGTGATAAATTTATCGTGATTGAGCAAGATAATGGTGTTTTACTCAAACCTGTAACACCCTATAGTCAATTGACAATAGATGATGTCATCGGATGTGCTGGCTATCGCGGTAGAAAAAAATCACTCAAAGACATGGAGTCCGGAATTGCTAAGGGTGCAAGAAAACATGGTTAGTGTCGATACAAACCTCATTGTTAGAATATTAATTAATGATGACCGCAAGCAAGCCAAAAAAGCACGTAATATATTTGCTAATAACGATATTTTTATCTGTAAAACAGTGATGTTAGAATGCTTTTGGGTGTTAACATATACCTATGATATTAGTGTAAAAATAGCAATTGACAGTATACTTCAGCTAATTAGCCTCTCTAATGTAACATTGGAAAATAACACTGCATTAATTCAAGCACTTGATTTAGCCCAGCAAGGAATGGACTTTGCAGATGCGTTACATCTGCTTTCAAGTTCAGGTTCTAAAAAATTCGCTACATTCGATAATAAATTTATTAAAACTGCAAAGAAGTTGAATACGGACATCAAAGTATTCTCACCTTAAGAGCGTCCATTTACAATAATCATAAACCGTTTTTATCGCTTTCATTTCTGAAATTTGTGTCTCACTACATTCGTATTTTGTTAATACTTCTTCCATAGCCCCTTCAAAGGGATTTTGTAATTCAGGTCGAGGAATCCATAAGGGTATGGGACCACCTGCTTTATAATCTCTTCATAACTGCTGATGCAAATGCTATGAAAACACACTTTTTCTGGATCCGGTATCACCCATCTATAACATTACTTTGGGATCATTTCTGGAAATTTCATCAAATACAAAAAACGATTGAATTTTTTCAGCTAAATCAAAAGGCTCCTCTTCAGAATTGGTCGTGTGTTTGCCATGAAGTGGAATATATAATTTTGTAGGTTGAGATTGTGCTAATAAAGCTTTTTTAATATCAATGAGTTTTAATTCATATTCTTTTTCCATTTGGTATCTCTCTTAAGGTAGGCACACCGTATTTCCCATCAAGCGATCTTGTTGACATCTGATCAACGTAGAATATCACATTATTATAGATATATAGGAGGATGATCAGCGCTTACTTCAGCATTGTTTGGATCAAAATTAGTATTAACAACCGGTAATACCGCGGGTCGTGAAAGATCAGCCTTCACTTTAATCAAATCTAACATTAACCGTCTAAGCTCATCTTCAGTTAATTGATTGCTTTTCTCGGAAAATAAAGGATGATTTAATGCCTCTGCTGCAGTTGAGCGTTGTGAACTCACTACATGAAGTAACCTTTTAATTAAGCTTAGTAGGCTATTTTCAGTAGGATTACTCCATTCTTGCAAATTTTCGAAAGTCTTAGTAAAAAATTCACTATTCCAATTCTCCAACTTCCAATAAAAATCAAATTCAACACCTCTCAGAAAATAGCAGTTCCCCACATACAATTCGAGCATTGAGAGACCTAAAGCCCACATATCTGCTTTTTCACCATCAAACGTATCCGATATTTCATATCGATCAAAGGGTTTCAGATTGCCAATATTTTTTTTTCTCAAAAAGGCTAAACGATCAGGAGGAAAATAACGGATATCTCCAATTCCACCAGACAGTAGCGCATCATCTTTGTTACTGTATTCACGATGAGCACAACCAAAATCAATGATATAAACCGTACCTCGACAATCCAGCATAAGATTGGATGGTTTCATGTCTAGATGACGAACTCGCCGACTGTGCATTCCTTTTACACCTATCAATGAACTCTTGAAAATGTGTATTAGAAATTTTTGTTTGAGCGCATTATCCTGTATATGTGGTAATAATTTGCGCAACTCTTCACCATTACCAAAACCTGCCAGTGGCATAAATTGTAGTAGCACATCTTCTTGAGACTTTTTACTTTTAATGATTGCTGTATCCCAAATGGGCATTACGTTGGGCAATCCGGAGAGTTCTCGTTGGATTTCAGCTTCACGCAAGGAATCTTGGATATGCGATTCTCCTCGTATTTTTTTTACACCCACAAATCTATGATTAATCAGATTTCTAGCGACTCTAAATTTTCCAAAATTTCCTTTTCCTAAAACAACCTTTTGTCGATCAGCCTGTGGTTCAAATATAAGGTTAATCCCTTCTTCACGCAATAATTCTTCGGCTTCGGGTTTTTCAAATCGATTCATTAAGCAAAACCGTCCAACGACTCTGTGTTTAGCAGGAAGGGCTTGTACTGCCGGTTCTTGTGGGGCATTTAGCTGAAGCAAGTTAGGTCTGCTCTGTGGACCAGCAATCGTCAATGTAAAGAAATAATCACGTAAAGATGCATGAATAAATGACCATTGATTCTCACCTACTTTTTTAAGTAAACAAGCCCTGCGTGCTCTTATTCGATTTTGACGCTTTTCTTCACTGCCCTTATCTTGAGTGATCGTTTCATCACTGAAAAATACAGCCCATTGTTTCAAAGCGTCATCTTGTTGAGGTTCTTCTCCATCTCCAAAAGCGTCATCGATGGAGGCATTATCTTCATAATAAACGACCATGAGATTCTGTTCATGCATTTTCTTGGCAAGATTTTTTGCGTATGACATACAATCTTTTTGAAAGGAGCGCCCAACGCTTTCACCCGATCCTATTAATTTATTTTCTTGACGCGTAAACCATTGTTTAACAAAATTATCGTATAGTTTTGCTTGTGTCATGCGGTATTTATCTTCACCATCCTGAAAAGATTGAAATTCAACAACGACCTCCGGTAAAACATCCATCGTAATACGCAGTAAAAAAGGTTGACTCGATAATTCTTTGAGCCCAGGTATTTTTTCAATCCATTCTTTATAGGTTTGTGGTAAAAGCCAGACATTCGAAAAATCATCACGTACCATGATCTCATTACGTAAATCTTCAGCTTTAACAGTAAGATATTGCGCAATATATTGTTCAACCTGACCACGCACAAAGGGTGCAACAAATAATTCTTGAAAGGCAGCTGCAAGCGGTTTTTGCATTTTAAAAGGCATGAAAAATCGCTTATAATTAGCATCTTGTGCCAAATAAGAGGGACGACACGTAATCATTATTTTTGCATCCCAGACTTCTAATTTGTTAGTGGTATACAAATTATCAAAGCCGTTAATTTCATCATAAGCATCGAAGATCAATAGAAATTTTTGAGTAGTGCATAATAAATCCACTTCTTCTTTCGTAAATCCGTGATTTCCTAAAGCTTCATACATCAGATTGGTTTTAGGGTTTCGTAATGAAGGTAAGGAGATAAAAAGTGGAATACGATCACCGGGATGAAACATTTCCGATTTACGTTTAATCAGGGCTTGACCAAAAAAACTTTTTCCAGAACCTGATTCACCTAAAATTAACATCAAAATTTTATCACCTTCGATAAAATCATTCACAGCACCTGTTAAATCGAAACTGCTCTTAGAATATTGTGTAAGAGTCGCACTGGGTGGAATATAAAGGCCATAGTCATCTTGCAGAGAAACATCGGATGCTTGCTTTACACATAAGAGACGGATTTTTTCTTGTATATGAGCAGGTAGTTCATCGGGTCTTCCTAACATAGTTTATCTCCTTGCTGTTTGTTGAAATGAATAAGCAAAAATGTTGATCTAATTGTTACTTAAGAGAGAACATATTACAATACTTTCTTCGTTATCTACCCCTGTGAAATCTATTAGAGCAGTGATTTCCTTCCCCTTCGCTGCAAAACTTTACTAGAGTTAAATAATTACACAACGATGGCATCTTCTCGTATCCTTATCCATATCATTTTTTTCTTCAATTTCACCTCTATTTTGCAGCATGATATCCTGATCGGTAAGCTCTTTTAATTCTGGGTCTTCTTCAGAAAGAACTACAATAGGTTGCTCTCGTTGTAGACGTTGTAAGTCAGGCTTATGGTGAATTGGACTTCCTGCTCGCTGCATGATTAACTTTGTTAAAGAATTTGAATTTAGTTGTGCTTTCGCATCTAGATTCGCACCTCGTTGCTCCAACAATCGACGATTTTGATCACTCAATCCGATCAGATGAGAAATTCTCAGTCCTTCAACATAGAAGGTAGAACTATCGATATTGGTTGACCATTGCAACTGCATGTGAACAATATTCTTTTCAACAGTTAATTGCCAGCATTCTATACTGTGATCATAAAAACCTACTATTAAATTACCATTAGGATGATAGGAAAAAATTGTCACAATGTCATGAAAGTTCCAAACCTTGATACATTGCCTGTTAGCGATGTCCCAAATTTGTATCGTTTTATGCAAACAAATTATTATATGCTGATTATCTCCTATAAATTCAAAACCAACTATATATAGTTCTGAGGGCATTTCAAAAATCGTTGCACCATTCCCCATTTCAACAATACACAGTTCAGGATCTCCAGAAATAAATTGATAGCAAGCTGCATAATCGCCGTATGAACTAAAAGAAAAACCAAATACACTACCTTTACAATCCCATCGACCAAGCTCTCTTCCACTGGATACTTCCCAAACACGCAGCGTATTATCTAAACTTGCTGAAAAAACTCGATTGCCATCATGGCTAAAAGCCACCCTCAACACAGTTTTCTCGTGACCTTGAAAGCTCATCAGTTCCTTTCCACTATTTATCTCCCAGAGCCGAATAGAATTATCAGCATGACCCTCATCCGCACCACTTCCCGATACCAATCTCTTGCCATCGAGACTAAATACTACACACCGCACTAAACTCTTATGCCCTATAAGCTCTCTTAGTAGCCTCCCGCTTTCTATCTCCCAAAGTCGAACAATGCCATCTACACCACCTGAAACTACCAATTTCCCATCAAAGCTAAACTGTATGCTATACACTTCACCATCATGCCTCCCTAACATGATACATTCTTTTCCACTTGCCACTTCACTGATTCGTAAAGTAGAGCCTTGACTTGACGACGCCATCAGCCTCCCATCCGGACTATGTTGAATATTATGAATACTTCCTTTATGTCCCCAAGTACGCACTGTTAATTGCTCACCTTCAACATCCCAGATTCGTAGAGTCTTATCACTACTTCCTGAAATTACTCGTTTCCCATTATGTCCGAATTGGACATTGTTCACGATGTTTCCATGTCCACGCAATACTAACAGTACTTTCTGACTGATAGTGTCCCAAACACGAACCGTATAGTCTTCACTTCCGGAAACTACCCTATCACCCTCTGGGCTGAATGCGACACTGTTCACTTGACTTTCGTGACCATGAAAGGTAGCAATTAATTTTTTACTCTCCACATCCCACAGTTGTACTGAACTACCGCAATCAGATACAATCCGCCTTGCGTCTGAACTGAACTGTACGCTATGAACTTCCGGATTCACACCGTCTGGTCTAATTAATCCAATCAAGTCCCCGCTAGCGACAGCCCAAATTCGAATTGTTCCATCACTGCTACCTGATACTACCCACTCTCCATCGGAGCTAAATTGCACACTATTCACACAGTCCTCATGCCCAATCAAATTAAGTCTCAGTTCAGCCTTCCTTACATTCCATATTCGTACAGTCTTATCATAACTTCCTGATACCACATTTTCTCCATCAGGACTGAACGCTACACTCTCCACGATACCTGTATGGCCTTTTAGTAACGCAATTTCTTCCAAATTGTCTGTCTTCCATAGTTGTATCATTGCACCTTCACCTTGAGTTCCTGAAACTACAAACTTTCCATCTGGGCTAAATTGCACACAAGTAACATACTCTTCTGTACTCTTTGATTCACACAATTTCTCATACTTGATCGTATCCCAAAGTATAAGCATGCCGCTTATGGTCACAAGGCGGTTCAGGTCCTCTCGATAATCAAAACACTTTCCTATATCATCTTGCAAAATGTCAAACGATGGATATTCTCCAAAATTGATACCTTCTACATTGCTCCCTTCTATATTGGCTTCTCTCATCCAAACATTCCGCATCTGCGTAAGACGTAAATCTGCAGCTGATAAATCCGCTTGATCAAAATATCCACCGCTGATATCGGCACCTGAGATTTTTATTCCCGATAAATTCTGACGATTAAATGTGACCTTTGCTTTGACTAAGGCTGTAATAGCATTGGCTGCACCGATAGCATATTGTTCACTTTTTTTAGAGGCTTCTAATACTGCTAACATCTTTTGTTTAAAGGCTTCACTCATCTCGATGCGATCCGCTATAAATCGGATGGAATTTTTTTCTTTAGCAAATAGGCGTTGATGGATTCCACCGCGAGGTTGATTGATTTTGCGAGGTGGTTCATCACCATCATCGTGAGCAGTGCGAAGCGATCTAGAGTTGCTGAGCATTTCACTAGATTGTGGAGCCTCACTCGCGATGACAGGATGTTGTGCATAAGATTCGTATTCTTGTATTTCTTCATACATCGCACGGGTGGCAAAATATTCGATCATGGATGCATGAATAAATCCGTAATGATGGTCACCCACTCTTTTTAAAGGACAGGACGATCTCAACACTTCAGTATGTTCATTGAAAAAACGTTCCCAGGTAGTGGTTTGCACTGGTTTTCCAAATAATCGACCACCCACTTTTTGTTTCTGATATGGAATGACACTGACTTCTTGCTCATGCATGTTTTGCGCTAACTTTTTACAATAATCCCAAAATAATTGTTTGGTTTTTGCTTCCGTGTCGGTTAAAAGCCCCGCTACGCTTAATTTTTTCACTTGTCGTGTGAACCATTGCTCAATAAAGACATCGTACAATTTCGCTTGCGTCATCTTCTCATCATTCACTTGACTCGCTAAAATCTCTGGCAAGGCTTCCACGGCACAATGCAATAAAAAGGGGGTAGTCATTAAATCTACTAATCCAGGGACTTTCGCAAAATCCTCTTCAACAATTTTATGGTCAGCATGTAATGCCTGATATTGCTTAACATAGGCACTGATCTGTTCTTTGGAAAAGGAGGCAATATACAAACGTCGCAGCAACAGAGGTAACCTTCTCTCCTCATTAAATGGCATAAAATATTTATCAGGATCTTTTTGATAATACAAGGCTTGGGATCGACAGGTGATGAGGACTTTGGCGTCCCATTTATCCCATTTGTTGGTCACATAACAATTTTGAAATTGATGACACTCATCATAGCCATCCACGATAAATAAAAATCGTTCTTTCTCCTTCATCTCTGCAATTTGTGATTCCGAATATTCGTATTTCTTTAATACTTCTTCCACAGCGCTTTCAAAAGGATTTTCTAATTCAGGTAATGGAATCCACAACGGTATCGGGTCTCCCGATTTATATCGTTTCCACAATTGCTGATACAGTTGTTGTGAAAACATACTTTTTCCCGATCCGGCATCACCCATCAACAACATGACTTTCGGATCGTTTATAGATATTTTATCAAATACAAAAAAAGAATTTATCTTTTCTGCTAAATCAAAAGGTTCTTCATCAGAATTTGATGTGTGTTTACCCTGCAGCGGAATATATAATTCGTTATTTGAAACTTCTATTGCAGATTGTTTTATGCACTCGATATTTAGCATTTTGAATTCCATATTGCCCACCATTTAATTTCATTAATCACTTCAACTCTTTTTTAGCTTCCTGATCGACATAGTTGATCCAATAATTTTACCTCAGAATCAAACATTGCTGCACTTTGCTACAAAGTACTACAAAAGTTAAATAATTACACAACAATGGCACTCTTTTTTATCCTTTTCCATATCATTTATTTCTTCACTTCGATCATCATTATGCTGAGCGATTACTGAATCTGATCGCTCTTCGAATTCTTGGTCATCTTCAGAAAGATCTACGACAGTTTGATTTTGTTGAAAATGTGGTGAGTCAGGTTTACGGTGAATTGGACTTCCTGCACGTTGAACTATTACCTTAGATAAGGCATTTGAATGTAGTTCTACTTTTTCATCTACTATCGCACCACGTTGCTCTAACATTCGTCTATTTTGATCATCCAAATTTAGGGCATTTTTTACACTTAATCCGTCTACTACCAGTATACTACTTAATTTATCTGAAGACCATCGTAATTGCCATTTATAATCACGATTTTTACCTAAATTTTGATAACATTCTAAACATCCATCTGTAAAACCGATTATCAAATGACCACTAGAATGATACGAAAAATAATTTGCATTGTTAAATAATTTCAGCTCATTCACACACTGAGCATCACTAATATTCCATACTTGCACCATATTTTCATTGAGAGATATTATTTGAGTTGCATCAGGACTAAATAAAGCTCTTTGTATTTTATTTCCCTTAATTACAACCATGTCTTTTCCATTCTTCATAGGTCTATGTGATTCAATTCTGAAATTTCTAGCAGACTTAATATTACATATTCGTATCGAGTCTTGACTCACAGACAATACACTTTCTCCATCTGGGCTAAATATTGCTTGGCGAATAAAACCTTCGTGACCTGGGCGTATGCTTACCATATTACCATTACTGATATTCCAAATTCGCAATTGAATACGAAATCCTTGTTCGGAAGCACTCCCTGCTACTACACGATCGCCATTTGGACTAAACGATAAACAATTTATTTCTTTACTCTTTTCACATTGTAGTCGAGCTTTTACTTTCCATATTCCTACCTCTCGAATTATGATTTCATCACTTGCTGGTATACAATAAGCAACCCAGTTTCCATCCGAACTAAATGTAGCACCGTACATATGATCATCAAGATTATGCGTCATATTAGGGTCTTGTTGACTTTTTACTTCACAGATTCCAAGTGAACTATTGCCAGCCAATAAAGCAAACTCCCCATCTGCATTAAAAGCAACACCTGATATATGATCTATCTGCATTATCTTTACCGATTTACCAATCATCGTTTCCCAGATCCGTACCGATGAATTCTCATCCAATGAAATGACGAGTTCACCATTTAAGCTAAATGCAATACGATCCACTTTTTTGTTATGACCCGCACGAACAGAGATGCGCTCCTTATCGAATTCCCAAAAACGTACAGTTCCATCGTAGCTACCAGAAATAATTCGATCCCCATTTAAACTAAATGAAACCTGAGACACATATTCGTTGTGCCCTCTCAATTCATCAATCTTCTTTCCACTCATAACTTCGTACAACATTATTTTCTCATCCCTACCACTACATAACACATATTCACTATTTGAACTAAATGCTATGCTTAGAAGTTGGAAGCTTGGTTGTTCTAGTCTATATATCAATTCACATCTGTTCATTTCCCAAATGAGAATCTCAGATTCACTTCCTGAAATAACCCATGGTCTATTTTGACTGAATGCAATACATGCAACAAACTGAGTATGCATTGTAAACACGCATTTGATTTTAGCAGTTGATACAAACCAAATTCTCACAGAATGATCATTACTGCCAGATGCAAGCAATTCTCCATCGTGGCTAAACTGTAAACAATCAACACTATTTTCATGCCCCTTCAATAATATGCATGAATCTTGATTAAAGTTACTCCAGATTCGAACCGCATTATCATTACTACCAGATGCTATATAGTTACCTGTTGGGCTGATAGAAATACATTCCACTTGACCTTCATGACCAAGTAATTCACCAATTTCTCCACTGGAAAGGTCAATTATCCGTATCTGATGATCACCATTTCCATGCACAGCTATGTCACCTGTAGAATCGAATGTCACATACCTCATATAATGATTAATATCAAATGTCTTTAGTTTTTCACCAGTATTAGTATCCCATTGCGTTATAATCTCATCACCCGCTATTAAAAGACGATGTGTATCTTCACGGTACTTAAAAGAATGAACTGGGTGCTTATGTGCAAACGATGGATATTCTCCAAAATTAACTCCTTCCATTAAACACCCATCTAAATTTGCTTTACACAACCGCACATTACGCATTTTTGTATCATTTAAATTTGCATTAGATAAATCAGCTTGATCGAAAAATCCACCACTTATATCTGCACCTGAAACTTTGATTCCTGATAAATTTTTACCATTAAACGTAACTCCAGCTCTAACTAACACAGTAATAGCATTAGCGGCGCCTATAGAATATAGAATATCATTTTTCGAACTCTCTAAGATTGATAACATTTTTTGTTTAAACATCTTACTCATCTCAACTCGATCTGCCATAAACTGGATAGTTTGCCGCTCTTTAGAAAATACCCGTTCGTGGATTCCTCCCTTAGGTTTTTTTGTATCTGTACTTTCTGACCCGTTTTCTTTTTCTTCTTTATCTTTGTTTTCCCTTTGAGGTTCTTCTATCTCTTCTTGCTCTTGTATCTCTTCGTACATCGCCCTAGTCGCAAAATATTCTGCAAATGATGCGTGAATGAAACCGTAATGATGATCTCCTATTCTTTTCAAGGGACATGCGGATCTTAAAATTTCGGTATCTTCGTTAAAAAAACATCCCAGATATTTTTTTTCTCGGATTGACCAAATAATCGCCCTCGAACTGTTTTTTCGGAATACGGAATCACTGTTATTTCATTGATGTGCATTTGTTGTGCTAACCTTTTGCAGTAGTGCCAAAATTGTTGTTTTATTTCTGAATTCAGGGTCAAACCGGGGATGACAATATTGGCTGCTCGTATTTTTTTGATTTGTCGAGCAATCCACTGCTCAACAAATACATCATATAATTTCGCTTGTGTCATTTTCGGATTCTCTTCTTCTGTGCCTAAGTTCGCTAATATATCCGGCAATGCTTCTACCGAAAGATGTAGTAAAAACGGTGTGGTGATTAATTCTTTAAGTCCTGGAATTTTATCGAAATCCTCTACTTTAATTTCTGGATCCAGCATCATATTCGGTGTGACAACGGAGGCTGATTCTTGATCTTGTGTTTTTCGTGTGACAGCAGCAGAGCTATGTTGGTTGTTTTTCTTATGTAACTCAACATCACGACTTTCATATTGGTCTTGAGCTGAGTTCCAGCGATTATGTGCTTCCAGATATGCTTTTATTTGATCCAGAGAAAAGGGTGCAATGTGTAATTTTCTCAACGACCACGCCAATCTTTTTTCACCATCAAAGGGCACAAAATACTTATCTGGATCTTTTTGATAATATAACGCTTGAGATCGACACGTGATGAGGACTTTGACAGCCCATTTATCCCATTTGTTAGTCACATAACAATTTTGAAATTGATGACACTCATCATAGCCATCGACGATAAATATAAATCTTTCCTTCACTTTCATATCTCCTATTTGGGATTCCGAAAATTCATAATTTTTCAGAACTTCTTCTACCGCACCTTCAAAAGGATTTAATAATTCTGGCAATGGAATCCAAAGTGGTATCGGATCACCTATTTTATAAGCTCTCCACAACTGTTGATGCAACTGTTGTGTAAACATACTTTTTCCCGATCCAGTATCACCCATCAACAACATGACTTTCGGATCATTTACAGATATTTTATCAACTACAAAAAAAGAATTTATCTTTTCTGCTAAATCAAATGGTTCTTCATCCAAGTTGGTAGTATGTTTTCCCTGAAGAGGTATATACAATGCATTGATATCAGTCTGCTCTAATATCGTTCTTCTCATCATTGCTAATGTAAATTCGTAACCTTCTTCCATGAAATATACTCCTAATTATACCTTAAGGAGAAACTTAGCATATTGTCGAAGAAGATGAAACCTTATGTACACCGTCTATGCTCAGTTTCGAATCGACCAAGCTACAATTCAAAAGTTTCTAAAAATTTGCTTTTCATGGAATTGAGGTGCTGTTATCCTAGAACCAACTGCACATAAAGGAGAATATCATTATGGAACTCACCTATGAAGGATATATACGTGATTTGAAAGAAAAGTTTCTAATGACCTCTGATAACAATCCGCTTTATATTCCCCTTCATGCTAAATTCACAACCAATCCTGAGGAAGAGTCCTTTGATTTAGCAGATAAATTAAAACAATTCTTTGTATTTGATGAAAACAATACCAATAATCCTAAAGTGATGTTATTAATGGGTGACACAGGTTCCGGTAAAAGCGTGTTTTCACAGCAACTGTATCAGCAATTGTGGAAACACTATAAATCGGGAGACCCCATCCCCTTGTGGATTCCATTGCCTGAACTCGATAATCCCTTTGAAAGCGCGGCTGAAGAAGTGCTTAAAAAGTACGGATTTGATGATTCCCAAATTACAGAAATGAAAGCCAAAGAAAGATTCATTTTTTTGGTGGATGGTTATGATGAATTGCATCAGTTTCAAAACTGCTATGTGACTAACAAATGGGATAAATGGGCTGCCAAAGTCCTCATCACCTGTCGATCACAAGCTTTGTATTATCAAAAAGATCCCGATAAATATTTTATGCCGTTTAATGGGGAGAGGCGTTTACCACAGTTGCTGCGACGTTTGCATATTGCCCCCTTTTCGAAAGAACAGATCACTGCGTATGTTAAGCAATATCAGGCATTACATGCTGACCATAAAATCCTTGAAGAGGATTTTGCGAAAGTCCCTGGATTAGTGGATTTAATGACCACCCCTTTTTTATTGCATTGTGCCGTGGAAGCCTTGCCAGAGATTTTAGCGAGTCAAGTCAATGATGAGAAGATGACACAAGCGAAATTATACGATGTCTTTATTGAGCGATGGTTTACACGACAAGTTAAAAAATTAAGTATTGCGGGACTTTTAACCGACACGGAAGCTAAAACCAAACAGCAATTTTGGGATTATTGTAAAAGATTGGCGCAACAGATGCATGCTAAAGAAGTCAGTGTCATTCCCTATCAGGGACAAAAAGGGCGGGGACGTTTATTTGGAAAACACATGCAAACCACAACCTGGGAAGGTTTTTTCAATGAAGAAACTGAAGTCTTGAGATCTGCATGCCCTTTAAAAAGAGTGGGTAACTATCATTACGGATTTGTTCATGCATCCATGATCGAATATTTTGCCACCAGAGCGATGTATGAAGAAATACAAGAACATGAATCTACTGCACAACATAATGTCATCGCGAGTGAAGCAGAAAAAGTGCCTCAAAATATCAGTGATAATAGTGATGAATTACCTCGCAAAATCAATCAACCTCGCGGTGGAATCCATCAACGCCTATTTGCTAAAGAAAAAAATTCCATCCGATTTATAGCGGATCGCATCGAGATGAGTGAAGCCTTTAAACAAAAGATGTTAGCAGTATTAGAAGCCTCTAAAAAAAGTGAACAATATGCGATCGGTGCGGCGAATGCTATTACTGCATTAGTCAGTGCTGGAGTTAGCTTTAATGGCGCAAATTTATCCGGCATTAAAATATCGAACTCAGATATCAGTGGCGGATATTTTGATAATGCGGATTTATCTAAGACTGAATTGAGTAACGTCCAGATGTTTCATGTCTGGTTAAAAGAGGCGAATTTAGAAAATAGCCACTTAGATGGAATCAATTTCGGAGAGTATCTTTGGTGTGAACATGAGAACATTAAAGGTGGTATTGATTTTCGAGGTGACTTACAACGTGTTGTGATTGCATGTGGTAATAAAATTGTTCTCTGGGATATAAATACATTTGAGCAATTGTCCACATTCAGTTGGCAAACAGAAAGTAAACATACGCTAAATTGTGTAGCTCTAAGTCCAGATGGAAAATATGTAGCATCAGGTGGAATGGATAATACAGTTCGAATTTGTGAAATGGATGGTAAAAAGGAAATTTTGGTATTCGAAGAACATACCGCTAATGTGAATTGTGTTTCTTTTAACTATGATGGAAAGAAGGTGGTGTCAGGAAGTAACGATAACACCATAAGGGTCTGGGATAGCACAAGTGGGAAAGAGCTTGCTGTTCTATCTGGAGAAGGACTCGATGATGAGATGTCATCTATAACCTGTGTAAAGTTTAGTCCGAATGGAAGGCGTGTTGTGTCAGCAAGTAGCGATGGAATTATATCAATCTGGGAATGGAACATTAGGAAAAAAATAATTGAACTAACAGGACATTCACATTCTATAACGAGTGTCCAATTCAGTCCGGATGGTAAACGAGTGGTATCCGGAAGTTGGGATGAAACAGTACGAGTCTGGGATTTGTCGGGAGGAAAAGAGATCGTTATTCCAGTGAACCGCAAAATAATATATGCAGTTGCTTTTAGCCCAGATGGAGAATTGGTGGTGGCAGGAAATCGAGATAATACTGTAGGGGTCTGGGAGCTGAGAAGTAGAAAACAGATCGCTCTACTGCAAGGACACAAAGGATCAGTTATGGGAGTTGCATTCACATCAGACGGAAAACAAATTCTGTCAGGAAGTGAAGATAAAACAGTACGTGTGTGGGATATTGCAAGCGGCTTTTCTCCTGCACGCTCATGTGGACATAATTCATCTATTGGGAATGTAACATTTAGTCTAGATGGAAACTGGATAATTTCTTCTGCGGCTAGCGATAAAAGAATCTGGGACGTTGCTAGTGGAAAAGAAATCGCTTTATTACGCGAGCATAAAAATATTGATCGTGTACCTCTCAGTCCGAATGGAAAATATGTGATATCTGGTGGTAACACGTTGCGTATCTGGGAAGTTTGGAATTGGCAAAAAACCAATGAGCTAAACACGGTGCCTAAAACAGGCGATAATCTGATAGCTTTAGGCAAAACGATACACATTAATTTTAATAGTAGTTTTGTAGTATCGAATGGATTTGAAAATACCGTCAAGTTATGGGAAACGAGCTCATTGAAATTGAAAGCTGTGCTCCACGGACATGAAAAGGCAGTAAGTTGTGTTGCATTTAGTATGGATGGGAAACGAATCGTTTCGGGTAGTCGTGATAATACTGTGCGTATCTGGGATGTGGAAAAAGGATTAGAGATTAGTAGCTCTTTTAAAAAACTAATATGCCATTATTTTTTTGCTAAGATTCCTGATACAAGTTTGAATGTTGAATTTGAAGATGAAGAATTAGGCAACTGCGATAGCATTTTTTATTACTTTGGGTACAACAAGGGAAGAAGTGATCGGTGTTTTATTACCCTTAGCAAATGTTGAAGCAGTACGAAAATCGTTATCAAAAGAAATATATCGTGCTTTCGAGAACAATGATCTTCAACGAACACCTGAGTTTGATGAGCTTTATCAAGCTTATCAGGATCGAAATATTTTAGATAACATACGCGAGCAAGTAGGTCTAAGAATTATAGCCTATTGTAAACAAGAAGCTATATTTCGAAAGTATATTTTGGCTTACAGAGAAAATTTAAGGCTAGGTTACAAGAGTGCTTTGCTATATGCTAAATTTTCTAATATTACATTATATGTGTGGAAGGAAAAAGCCTGGGGAAAGGAAATAGAAATTAAAGATTCCTTCGTTGCTGAACAGCCCCGGCAAATTGTCCATATGTTGTTGGTAGACAAAAAAATTATAGGTTATGACCTATTGAGAGAAACTTACGGATTTTCAAATTATAAGTTGTTATCTATAGCTAGCGAACCAACTCCAGAAAAAAGATATTCACATAAAATTAAAGAAAGTCAGATTAGACTTTTGCATAGGCATAAAAAGGGTATAAGTAGTGTCCAATTCAGTCCCGATGGAATGTACGTACTATCAGGAAGTGATGATAATACGCTTCGGATTTGGGATGTTGAGACTGCAAAATGCATTAGCAAATTGTGTGGACATAAAGATAAAATAGTGGGAGCTCAGTTTGCCCTGGATGGTACACGAGTGATATCTGGGAGCGAGGATATGACTATTCGTATATGGAATATTGCTAATGGGCAAACTATAACATCGCTGAAATTCCATAATAAAATACAGGATTTTTCATACCATGCCAATGGTTTACTAGTGGTAGGGTTTTTAGATGGAAGTTTAGAATGCTATAAAAATACAGGAGATGACCTTAATTATCGTTGGCAATTATCTTGGTCGACTGATATTGATAGTCGTGAGTTAAATGCCGAAGGATTACGTGTATCAAAAGTAATAGGATTGAGCAATCAAAACCGTAGAATGTTGGAGCAACGAGGTGCCCTAATCGATCTAAAACCCGAAGTAAACCCTGATAGAATATCAGCAGAGTTAACATCAGATGTTGCTAAGAGAACAGGAAGTCCCGTGCATCAATCTTCACGAGAAAATAATGTTGAGCAAAGCAAATCTTTTTCACTTGAATAATCTTTGGATACAAATGGATAAAAATTAATTTCAATATTACTCAGTAATACATTGCATAGGTATATAATATTAGATATTTTTGATTATATCATTTTTTATTCACATTCTGAGCAAGATCTGTTGCAACCGAAGAATGCTTGTGAATTGGACTTCCGCTACGTTTTGCAACACTAGAGACTAATTCTGCTTTTACATCTGCACCGCGTTGCTCTAATAGTCTCCGATTCTTATCACTTAATCCTATGGCATCCATGGTTTTAAGACTTTCTACACAAAGACCACGACTATCAATATCCGTAGACCATTGTAAATTCCAGTGTGCATCAGTTTCATAATCTTTGTTTTGCCAACATTCAATACTTCCATCTTCCAAACCAACGACCAATAAACCTTCAGGTCGAATTGAAAAATTGCCAATGCGTGCATGTAATTTATGTACTGAAAAACATTGAGCGGCAGAAATATTCCATACTCGAATGGTCATATCTTCACTTCCAGAAACTATATATTTAGCACCCACACAAAATTGCACACTGTTCACCATATTTTCATGACCTTGTAGAACTGCAATGGAATTTCCACTCTTCGCATCCCAAATTTGTATTGTCTTGTCTGCACTTCCAGAAGCCAAACACTCTCCTTCCGAACTATACTGCACACACAACACCGTCTCTTTATGACCACTTAATATAGCCACTGGATCACCACCATCGATAGACCAGATTTTAACTTTTTTGTCACCACCACCAGAAACCACTTGATTTCGTTTTGGATGAAAGGCAACACAAGTGACTGTGCGATCATGACCTTTTAGTTGAGCATGCTCTCTTCCAGTGTTCAAATTCCATACTCTGACAGATTTGTCTTGACTGCCTGACACAAGCCACTCACCATCATGGCTATATGCCACACAACTCACCGTACTTTTATGACCCCGCAATATTTTTTTTGCTTTGCAACTTGTGCTGTCCCAAATTTTAACGACACTGTCTCCACCACCTGACACAAATTGTTTTCCATCACTTCGATACGCCACGCAATCTACACTATTTTGATGGCCATTAAATTGAAGAAGCATTTTTCCGGTTTTTAGATCGGTGATTCGAATTGTTTTATCTAAACTGCCAGAAAGTACCTGTCCACCTTCTGGACTGATCTGAAGAGTATTTACTTTTTTATCATGTCCTCGCAGGCGCGCTGGATATCGACCACTAGCAATATCCCATATTCTGATGGTTTTATCGGCACTACCAGACACTACACGCTCACCATCAGCACTAAATTGTACATTTAAGACATTTGCATCATGTCCTCTTAATACCGCTACAGTATCTCCACTTGATACTTCCCAAATTCGAATAGTTTTATCTTCACTCGCCGATAATACACGTACACCATCAGCACTAAATTGCACACTATTCACACCACCTTCGTGGCCTTGTAGTACGGATATTGCTTCTTTGCTAGCAATTTCCCAAAGTCTAACCGTTTTATCCAAACTTCCTGACACCACTCTACATCCATCAGGACTGAAAGCTACACAGTGTACCCACCACTCGTGCCCTTCAAAAATCGCAATCGCTTTTTTGCTTCTTAGCTCCCACACGCGTACAGTTTTATCCTGACTTCCAGACACCACGAGTTCACCATTCGGACTAAAGCGTACACAATTTACATAATCTTGATGTCCCTCTAAAGTAGCAATTTCCTTTTTGGAGAATATTTCCCATATTTTTATAGTATGATCATAACTTCCCGATACGACTCGTTTTCCATCAGGACTAAAAGCGACACTTTGCACCCATTTATTATGTCCTTTGAAAATGATTTTTACCGTGTTGGTTTCCAAATCCCAAATTCGCACCGTGTGATCCCAACTTCCTGAGACCAATTGTTTTCCATCGAGATTAAACTGTACGCTGGTGATTTTATCTTCATGACCTTGTAAAATGATTAATTGCTCTCCGGTCACAGAATCCCAAAGTATAATTTCATTACCATTTGTAGTAACGAGACGCTGTAAATCTTCACGATAATCAAAACTTTTAATTTCAGCATTTTGCTTAAACCACGGATATTCCCCAAAATTAACCCCTGCAAGCTGACATTTTTCTACATTGGCATCCCTTAACCAAACATGATGCATTTTGGTATTCCTTAAATTGGCGTTGAATAAGTTTGCTCGGTCAAAATAACCACCACTAATATTTCCGCCTTCTATTTGAATGCCTGACAAATCAGCACCATTAAATTGCACACCTGCTCTGACTAAAATAGTCATCGCATTTGCTGCACCATTTGCATTTTCTGGTTTGTTTTTAGAAGCTTGTACACGATCTAACATCTCTTGTTTAAATTGACTATCTTCATCGACTCGATCCGATAAAAACTGAATAACCTGATTTTCTTCAACTAGCAAGCGTTCGTTAAAATAATCCGATTTCCTTTTCGGTGCTTCTTTTTCTTCTTTTATTACAAGTTTTTCTGTTTTTTTTGTAGCATCATACAAGTCGCGGGTTAAAAAATATTCTAACAATGATGCGTGTACAAAAGCATAATGCTTTGGACTCATTTCACGAAGCAAACATGATCGCATAAAAATCTGTGTGCGTGGCAGGCTGGGATCAAAAAATCGAGCAAATGGATTTTCTTCAGCCTCATCATCAAAAACATTATCATCATCTGGATTATAATAAACTTGAGAAACTTTTCGTTCATGCATTAACTGAGCCAAAGATTTGACATAATTCCACATATCCGTTTGAATATTTTCGGTTTTAGGAATCGTGTTATTTGCTTTTAATTTAAGTTCTTGACGTAAAAACCACTGTCTGACAAATACATCATATAATACCGCACGAGTTAAGTCTTTATTTTCTGTCTGACTTTCTTTATCACTATAACGTTTTGCAATATCCGGTAGCGCTTCTACAGCCAACTTTAATACAAAAGGTGTTTTAATAAGTTCATAAATACCCGGGATCGCATCCAGTGCTTGAGAATATTGCTCCCACTGCTGCCATTCGCTGTCGGGATGTTGAGTAATATATTGCCTAACATATTGCTCAATTTGCTCAGCATTAAAAGGTTTCACATACAGGACTGCACTCGCTAAATAGTTTGGTTTACCACTCTCATACCAAGCAAAGAGATTTCGAAAATTATCCAGCGAATATAAGTATTCATGTCTACACGTAATAATTGTTTTGGCTTTCCATCGAGATAATCGATTAGTGACGCTAAGATTTTTTAAACAATGAATCTCATCGTAGGCATCGAAAATAAAAATAAATTTTTGAGTGTTCCTTAATTCTTCGATTTGAGCTGCATTAAACCCGCATTTTTCGAGAGTTTCCTCAATGGCACGTTGTTCAGGATTTTTGCAATCCGGCAGAGCAATCCACAAAGGAATAGGCTGTCCTTCACGATAATTTTGCCACAAACGTGTAATAAGACCTTGTGTATACAAACTTTTTCCTGCACCCGAATGCCCAGCCAATAATAAAACTTTTTGTACATCAGAATCTAAAAAGTTATTCACCTCGTCTTCTAACACCACAGTTCCACGATAATTAGGATCCTTGCATCCAGATAAAGGAATAAAATTATGTTCTTCTGTTTGCCAAACAGATAATTGTCCTTGAGATAATTTAATCCGCTCGATATTTTCCATTTGCATAATTTTTCTCCGCAGGTTGTTGAATTAATCTACTCCTTGAAATACCCTACCGAGCATTTCAAAACGCAATTCTCTCAATAGAAATACAAATTGCGAGTTTCATCAAATAAATACTGAAGCCTAAGCGATCACACAACGACGAGCTTTTTCTTCATCCTCGGTATTATCACTTTTTGCTTTATTATTGTTATTCTGGTGAATTGGGCTTCCTGTTTTCTTCGCTGCACTCCATTTTTTCCTCGTTGATGAAGCTCGTTGAATCTCATCCCCTATGTGTTGTTCTTGAACAGTTTCTGGTCGAGACGGTTCACTCATTTCCTTCTTTTCTGTCGGACGAGGTGGCAATGCAGATTTTTGGAGTAGTGGCCTTTCTGCCGACGAAGCGACAGTATGCTCTATGGAACGAGACTTTGTTTCTGCTCCGCACTGTTCAAGTAATCGACGGTTTTGATCGCTCAACCCCACGACATTCGATATCACCAGTCCTTCAACATAAAGATTGGGACAGTCAATATAAGTCGTCCAATTGAATTTCCACTCATAATCGTTCCCATTACTAATGAATTGCCAGCACTCTACACTTCCATCCACAAAAATTATTACCAATGAACCATTGTTGTGATATGAATAATCCACTATTTGCGTATGAACATGGTAGCAGTAAAGACATTTCCTATTATCAATATCCCAAACCTGTAATGTATCTCTCCCACTGGCGATCACCTTCTGCCCATCACCCACAAACTGAACATTATTAATCTCACCAACTTCTCGTGAATCTATAACGCACACCTTTTGTTTACTCTTCTCATTAACGATAGTTATGATATTCGAGCTAACCACTGCCACCGCTTCCTCATTTGGACAGAAAACTGCCTTGTCTACTCTTTTAAAACCCTCTAGACGTGTCAAGAGTTTTCCCGTTGATACCTCCCATATCCTAACATTATTATTCCTACCACCCGATAGGATTCGTTTTCCATCTTGGCTAAATGCTACGTTTCCCACAATGTCAGTGTCTTGATCCGCTTGTAGCACAGCGAGTTCCTTTCCAGTCACAGCTGACCAGAGTCGTACCGTGTTATCATTACTTACCGATGCTACACACGTCCCTTTTGGATCGTACTGTACACTCGACACATAGGGGTGTGTGTGGCCCTTCAATAACCGGATCTCTTGTCGACGCGCTACATCCCAAATTCGGACTGTGTTATCTTGCCCACCTGATACAACTTGCTGCCCATCCGGACTAAACTTAACGCAATTAATAGGACCTGTATCTCCTCTGAGAACCGCCCATTCCTTCCTATTTTGTACTTCACAAATCCTTATAGTACCATCATCATTTCCCAATACTACCCACTTCCCATCCGGGCTCATGTCAAGGCAATTACCGCGAAAATCTACCAGTGACCTCACAATAGAGGGCTCCTCCGGGATATCCCAAAACCGCACAGTCCCATCATTACTTCCCGATATCACACGCTTTCCATCGGCGCTGAATTGAACGCAACATACGCCCATTAAATGTCCCCGCAAGCAAGCAAGCTCTTTTTGAGTCTCTATCTCCCAGATACTCACGGTATTATCTAAACTGCCTAATATAACCCGGTCACCTTGAGGGCTAAATGCCACACTTTTTGCTATTCCATAGTTGTGACTACATAATCGTGCAATGAGTTTTCCACTGGGCACTTCCCAGATTCGTACGGTATGATCCCAACTTCCTGACGCTATAATCTTCCCATTTGGACTGCAGGCTACACAGGTGACATTAGACTCATGACCTTGTAGGATCATCAGCACTTTGCTACTGTTAATATCCCAAATACGCACTGTTCGATCGCCACCCCCCGATACAACATGCTGTCCATCAAAACTGTAGGCAACACTATTTACTATCCCCTCATGACCTTGCAGAACTGCTATCACTACTTGGTTGGTTATGTTCCATACTCGGACCGTCGTA
This sequence comes from uncultured Gammaproteobacteria bacterium, assembly GCA_964651735.1. Lineage (GTDB taxonomy): Bacteria > Pseudomonadota > Gammaproteobacteria > CAZYYU01 > CAZYYU01 > CAZYYU01. The sequence goes on along the minus strand of CAZYYU010000008.1, from coordinate 1,093 downwards.
TCGGTACCGCCTGACACTACATGCTTTCCATCAGGGCTGAATGCTACACTGAGAACAAAGCCTCTGTGGTCATGTAGCACAGCAATTTCTGTCCCATTGGAAACCTCCCAAATTCGTATTGTTTCATCATTACTGCCTGATACAACAAGCTTCCCATCGGGACTAAATTGTACACTATTAACATCATCTTCATGCCCATTAAATAATTTCAATTGTTCGCCCTTGACTGTATCGCAGAGCATAATCTCCTTTTCATTCGTCCTCACAAGTTGCTTCAAATCTTCTCTAAAATCAAAACTGAGCATCAAGCCATCCTGCATATATCGGGGATATTCTCCAAAGTTAACTCCCGTGAGGTAGCTGCCTAGTAGACTGGCTTCCCGTAGCCATATATTCTTCATCTGAGATTGGCTTAAATCCGCTCTCGACAAATCCGCTGAATCAAAAAATCCTCGACTGATATCGGCTCCCGGTATTCTGATGCCCGATAAATTCGCACCATTAAAGGTGACACCGGCTCTCACTAATGCTGTTATCGCATTCGCTGCACCAATGGCATAATGTTCACTTTTTTTCGAGGTTTCTATTATCAATAACATCTTTTGTTTAAAGGCTTCACTCATCTCAATACGATCCGCTAAAAATTGAATGCTTTGACGTTCTAAGGAAAATAATCGCTGATGGATTCCACCACGAGGTTGGTTGTTTTTTTGTGGCCCGTCACCATGAACAAGGCGAAGCGATCCAGAGTAGCCAATCATCTCGCTGGATTGTCGCGCTTCGCTTGCAATGACGGGATCGTGTGTCATTTCTTCATACATTGACCTCGTCGCAAAATATTCAACCATTGAGGCATGAACAAATCCATAATGATGCTCACCATAACGTCGTAACGGACATGCCGATCTGACGATCTCCGTTTCTTCACTGAAAAATGAGGCCCAACTAGTCGTTTGCGCTGGTTTCCCAAATAATCGCCCTCCCACTTTTTGTCCTTGATAGGGAATGACGCTAACTTCTTTTTCATGCATTTGCTGCGCTAATTTTTTACAGTAATTCCAAAAGTGTTGTTTAGTCTGTTGTTCACTTTCTT
>CAZYYU010000007.1:0-119806 GCA_964651735.1 uncultured Gammaproteobacteria bacterium | reverse complement strand
CGCCCCACCCCGCTCGGAGCCCAGCGATCCGGCCGGGGCCGTCTACGGCATGTGGGTCGGTGCGCGCAACGAAGCCTTCGTTGCGGGCGCGCGCGATGGCGTCTACGTGACCAGCACGACGGACCGCACTTCTTCCCAGCTGACGCTCTCCGGCCTCACGGCCCAGCCACAGCAGCGGCCCACGGCGGTTCCTATCCTCGCCAACAACCCCGTGCAGGGCGTTTTCGCCATCGTCACGGGCGATCCCACGAACGACGTGGGCCTGGCCACCGACAGCGGCCTGTATGCCGACGTGGCCCAGGCGAATGACAAGGCCTTGGCCTTCATGCGCTTCGGCGTGAGGCAGGTGCGCTGACGACAAGTGATAGCTCCGCTCGCGTGGGTGGAGTTTCCTGCTTCGGTGTCGCAACAGGCGCACCGCCCTCCCCGCAGGATATGGCCAATAAAAATGACCTTGTCGGCCCGGGTAGGGGGTCAGGAGCAATAGGCGCCAAGAAAAAACCCGCAGTGCCCAAAGGCGCTGCGGGTTTTCTTGTTTGGTGGTCGTAGGTGGACTTGAACCACCGACATCAGCATTATGAATGCTGCGCTCTAACCAACTGAGCTACATAGCCGATCTTATATAAAGACTAACATTTTCAAGTATTTACCAGTACCAGTCAATAGATTCGTCAGGGGTGGGGGCTAAACATTAAATCGAAAATGAATAATGTCACCATCCTGAACCACATATTCTTTACCTTCGGATCGCATTTTTCCAGCTTCTTTAGCACCTTGCTCTCCACCGAATTGGATGAAATCCTGATAGGAACAGACTTCAGCACGTATAAATCCACGTTCAAAATCCGTGTGAATAACTGCTGCTGCTTGAGGAGCTTTGGCACCCAGAGGGATGGTCCAGGCGCGCACTTCTTTGACACCCGCTGTAAAATAGGACTGCAAGCCCAGCAATTTATGTCCCGCTCGAATTACTCGATCAAGACCGGTTTCTTCTAAACCTAATTCTCTGAGATACTCATTACGCTCTTCTTTACTCAGTGATTGAAGCTCTGCTTCAATTTCTGCGCAAATGACCACACAAGCAGCACCTTCTTTTAGTGCATATTCTTCAACGGCTTTGGCATAGGGAGAGCCTTTGAGGCCTGCTTCATCAACATTGGCGATATATAAAGTAGGCTTAGTGGTCAGAAGATGGAGTTTTTGCAAAACTTCCTGTTCTTTTTCATCCAGTTTTAAACTGCGAGCAGGTTTGCCAGTATTCAAATGCGCCTTAACTTTTTCTAACAGTGATTGTTCAAAAATAGCGGTTTTGTCCCCACTTTTTGCAAATCTGACTAGTTTCAGCAAGGCTTTTTCGACACTATCCAAATCAGCCAAGGCCAGCTCAGTGTGAATCACTTCAATATCAGCAATAGGATCAATTTTGCCGGCGACATGAGTGATATTTTCGTTTTCAAAGCATCTGACGACATGCGCAATGGCTTGGGTTTCGCGAATGTTAGCGAGGAATTTATTGCCTAATCCCTCACCCTTAGAGGCGCCTTTTACTAAACCTGCAATATCAACAAATTCCATTGTAGTTGGAAGGATTTGTTTGGGTTTCACGATGTCTGCAATCTTGTCCAAACGAGGATCATTCACAGGTACAATTCCCACATTAGGCTCAATTGTACAAAATGGATAATTTTCCGCAGCGATTTTAGCCGCGGTAAGCGCATTAAATAGAGTGGATTTTCCCACATTAGGAAGTCCAACGATGCCGCATCTAAATCCCATGTTTGTTCCTCATTATATAGTTATCACTACTTCCTCCCCCCACAGGGGGGAGGTGCCGAAGGCGGAGGGGGAAGATCTCAAGTATGCAATAATTTCATAGCCTCATGCTGTTTCCCAACAACATATTCCCCAATCACCCTAAGCGCATTATGCATGGCAGTACTAATCAGCTCAGCCTCCGATTTTCTAGGCGGATTTAAGACATAATCGGAAACCGCCTCAGGACTACCCGGATGACCGATTCCAATACGAAGCCGATGGAACTCATTAGTATGCAGATGGTCAGTAATATCTTTTAAGCCATTATGGCCACCCGAACCCCCACCTTTCTTAAATTTAACCACGCCAGGTGGGAAATCAAGTTCATCATGAACCACAAGAATTGCTTCAGGTGGGATTTTATAATATTTTGAAATGGCCCCCACAGATTGACCACTGAGGTTCATATAAGTATTCGGTATTAATAATAAAGTGCTTTGTCCAGTAATAACGATTTTCGCTACGCGCCCATGAAATTTAATTTCGTCTTTTAAGAGAATATTTTGATGGCTGGCTAGGTCATGCACAAATTGAGCACCCGCATTATGCCGAGTTTCAGAATACTTAGGCCCTGGATTACCAAGGCCTACAATCAATTGAATGGGCGTTTCCACCCTGGATTATTCCTTGGAGCTTTCTTTAGACTCACCGGATTCTTCAGGTTTGCCTTCTTCACCCTCAGCACCTTCTTCTCCTTCAGCTACTTCGCCTTCAGCAGTTGCTTCGAGCTCTTCAGGCTCTTCTTCAGCACGTGGTGGGTGAATGCTGACTACAGCATGGTCATGGGTTGGGTCTTGTTCAATTAATGCTTTAGCCACTAACTCAACATTCGCAGGCAATTTAATGTGAGAGAGGTGAAGCATTTCATTCATTTCAAGTTTAGAAATATCGAGTTCAACAAATTCAGGCAGATCTTTGGGTAAGCAACGGATTTCAACTTCACTGATGATATGAGAGATTGCACCACCATTAACAACACCAGGCGCAACATCCCCACCAATAAAGTGGATAGGTACAGTCATGTTCAGTTTTTGATCGGCGCTGACTCGGTAAAAATCCATATGAACGATGCGAGGCTTGTAAGGGTGACGTTGAATGTCTTTAATAACTACACTTTCTTTCTTACCATTAATCTCTAAGGTCAAAATATGCGAATAAAAGGCCTCATTCTCAAGGGCGTGCAATATCTTCTTTTGATCTAAACTGATCATCGCAGGCTCATGCTTGCCTCCATAAACGATTGCAGGGATAAGATCTTCTAATCGACGAGCTCGGCGCATTTCACTGCTACCGGTGGCAGTCCGTAGTTGTGCTTGTAAGTTAAAGTCAGTCATGTTCTGGTCTCTTAATCATATGAAAAGTCGGTTATTGTAAGCCTTCCAGCCAAAAAAATCTACCCCAACAGAATCCCCCAAGCAGGGGTCCCCAGGTGGGGGTCAAACCAGGCCTCTTAAAAATATTCTCAAATAAATTAACCACTTAGAGCGAGTATCACGCGGTGTCAAACCAGGCTTCTTTTCTTAATAATTGTTTGACGGTATAAACATTCAAATTCTTGTTATTTCATAAGGTTCTAGATTTACTTAAAACAGAATTGAACTCTTCGAATTCAGGACGATGATAAGGATTATGACCCCAGCCTCTCTTGATGAGTTTGGCAAGCGGTGGTGGCAAATAGTCAGGAATAGAGGGGCGGAAATGTTCCACGGCAACTTTTAAAAAGAAATTTTTAAAACTAGTTTCAGTGTTTAATCTACCAAATTCAATAAAAGGTTGTTCTGAACTTAAAATGTGGAATGCCACTAATGTAAATGTATACATCTCATCACTAAGCGTAAATTCTTCGGGTTCTTCAAAGCCTATGTTTTCTTTTAATACGGTTGGGCATTTATATTTAGCGGAAACCCATAGCATTTGTGGAGACTGATTACGATATGCGCCATGATGATATGATTTGACTTTATCATCGTTAAATGTAGCGCAACCAAAGTCTGCAATTTTGATATTTTCATTGTCATCAAGCAGTAAATTATCGGCTTTTAAATCACGATGCAGCACTCCAAGTTTTTGTAAAAACAATAAACCATTTGTAGTTTGTGATAGGAATTGAATTCGTCGTGACATGGGTATATTAATTTTTTGTGTTTCAAGCAGCGAGCGAAGATTTCCCTTGGGGCAAAACACGAAAATACCTGCTTCGATAGTGAGCCCTATCAGTTGAACGCAATACCTGCTGCTTTCTGGCGATAGGTGTTGTAGTTTGGCGAGAATATGGATTTCATGCATCAGTATGTCATGTGAAATTTTAAATGGGGCACATTTTACGGCAATTTGTGTTTTATTTTCATAGAGCCCATATGCAACAAAATTTAATTGTCCACGATGAATAGTTCTTACTAAGGTTATTTCTTCGGTATTGTCGATGGCATTTTCTGTTAAATCATGAAGATCTGAATCTAACTTTGGTAATTTAATTATTGGGTAGGTTTCATAATCAGCATTTTCTTCACTGAGTCGGGTTGGGTATGTTTCTATCTCAGAGTCATCATCCAAATGCTCATCTCCAGCGTTGGGCTGAGACCAATTTTCATAGAGTATTTTGCTTTCCGCTTCAACATATTGTTCATAGCTTAGCTTAGACATACTGTTTAACCCCAATTGTTTTGATGTCTCATCATCATTGAAGTGGATATAGTATCATATTCTTGCGATCCACGGGAGATTTTTATAATAATCGTTTGATGAGTATCTGATATTTGTCATCTTCACTATAGTTCGAAATTTCGAACCCAGCCTTTTTATAGCATTTTATCGCTTGTCGATTTGAATCATCAGGATCGACTATCACCGCCTTAAAATGACCTTTAAGAAACTCATCGATAAAACACCCAATAATTTCTTCACCTAAACCTTTTCCGCGATTTTCTGAATGAGCAATGAATAAATCGATGCCTACAATATCTTGAGGACTGATTTTATCGAATAATTTATTTTTATGATTGAAAATACCTTCAGCCAAATGTTCTGAAAGCAAATAATATTGAATAAATCCGATTGGCTGGTCATTTATATGGATAATGAAACTTGGTACATTTTCTTTCCCAAGAATTCGATCGGAATATTTATTTTTTATATCATCCAATGTCCACGATTTATTTCTTGCATACCATTGATTTATGGTGGGCTCTTGAAACCATTGATAAATTGTAGAGAAATCAATTTTGGTAAATGGTTTAAATTTGATCTGCATCATTTTTGAGACTGAGATTTTACTCTTCAAACATCGAGCTAACTGATTTCTTATGATTCACCCGATAAATGGTTTCGGCGATCATATGGCTTAGGCTGAGTTGACGTATTTTAGGGTGTTTTTTTGCTTCTTCGGATAAGGGGATGGTATCGCAAACCACTACTTCGTCGAGTTCCGAATTTGTAATGTTGGCGAGAGCGTTTCCGGAGAGGATGGCGTGTGTGCAATAGGCGATGACATTTTTTGCACCGTTTTCTTTTAAGGCTTTTGCAGCTTTGCATAAGGTGCCAGCGGTGTCGACAATATCGTCGACGATCAAACAAGTGCGTCCTTTGACGTCACCGATGATGTTCATTACAACCGCTTCGTTTGGAGCGGGACGACGTTTGTCGATGATCGCTAAATCAGTATCGTTTAATCGTTTAGCGACCGCCCTGGCTCGAACTACTCCACCGACATCGGGTGATACTACGGTTACATTTTGATCATGATTGTGTGCATTCATATCCGCGATCATAACGGGTGTTGAATAAACGTTGTCCACAGGAATATAAAAGAATCCTTGAATTTGATCAGCATGAAGATCAACGGTAATCACGTGATTAATGCCTACTTTATTCATCATATCTGCTACCACTTTTGCGGTAATGGGAACGCGCGCAGATCGTGGGCGTCGATCTTGTCTGCCATAACCATAATAGGGAATGACGGCAGTGATACTTTTTGCAGAAGCTCGTCGAAGAGCATCGGTCATAATAATTAATTCCATTAAATTGTCATTGGCTGGGGCAGAGGTAGATTGAATAATAAAAGTATCTCGGCCTCGTACGTTTTCGTGGATTTCTACAGTGATTTCACCGTCAGAAAAACGACCCACTGTTGCTTTACTGATGGGAAGTTGTAAATGATCAGAAATTTTCTTAGAGAGTTCTAGATTAGAATTTCCGCTGAAAATTTTAATATCGGCCACCGTGTTACCTCTGGGTTATTCGTTTGGTTGGGGTGCCAGGATTCGAACCTGGGGATGCTGGGATCAAAACCCAGTGCCTTACCGCTTGGCGACACCCCAATCTATTAACAAGATTTTTGCAAAGCACTATGGCAAGGCGATACATTTTTAGCTTTTGCTACAAACCCGCTAAAACTATCCGGTTTGTCTCTCAAGACTTGCTCTGCTTCTTCACGACTTGCAAATTCTGCAAATACGCTACTACCTGTGCCGGTCATTCTAGCAGAAGCATGCTGATTTAGCCAAGTTATTGCGTCGTCTACCAAGGGATATAACTGACGAGTTATTGCTTCACAATCATTCTGCCCACCAGAGGACAAGAAGTCGCGTATTGTGATCTTTGGTGTGCTTCGTGTCAAATCTTTGTGCTGAAAAACCTCAGCAGTTGAGACCTCGCAAGGAGGGGTGATGACTAAAAACCAGGGTTCAGGTAATCCGATAGGCTGTATGCGTTCACCGACACCCTCTGCAAATGCTGCATTTCCATGTATGAATATGGGGACATCTGCGCCCAGTTTTAAACCTAGAGAGGCCAGTTCATCAGTAGTTAGTCCAGTTTCCCAGAGCTGATTCAGTGCAAGCAGGGTGGTTGCAGCATTTGAACTGCCTCCGCCGAGTCCACCACCCAGAGGAATTCGTTTATTGAGACGAATATTTGCGCCACGCTTTAGTTGACAGTGGTTCTTTAAAAGTGTGGCTGCTTTCCAAATTAAATTGTCTGAATCTGGAAGGTTTGTGTTTTGGCAGTGTAATTTTAAGTGATCAGTTTCGAGTTTTTGAAAATGCATTTCATCACTGTAGTCAAGGAATTGAAATACTGTTTGCAGCTCGTGATACTTATCTTCTCTTTGGCGATTCACATGTAAAAAAAGATTGATTTTGGCGGGTGAGGGTAAGCTTAGAAAGTCCATGATTTAATCACCATTTTTACACGTATCGGTTCATGTGAAAACACGATCGTATGCGGTAAATCCACTCCATGGACGGATTGGAATTTCTGATAAGAAATATTCCAACCTTGTTGATTCAAGGAAGTGAGATGTCCGTAATGGTCAAATTGTTGTTGAGCAGGTGCCTTGGGGGCAGGAATTCCTCGAGTCCAATAGCGGAAATTAGTCAGCGGCAAATACCAGCCGACTTCGCGTTTCATGATGTGCTCGGGCGTTATTGCAGAGACGGAATGTCGTGCGGTTTTCCACAAACGTACTCGTCCAGGAGAACCTGTTATTCTCACCCCAGCCATATGTAAAGGCCCGTAGGTGCGCAGATCATATTCTAAGCCATTTTGCTTCCAAGAAAAGGACCCCAGATCGGTTTTATTTTTATAAGTAATGCTGATAGCACCCTCAGCAGTCCATTCGTTCATGGCTTGAATTCGTTCTTGTCGAAGCTTTTTGGAAATTATAAGATTTTCAGCTGGCAAGGGCCTTTTGAGCCAGGTACAACCCGACAGTAAAATGGTAGAAATGATGAAGAGGTGTTTGAGTTTCAGCATAGAGAGCATTTTAGCTGGATTTATTGGATAATGCTATCATGATCAGTCTTTCAGGAGGAAAGCAAATGAGAAGATTTTTATTGCCTGTTGTGATGTTAATCTGTTTACACTCAAGCATATCCTTTGCCAAGGGTGAGATAACAATGAATTATAAAGATGTTGCGGCCTCTGAAACAAAAGTCTGGCAATCTTATTATGATAAAAATCCTGTCACGATATTAATTAATTTAACTGAATATATTCAGAATTTATACGGCATCAAAAATAAAATAGATGCCACAGTCATTGCAACAAAATTTACTTACGCTTTTCTTAAGTTTGGTAGAACGCCACAAGATGCTCCTCAAGAAGAGTATGAAAAATCAGTACTTCCATCACTCACCGCTGCTTACCAAAGCTTACAAGAATCAATTAAAGCCTCCTGGATTCCAAAAGAGTGTGCTGCAGCTGATCTTTCATGGATGATTGCCCGACGAAATGTGAAAACCTTAGAACCTGAAATTGTTGCCAATAAAATGGCAACTCTTTTTTATCTGCAGTTTGGAAAAAACGATCATCATCATTTTATTCGGGCCGCATATTTACGTGCTTTTGCAGCTCGTTTTCGTGATCAATGTCAGGATGCTTGGGGTGGGATTAAATCAGATGATTGGAAGATTGTTAATTCATTATTAGAGCAGTCTTATTTAGAGTTGTCTCGAGGAATTGTGAATAATATTTAACTACCCCGTATATCTTAAAACAGCCCTGCATGTTATAGTATTTGCTATTATCCCAAAAATAGGATATAATTAATATGAAAGATTTAATTTGGGTTGGCAGCTCCCTAAAAGACCTGCGGGATTTTCCCGAAGAAGTTAAAGATGAAGTTGGGTATGCATTACATATGGTTGAAGCAGGTGGTATGCCTAGAAATGCGAAGATTTTAAAAGGTATTAAACCTGCAGTTGTTGAAATAGTGTCAAACTTTAACACTGACACATTTCGAACGGTATATACAGTTAAGTTAGGTGATGTGGTGTATGTTTTGCACTGTTTCTAAAAAAAATCAAAAAGCGGAATCAAGACATCTAAACAGGAAATAGATTTGATAAAGCAGCGGTTGGCTGAGGCAAAAGAAATTAGTAAGCAGAGAGGTGATTAATATGACTGGAAAAGTAAAATATACTAAAAGTAGCGGGAATGTTTTTGAAGATTTGGGTTTCAAAGATGCTGAAGAGCGTATGGCGAAAGCTAAGCTTGCCATGCGTATTAGTGAGATTATTGAAAGCCGAGGATATAATCAAATAAAAGCAGCTGAAATTTTAGACATTAATCAACCCAAAGTTTCAGCATTGCTGAATGGCCAATTAAATGGTTTTTCATTAGAGCGTTTATTTAGATATTTAAATAAACTTGATCAGGATGTAGAAATTGTCATTAAGTCACATAAACAAAAGAAAGCATCGAATCATTCGATGGCAAATGTTAGTGTTAGATGTGTTAATGCCTAAATTATTTAAAAGGTGAAGATGTTGGTATGGGCCTTGACGTTGAATGCTCTTCTGCTCCATCTTCTTTTTTGTTTGTTTCTGTTGCCAGCTGATGAATTAAATGAGCTATTTTCGCAGTAGTGTTTAGTGTTTGAGGGGTGACATCATAAAAACGACAATATGTGGATAACCACTGAAATAATTGCGTTATATCACCGATAATAGGTTTTGCTACCTGTTGAAACACACTCGGTCCATTATCTGAATTTGCAAAACTTACCACACAATCTCCTGTTGCCATGTCCATAGCGCAAAATGCATTAGAGCCAGTATTGTTGCCCCAATGAAAACTAATTGTTTTTTTTGAGTCGCTATCACTATAAATCCCCATTCCTAAACCCCATTGAATTTCAGAAGTTTCTGATGATGGTGGAGGTGGTAAATTTGATTTTGTACCTGTTAGTAGTGTTGATCTAAGAAAATCATTTTTAAAACAATACTGTAGAAAGCTTATATAATCCTTCGCCGTTGTCAGTAAGGAACCAGCGGGGACTGCAGGTGAATCGATTGGTGGTACTGGTAAAGGGCGGCCATCTGCATTATGCGCTCTGGCAACGGCAATACCTGGTAATTGTTTGAAGGTAGAGGTCTTCATGCCAGCTTTGCTAAAAAATGCTTGAGCAATGGCTTCCCATTTTTCCGGCATGTTTTTATCAATAACCTGCATTAAAAAATCCAGTGCTACACCAGAGTAGGTAAATCGAGTGTTAGGTGAAGCGATAAATTTTTTTTCTGCTCCATCCTCAAACCAATTTGGAAGTCCAGAACACTGCCCAATGACCATACGAGTAGTGATTTTTTTATAATTGGGGTCTTGCCAAAGTTCTGGTGGACCAAAATCTCCGTACTCAAAAAGAGGTTTATCTAAATCCCATTTGCCTTGATCAACTAAATCTAAAATAATCGCTGCTGATACGGGTTTACTAAGAGACCCAGCTTGAAAGAGAGTATTTGTATCGACAGCTTGTGGTGCTGATGTGTCAGTACTTCCAAAAGCTACAGCATGACTTGTACCTTTTTGACACCAAGATGCCGAAACTGCAGGAATCTTTGCATTACCAAGTAGTTCTTCCCTCGATTCCTGTTCTTCTTTCATAAAACGCCTCTGCATTAATTTACGATGGTTTATAAAATAAATTATAGCAAAACCCGGAGGCTCAGTTTGCCCCCTGTGCAAATCACTTAGGATTTATCTGTTGAATGGATATCTAGGAATGTATTAACAACATTGAAAAATTTTTTAGGTTGTTCAATGTAAGGAAAGTGGCCACACTGATCTAATGTAATTAATGTAGCCTTAGGAATACTTTGATGGAGTTTTTGAGCAGTCCAGAGTGGAATGGGGTCTTGGGCGCCGTGAACTAGTAGAGTCGGTATCGTTAATTGACATAATTGGGAATGATAATCCCACTGCTCAGAAAACAGAGTGCTATTTAAATGATTTCCCACCAATCTTCCCCTTTGATCGGCTACCGGGTCATAGTCTAATGTAAGTTCCTGTGCTTTTGCAGGATCATAACAAAAAGCGGCAGATAATGTGCGGTAGTGTTGAATGAGACCTTCAGGAGTAGAAGGTGTGGAAGAATCTTTAAGCGAAGAGAAGCGTTGATTAAAAGCCACTTCAAAGTCTAGCATACCCTTATAACACATTGGTTGTGGACCAATTAGTATAAGTTTTTCGGTATGTTGGGGATAGTTAATGGCATAAAAGATTGCCAAGAAACTCCCCCAGGAGTGGCCCACTACGGTAATTTTGTCAAATTTCAAGTGTTTGCGTAAAGCCTCTAAATCAGATGCGAACTGTTGGATGGTCAGAAACTGTTTGTCTATGCTGCTATGTGCAGATCGTCCGGATCCACGCTGATCATATACTACTAGAGTGTGGTTATGTGCAAGCGGCGTCATTTGCGGCAAAAAGTGGTTGTGTGTTAGTCCAGGGCCGCCGTGCAGAATCACAATCGGAGCTCCCTGACCCATCAGTTTATAATACAGACTACCTTCTTCGATGGGGGCGAGCCCCTCTTTGTCTTTGCCTGTTCTGCTATCATTTGCTATATCTTGATATGTCAAAATCGGCCCCGCAATTAAATTGAACACACCATTTCATGTGTCCCTTATCTGAGGGAAGAATGTAACAGATCGGATGAGGGGATCCAATAGCATCCTCTGGGGTCAAACCGCGCATCTCCTTAATGAATCAATAAAACTGATAAAACAACTAGAATTTGAATTTTTTTTGCAGAGCCAAACAATTATCAAGATATGAAGCCTGGTTTGACACCGCAAGAGGCTGACTCTAAGTGATTAATTTATTTGAGAATATTTTTGAGAAGCTCGGTTTGACCCCCTGTATGCGTAAATTAAAATTGCTGATACCCTATATGTTCTTTTGATTTGAGTCGTTTAATAAGGAAGTGAGTCAATATGAAAGTTATCATTTTTAGTGCTCAGGAGTATGAGAAATCATTTTTTGAAAAAGCGAATGCGTCGTTTGGGTGTGAGTTGGTTTATGTTTCAGAGATTTTATCGCTTGAGAATGTGGGCTTGGTTAAGGGGGCTCTAGCGGTTTGTTGTTTTGTTTTGGATAAATTGGATTCGAGTGTTTTGGAGCACTTGGCTAAAAATGGGATTAAGCTAATTGCTTTGCGAAGTGCGGGTTTTGATCATGTAGATTTGAATGCTGCTGATCGTCTAGGTCTGGTTGTTACTAATGTTCCAACTTATTCTCCCAGTGCAGTTGCTGAGCATGCAGTATTGTTAGTGTTGACCTTGGCTCGAAAATTTATTCCCTCTCAAAAACAATTTGAAAAAAATAATTTTTCTTTAGCGAAATTATTAGGCAAAGGAATAAAAGGATTGACGGTTGGTGTGGTGGGTACTGGAAATATTGGCTTGTCATTTGCGCGTATTATGAAAGGTTTTGGGTGTGAATTAGTAGGTTATGATCCTTATCCTAATGACGAATCAAAGTCACTGGGTCTTAACTATGTTGAGTTTGATCAATTGTTGGGTATGAGTGACATTATCAGTTTGCATTGTTTGTTGAATGAAAATACTCGGCATCTTATTAATGCTGCTGCTGTTCAAAAAATGAAAGCCGGAGTGATGCTGATTAATACAGCGCGTGGTGGAGTAGTGGATACTGAGGCTGTGATTGATGGATTAAATTCTGGGAAAATAGGTGGGTTGGGCTTGGATGTGTATGAGTTTGAAAAAGGTATTTTCTTTAGGGATCATTCTCATGATCAAATCTCAGACAAATTGTTTGGGCAGTTGCGTGAAATGGAAAATGTGATTATTACGGGTCATCAAGCTTTTTTTACAGAAGAAGCGCTCAGAAACATTACAAATACTTCACTAGAAAATATTTTTAAATTTTCTCAGGGCGAAATTCAAAATAAGGTTTCTTTATGAAAAATATTATTCCTTTTTCTAAAATCGGTATTAAAGACATTAAGGAAGTCGGTGGTAAAGTGTCTTCGCTTGGAGAGATGTATAATGTCTTTAACAAAGAGAAAATTAAAGTTCCTGGCGGATTCTGTGTGACCTCGAGTGCCTTTCGTCTATTTATAGAGGCGAATAATTTGGGAAAAGTGATTCGTGATGCATTAAGTGAAATCAAAAATAAAGATATTAAAAGTTTGGAGAAGTGTAGTAAAAAAATTAAAAAAATAATTGTAAACTCAAATATACCTTATGATCTTGAGGATGAGATTGTAAAAAATTTCAACGCGCTTTGCGGGAAGAAAAAAATATCGGTTGCGGTGCGTTCCTCTGCAACCTGTGAAGATCTGCCTTCTGCATCTTTTGCAGGACAGCATGATTCTTATGTGTATATAAAAACTGAAACTCAGCTCTTAACTGCTGTGAAAAAAGTATTCGCCTCTTTATATAATGAAAGGGCAATAGGATATAGGCGAGATAACGATTTTGCAGAAGATTCCGTTTCTATGGCTGTAGGTGTGCAGCAGATGGTCAATGCTGAAAATGGTGCAAGTGGTGTGATGTTTAGCCTAGACACCGAGTCAGGTTTTGATAAGGTGATCATGATTAATGGAGTTTATGGCTTGGGTGAAGGGATTGTGTCTGGGAGTATCACGCCAGATGAATTTGTAGTGTACAAAGAATGTTTGGTAAAAAATAAATTTTCAATTCTTAAACGAAGCCTGGGCGATAAATCTAAAAAAATGGTTTATAGAACAGCTGATACTAAGCTGGTTTCAACCACAAAAAAACAAGCGGAGCATTTTTGTTTGTCAGATGATGAAATTGAGTTGCTGGGGCAGCAAGCATTGCTAATAGAAAAGCATTATAAAAAAGCCATGGACATAGAGTGGGCTAAAGATGAGAAAGATAAAAAACTATACATTGTCCAAGCGCGTCCTGAGACCGTGAAAAGTCAGCAGAAAAAAGGTGATTTTGTTCAATATCGTTTGAAAGATAAATCCAAAATTTTAAGTCGCGGTCGTAGTGTGGGAGATCAAATAGGTCAGGGTGCTGCTCAGATAATAAATTCACCCGCACAACTAAAAAGTTTCAAAGCAGGTTCTGTTTTAATTGCAGATATTACTGATCCTGATTGGGAGCCTATCATGAAGCAATGCAGTGCGATTGTGACAAATCGAGGTGGTCGGACCTGTCATGCAGCCATCGTTGCACGCGAACTTGGTATTCCTGCCGTTGTAGGAACCGGTGATGCGACTAAAAAAATCAAATCAGGACAAAAAATTACCGTTTCCTGTGCAGCGGGCGATGTGGGTTTTGTTTATGAAGGTATTTTAAAGTATGAAACAGAAAAAATAGAACTCAAAAAATTGCCAAAATTACCAGTGGAAATCGCAATGAACTTAGGAAATCCTGAGCAGGCATTCGCTGCACAATTTTTACCAAGTGATGGAGTAGGTCTGGCTCGCATAGAATTTATTATTAGTAATTTAATTGGCATACATCCACGAGCCTTAATTGATTACCATAAATTACCCGCAAAAATTAAGCAAAGTATTGCGCCGCATATTGCTGCTTATAGCAGCCCTAAAGAATTTTATATCGAAAAATTACGGGAAGGAATATCAACTATCGCTGCTGCATTTTATCCTAAACAAGTGATTATTCGTTTTTCAGATTTCAAATCCAATGAATATGCAAATCTTTTAGGTGGTCGTGCCTATGAGCCAGTGGAAGAAAATCCGATGTTAGGATATCGAGGCGCTGCGCGTTATATTTCAGACATATTTAAACCCTGTTTTGAATTAGAGTGCGAAGCCTTAAAACGAGTGCGAGAAAATATGGGCTTAACGAATGCTCAAGCCATGATTCCTTTCACACGTACGATAGATGAAGCACGTCAAGTCGCAAAATTAGTCGAATCATACGGATTAAAGCGTGGGAAAAACAAATTTAAATTATTTGTGATGTGTGAAATTCCCTCTAACGTTTTATTGGCTGATGAATTTTTAAAATACTTTGATGGATTTTCTATCGGGTCAAATGATTTAACACAATTAACACTCGGTATTGACAGAGATTCTGAATTAGTGGCTTCCCAATTTGATGAGCGCAATCCCGCCGTGAAAAAATTCCTCGAACTGGCCATCGCTGCTTGTAGTAAATCAAAAAAATATATTGGAATCTGTGGCCAAGCTCCCTCAGATTATCCTGAGCTTGCCAAGTGGTTGGTTGATAAGGGCATCACATGTCTATCACTAAGCCCAGATGCAATAATCAGGACTCGGATGTCATTGTCAGATGGGGTTAAATCTAAAGGATAAGCTTCGGATAAGAAATTGGTATGATTTAGTACCAAAATGGTCACTCTATCATTCTAAAGACATATCACCGAGTAATCTCTCTAATTCAGAGATCATGTATAGTGGTATGGATAATATTCTATTACTTAAGCCCAGTGTCTTTTGAGATATTCTAAGGCCGATGTCGCATTTTTTTTCATCTAAAAATAATTGTATTGATCGTAAACGACCCGTTGCTCCCGCTTTAACTTCAACTGGAATTATTTTAGAGTCAAAAGCAACAACATAGTCAATTTCAGCGCTACTTCCTGATTTTTCACGCTCCCAATAAAACAGTTTTTCTTCACGGAAAGGTTGTGAATAAGCTAATAATTCTTGACCAACAAATTGTTCAACTATTGCTCCTTGATGAAGTAGCATTAAGTTATCACCCAGTAGTATTTCCGCGCTCAACCGTGTCACACTATTAATTAAACCCACATCAAGAAAGAGTAGTTTAAATTTCTTTTCATTCATAGTAGTAATCAGTGGAAGCCCATTTGCACTGCAAGCATGATTCGTATAAAGAACACCCGCATTTTTCAAGTCATTTATTGCGCGTTTTAAATCGCGAGGATGCATGTGAGGATCGACATCAACATATTTGAAATGCTTTGATATCATGCCTGGTGCTTTTTCAAAAATAGCTTGTAAATATTTTATGTCTGTATTTTTAGCGTATTTTGCAAAATCATTTCGATATGTTTCTAAAATAACAGACTGTCTAATTTGACTTTCTGCAAAGTCATGTTCTTGTAAATAATTTTTGATGACAGCAGGCATACCCCCAAGCACTAAATATTCTTTAAGATGAGTCAGTAGTTGTTCATGTATTACAAAATCAATTCCGGTATGAAGAGTTATGCTTTGAATATATTCAACAAGTGAAGATTTTCCACAACAAATTAAAAATTCTCTAAACGATAAGGGTTTAAGATAATAGGATTGTACTCTACCCACGGGCATTCTAAAGTCAGGTTGATTGAGAGTGAATTCCAGTAATGAACCTGCTGCAACCACGTGAAGTTGAGGCAATTGCTCATAAAAGTAGCGTAATGCGACAATGGCTTGAGGACACTCTTGAATTTCATCTAAAAAAAGCAACGTAGAACCAGGTTTTACAGATTGGCCACTGATGGCATAAATAAGCTGCAATATCTTTTCAGGGTAGAGGGTGTTAAAACAAGCGATGAATTCACGTTGTTGCTCAAAATTAATTTTAACGACATTTTGGAAATGAATTTGACCGAAGTGGTCAATAATATAAGTTTTGCCAACCTGCCGAGCCCCTCTTAGCAACAGGGGTAATCGATCCTGTTGATCTTTCCATTTCAGCAGATAGTTAAGTATTGTACGTTCCATTAAAGGATTCTCCTGGATGTTAACAATAATTTGTCATTTTTAAGGGGTTATTTTTGGCGTATCATGTCAGAAATAATGGGTAATTATAGGTTAAATTTGTCAAAAATACAAGGTTATGCGAATAGTTTCCACTAATAGTAGAAACTAATTATCGAATGTTTCGATTTGTAATGGAAACAATTGCCCAGACTTGTCACCTTTGGCAAAAACCTCTCAATATTGGTACAATTGTCCAGTTCATTAATGGGGAATCGCTTTGCTAACACTCGGTATCAGCCACAAAACAGCACCTGTAGAACTACGAGAAAGGGTATCGTATAACGCTAATTCTATGCCCGAAGCCTTGCAGGACTTGATTCGTCAGCCTGCAGTCAATGAAGCTGTTATTCTGTCGACCTGCAATAGAACTGAGTTATATTGTGATAATCATGATGTGAATACGATGGTGCGCTGGTTTGCAGAATATAATCATATTAGCCTCGATGTGCTGACCCCCCATATTTATACCCATCAAGATTATAATGCAGTACGTCATCTCATGCGCGTGGCCAGTGGATTGGATTCGATGGTATTGGGAGAGCCCCAAATCTTGGGCCAAATTAAAGACTCCTATTCTATCGCCCAACAAGTTGGTGCGGTGGGTCACCATTTTAAACATTTATTTCCCACCGTTTTCTCAGTGACCAAGCAGGTTCGCACTGACACGCATATTGGCGAGAGCCCAGTTTCCATCGCCTACGTTGCTGTTGATTTGGCCAAACGAATTTTTTCAAATTTGTCAGATCACTCAGTATTATTAATAGGCGCTGGAGATACCATCGAATTAGCAGCGATGCATCTTTATAGCGCCGGTGTGAAGCGGATTATTGTAGCCAATCGTTCTTTGGCCAAAGCCCAACATTTGGTGAGTAAATACCATGGTCATTGGATAGGTATCGGTGAAGTTCCACTCTATCTGCAAGAAGCAGACATTATTATTACCGCTACCGCGAGTCCTTTGCCTATTCTGGGTAAGGGTGCCATAGAAAGTGCCCTCAAAATTCGTAAACATCGCCGACTGTTTATCGTGGATTTGGCCGTTCCCCGTGATGTGGAACCTGAAGTGGCGAAGCTGGAGGATGTTTACTTATATAATGTCGATGATCTCAAGGGCATTATCGATGAGAACTGGAAGAGCAGAGAAGGGGCTTCACGAGAAGCTGAATCCATCATCAGCGTACGAGCTGCACATTTTATGAGAGAGCATCGTGCGATGGATGCTGTGAATACTGTTTGTGCCTATAGAAACCAAGTTGATCAGTACAAAGATGAGTCTTTGCAACAAGCTTTGACTGATTTAGCCAAGGGTAAGCCAGCTGAGGATGTGATGGTCGAGCTCGCACGTTCCTTGTCTAATAAGCTTATGCATGAACCCACCGTTCAGATGCGTCAAGCGGCTTATGATGGTCGTCATGAGCTATTAGTATTGGCTCGGCAATTGTTTGATTTGAAGGACTAAAGGGCTCAGCGGTGACTTTCGGGTAAGAGTCTTTATATGATAAGATATTTTTATGAAAACCACTCTCCATGAAAAACTCGAAACTATCGAAAAAACCTATGAGCAATTAAGCCAAAAGCTCAGTGATCCCAAGGTCATTTCCGATCAGAATCAATTTAGGGAGCTCTCCAAAGAGTTCTCATCTATTGAGCCTATTGTCGAGTGTTTTAGACGGTATAAAAAAGTCGAAGTTGATATTGAATCCACCAATAGTATGATTAATGGTGGGGATCAAGAAATGGCTGAGATGGCTCAGGAAGAATTAAAGGATCTTAATTCAAAATTAGTTGAGCTTGAGGCCGAATTAAAAGTTTTATTATTACCCAAAAATCCAGATGATGATTGTAATATTTATTTAGAAATTCGTGCGGGAACTGGGGGCGATGAGGCTTCCATTTTTGCGGGTGATTTATTTCGTATGTATTCTCGATATGCTGATTTACAACACTGGAAAGTTGAAGTCTTATCAGCTCATGAAGGTGAGCACGGCGGTTATAAAGAAATTATTAGTCGAGTCACTGGAAAAAGTGTCTATGCACAGCTTAAATTTGAATCGGGTGCACATCGTGTTCAGCGAGTTCCTGATACTGAAGCTCAAGGTCGAATTCATACCTCGGCTTGCACGGTTGCGGTAATGCCAGAAATTGAAACCATTGATGAGGTTGAAATTAATCCTGCGGATGTTCGTACAGATACTTATCGTTCATCAGGTGCGGGTGGTCAGCACGTGAATACGACAGATTCAGCAGTGAGATTAACGCATATTCCTACGGGTATTGTTGTGGAATGCCAAGATGAGCGATCACAACATAAAAATCGTGCCAAAGCGATGAAATTATTGGCGGTTAAAATTGTGACAGAAGAACGTGCAAAACAAGAAAAAGCTCAAGCCGAAACTCGTCGTAATCTCGTTGGATCAGGCGATCGCTCTGAGCGAATTCGTACCTATAATTATCCTCAAGGTCGTGTGACTGATCATCGCATTAATCTAACACTCTATAAGTTACCCGCCATAATGGAAGGTGATTTAAAAGGCATGATTGAAGCCTTGCAGCATGAGCATCAAGCCGATTTAATGGCCTCGATTGGAGAGTAATAATGCAAATTAATGAAATACTCTCTGAATCATCTCTCAATATAAATAGCCCTACTCCAAAATTAGATGTGGAAATTTTATTGGCACATGTACTGAATAAATCTCGAAGTTTTTTGTATTCTCATGCCGATGAAAAAATTGCACCTGATTATATTCAGCAATTTATTCAACTTCTCAAGCGTAGAAAAAAAGGCGAGCCTATTGCTTATATCGTCGGCGAACAAGATTTTTGGAATATTAAATTAAAAGTGAATCACAATACTTTAATTCCGCGTCCTGAAACAGAAATGCTGGTTGAGAAAAGTTTGGAATATGGAGTGGGTCGAGAAAATTTAAGGGTATTGGATTTGGGCACAGGATCTGGTGCAATTGCCATTGCTTTGGCCAAAGAAAAACCCACCTGGGAAATAATAGCCACAGATATTTCACCAAAAGCCTTAGCCATTGCTCAAGAAAACGCTGTCTTAAATCAAGTCGAAAATATCAAATTTTATCTGGGTGATTGGTGTGCAGCCTTACCAATGAGAAACTTTAATATTATTATTAGCAATCCACCTTATGTGAACGATAATGATGAATTAATTAAGCAAGGTGATGTACGTTTTGAACCCAGAATAGCGCTCCATGCAGGCAAAGATGGCTTAGCTGATATACGAAGAATTATTCATCAGGCTAAGAGAATATTAGCAAAGGATGGTTTGTTATTACTGGAACATGGATATACACAGCAGAAACAAATTCTTGAGCTTTTAGAATGTGAAGGATATCAACAATGCCAAGGTTTTGCTGATTTGGCAGGACATGATCGTGTTGTCGTGGCGAAAAAATAGCATGATGAAATTTGACAAAATAGTGTTAGCAACCAGTAATCAAGGCAAATTAAAAGAATTTAGCTCGGCCTTAAAAAATAGTAGTGTAGAGTTTATTCCTCAATCTCAATTTCAAGTTCAAGATGTGGATGAAAGCGGTTTAACCTATATTGAAAATGCGATTATCAAGGCGCGACACGCTTGTAAAATTTCAGGCTTGCCTGCGATAGGAGATGATTCAGGATTAGAAATTGATGCGCTGAATGGTGCACCAGGAATTTATTCTGCGCGTTATAGTGGAGAGGGTGCAAATCCAGCAAAGAATATTCAGAAATTACTTCATGAATTAAAAAATGTGCCTGATGAAAAAAGAACAGGGCTATGCATCACCGTGCTAGCATTTTTAGAGCATGAAAATGATCCCAGTCCCATTATTTGTGAGGGGTTGTGGGAGGTTACAGTATTACAAGAACCTAAGGGTCAACATGGATTTGGTTATGATCCGATTTTATTTACGAGCGAATTTAATTGCTCCTTGGCTGAGCTTGATACCGAGATTAAAAATAAAATTTCTCATCGGGGGAAGGCTTTGGATAAGCTACAAAAAATATTATCGGGGAGCCGCTCCCCCTGAGGAGGGAGGGCTTTATAGTATGTATTGGCTTAAATCTTTTCGCTTTGCGAGCGAACCCACTTGTTTAGCCACATATTTTTTATCGATAGAAACCGTTCCACCATTTTTATCACTGGCATTAAAAGAAATATCTTCTAACAATCGTTCCATAATTGTGTGAAGACGTCGTGCGCCGATATTTTCGGTTTCTTCATTCACTTGGAAGGCAATATTTGCAATCTCTCCAATAGCATCTTTTTTGAAATTTAATTTCAAGCCTTCGGTTGCCATTAAGGCAATATATTGATCCACCAATGAGGCATTGGGTTCTGTTAATATGCGTTCGAAGTCCGCAGAACTCAGCGCATTCAATTCTACTCGGATGGGTAATCGACCTTGCAGTTCTGGTATTAAATCTGAGGGTTTTGATAAGTGAAATGCACCTGAGGCAATAAATAAAATATGATCGGTTTTAACCATGCCATATTTTGTATTGACGGTTGATCCTTCAATGATCGGTAATAAATCACGTTGTACACCTTCTCGTGAAACCCCAGGTCCACGTACGTTTTCACGATCTGCAATTTTATCAATCTCATCAATAAATACGATGCCATTTTGTTCAACGAGTTCTATAGCTAACTTTCTAATGTCATCTTCATTAATCATTTTTGCCGCTTCGGCTTCAGTAATTTGTTTCATGGCTGATTTAACAGAGACTTTATTTCGTTTTTTCTTATCACCCGATAAGCTCGCAAACATTTCCTGCAGTTGACCTGTCATTTCTTCCATACCTGGAGGCCCCATGATTTCTACACCTACATGTCTAGGAACCTCGATCTCGATCATTTGATCGTCAAGAAGACCGTCCAGTAATTGATTTTTAATCATTTGTCGCGCATTGAGATCATCATCAGAATGATCTGCAGGCTCACCTTCCATGAGTGGACGTCCACTGGGCAGTAATTTATCGATAATAACTTCGATGGCAGCATCTTGTGCGCGTATAGTCACTTTTTCCATTTCACGTTTGCGAATCATGACAACGGCAACATCAACAAGTTCACGAATGATAGAATCCACATCTCGACCCACATAACCCACTTCAGTAAATTTAGTGGCCTCTACTTTAATAAAGGGAGCATTAACCAATTTGGCTAATCGTCGAGCAATTTCTGTTTTTCCTACGCCAGTTGGACCAATCATCAAAATATTTTTCGGTGTGATTTCAGGTTGTAATTTGGGATCAACTTGTTGTCGGCGCCAACGATTTCGTAATGCATTAGCAACGGCGCGTTTTGCATCATGTTGGCCAATAATATAGCGATCTAATTCATGAACAATTTCTTTGGGAGTCATGGGTAAAATAGGTAAATAATCTTGAATGGTGGGCATTTTTATAACTCTTCTATGGTTAAATTACGGTTGGTAAATACACAAATATCAGCGGCGATATTCAAAGATTTTTCAACAATATGACGAGCAGATAATTTGGTATTTTCAGTTAATGCTTTTGCTGCAGAAAGTGCATAGGGTCCTCCAGAACCAATGGCCATAATTCCATTTTCAGGTTCAATCACATCACCTAAGCCAGAAATAATTAGTGAACATTCTTTATCAGCTACTGCGAGCATGGCTTCAAGTCTTCGTAATAATTTATCCGTTCGCCAATCTTTGGCTAACTCTACGGCAGAGCGTTGTAAATTGCCTTGGTGTTTTTCAAGTTTAGCTTCAAAGAGTTCAAATAATGTGAAAGCATCTGCAGTTCCACCAGCGAAACCGGCTATCACTTGATTGTTATAGAGACGCCTAACTTTTTTGGCATTACTCTTCATTACGATGGATTGACCCATGCTGACCTGACCATCTCCGCCAATCACTACTTTGTCATCGCGTCGGACTGAAAGTATGGTCGTACCTCTAAATTGTTCCACAGTTAACTCCAATTTCTATTAAGTATATTGGTATTATGTGGGGGTTAAATTTGAATTTTCAAGGAAAATTGGTATGGCTATTCAGCCATATTTTTATTTTATGGCCAAATAGCCATAATTATAATTTATGGCTGTATAGACATATATTGACAATATGGCTGTACTTACATATAATTAGAAAAAATATATGGGGTTTAATTATGGAGCAATTGATAAGTTCGTCTAAGTCTTTAGGGAAAGTGCTTCAGCGTCAGCGAAAAGCAAAAAATCTTACGCAAGAACAAGCCGGTCGACCTTTTAAAATTGAACAAAGTACAGTGTCGGACATTGAACGAGGTGCTTCAGGAACACGCTTAGAAACACTTTTTAGGATGTTAGCAGCTTTGGACTTAGAATTAGTGATAAGGACCAAAGATGTCGCTATTAAAGATACCAGTGGAATGGGTTGGTAGATAAATGTCTAGAAAAAAAAGTATTAATCAACTTTTTATCTATATGAATGGAATACAAGTAGGAACTTTAAATCATGCTACAACAGGAAATCTTGAGTTTGTATATGAAAATAGTTGGCTAAACGAAAAAAATTCTAGACCAATAAGTTTATCACTGCCGTTAACCGATATATCTTATAAGGGTCGGGTAGTCAGTAATTTTTTTGAAAATTTATTACCAGACAGTGAGGTAATTCGTGAAAGAATACAAGCTCGTTTTGGGACTCCATCGAAGAAAAGTTTTGATTTGCTGACTCATATAGGAAGAGAGTGCGTAGGTGCATTACAATTTTTAATTAATCCCATAGAAATGAATGTAAGAAAAGTTGAAGGGGAACCAATCGATAATAAATCCATATCAACTTTACTGAAAGAATATAGAATTGCACCTTTAGGAATGAGTCCAGATTCAAATTTTCGAATTTCAGTGGCCGGTGCTCAAGAAAAAACAGCATTATTATGGTATAAAAATCGATGGTATCTCCCACATGATACAACGCCAACAAGTCATATTATTAAGCTACCAATTGGTTATATCAAGCATTCCGGAATCGATTTAAGTGAAAGTGTGGAGAATGAGTGGTTATGTTTAAAAATATTATCTGAGCATAAAATACCTGTTAATGAAGCTAATATAGTAAAGTTTGAAGATATGACTACTTTAGTTGTTCAAAGATTTGATCGAAAATGGTCAGATGATGGAATCTGGTTGATGCGGTTACCACAAGAGGATATGTGCCAAGTGTTAGGTGTTTCACCTGGATTAAAATATGAATCAGATGGTGGTCCAGGTATTCAAAGTATCATGCAAGTATTACAAGCAAGTTATGATCCCATTAAAGATAGAGATAACTTTATGAAGGCAGTATTTCTTTTTTGGGTGTTGGGTGCTGTTGATGGGCATGCTAAAAATTTTAGTGTCAGCATTGAAGCTGGAGGGCGTTATAAATTAACACCGCTCTATGATGTAATATCAGCCTATCCTATTGTGCAAAAAAAGCAATGGGAATGGCAGGATTTAAAAATGGCCATGTCCTTAAAAAGCAAAAATCGTCATTACCATTGGGATAAAATACAGAGTAGACATTGGTTAGCGATGGCAAAAATTTGTAAATTTGATGAAACCCAAATGGCTAATATCATGAATGAAGTATGTGATACTACTGAAATCGTGATTGATGCAGTAACAAAAATTCTACCCCAAAATTTTCCATCACAGATAGCACAATCAATCTTTGATGGAATGAGGCGTGTAAAAAATAAAATTAAGCACTTTGTTTAACGGATATGAGCGTGCTTTTGAGATCATTGGCGCGCAAGCGTTTTTGTTGTTTTTCAGCTTCTGCTTGAGATTTGAAGGGGCCTACGTTAACCCTGTACCACGCACTGCCTGCGATGGGTTGTGATATTGAGACACTAAAGCCGAGCAGACTCAGTTGAGCTTTTAATCGATCCGCATCATCACTGCTTTTGACGGAGGCCACTTGTAAGAGATATTTTTGTGGTTCTGCTTTTGCAGTAGATTTTTTTGGGGCAGATTTATCTTCACCGGTTTTTTCGGGAAGGATCGTGTAAAAATCGAATTGTGGACTGCTTTCTTTTGCAGAAGTATTTTTGTTCTCTGCTACCGTTTTTGCAGGAGTGCTTTCATTAGCAGCACTCTCAACCTTGGGTGAGTGTTTCAAAAATAAAAAGGCGGAACTACCAAAACCAATTAATAAGCCGATGACTAACCATATGCCAGAAAAAAGAATAGATTTTATGCGGTTGTTTTCTCGCGACTTAAGGTGCTTTTGACGTAATTGAATAGGCCGTGATGGTCTGCTATAACGATTTCTTGCATAATCTTTTGCCATATTAAGCTCCGTTTAATTCAGTCATTGCTAAGGCGTCTGGAAATACTCTTTCGCCAATCACAGAGTTTTGCTGTGAGGGTATAAGCTTATCATTGATGAGTAATTTTTGCTGATCAAATTTTAAATTCAGTTGGTAATCATTACCTTCTAGCTTTAACCATCCTGCATCAACCCATTCTTTTATGCGAGTTTTCGAATCTTTAGGCTTCTCTTTAGAGGTAGTATCGATGGAAGAGTTGTAATATTCTCTCACTATTTCTTCCAGTAAGGTTTTAGGAATTTGTAGAAAAGCGGTGGCGCTTAGCCCTTCAAGCAACTGGAAGGGTGAATAAAAAGGATCTTGGTGGGCTTTGAGTTCTACATGTGCTTTTGCAACAACAACTCCAGCCGTATAATTCAGTGAGAATCGGCTAAGGTCAAACACAAAACCTTTGCTCAGTAAATTCATACCTAATTGATAGAATTGTGTAAACAAAATGGGTAATGGGATGTTTTGTTGTTGCGTTTCATTCACATGCTTTTGGATATCCGATAAACTTTTGGCATCGAGTTTATCAATAGTAAATTCAATGGCTTGAGCACCGTAATTTTTACCATCAATTTTTGCAGAACCTAAATTTGCATTCATACTAGCGCCCATGTAAGGCTCATTGAAAGTGTTGGTGAAGTTAAATTTAAAATCTTCTAAAACGATTTGTTTGTTATCAGGAGTATCAATAAATAATTTATCGATGTTTATATTGCGTTTCCCAGCCCATATGTCGGTGGCATTCCTATTAAGTTTGTAATTCAAGTGAATATTTTTAACTTTTAGCTGAGTATTTTTCATCATTAAATCCATAGATTCCAAATTCAAATATCCTTGGGAGTCTTTTTGTTTTGGATTTAGATCAAAATTACCGTTTAACTTTTGAAGCACAAATGACATGCCCTCAGCTTGTTCTAAAGAATTAGCAATTTTATTAGCAAGTATGTTGGTGGTGATTCGGCCATCAAGTTGAATGATGGTTCGGGCAGTGATTGGGTATTGTTGGTCATTAATGTCTGATTCAACAAGCGCTCTTGCAAAGATAAGAGAAGATGGGGTTTCTTTTTCTTTGTTTTTTCTAAGGAATATCACAGGCCCATGATGGATTTTCTCTTGAAGAACAAATTGAAATGGTTGGGCCGCTTGATTATTCGTATCAAGACCGATATTGCTGGGTTTGTCCGCATAGAGAGTATATTGCACATTAGCAACAGAAGAGAACCAACCTTGACGGTATTCTATGACTTGGATTTCGAATTGATTGGGGGAGTTTAAATCTGAAATTAAATGATAAAATTCATTTTTCACAACCCATCCCATGATATAAGGTGTTAGCAATATTAAACTGCCAATAATGCCTATAATCCCTGTAATTTTAATTGACTTTTTCAATCTTAAACTCCTCACATTTGTTCTGGCCTAGACACACCTAATAATTCAAGTCCATTCGCCAATACCGTTTTTGTTGCCACAATTAAATTCAATCGTGCATTTCTCAGCTTTTCATCTTCAACGAGAAATTGATGCGCATTGTAATAAGTGTGGAAATCATTTGCTAGCTCTTGTAAGTAATGTGCCAAAATATGGGGCTCAAAGTTCACACCTGCGGCTTGAATAATTTCTGGGTAGCGGGTTAGGGATTTTAAAAGGGCTTGTTCGTGCTCGGTATTAAGAAGATTCACGTGTTGCAGCCCAAGAAGTTGATCCCAATCCATTTTTTTATGTTTTAATTGAACAAAAACATTGCAAATCCTGGCGTGAGCATATTGTATGTAATAGACAGGATTTTCGCTGGAACGTGATTTAGCCAATTCTAAATCAAAATCCAGATGTTGTTCGCGTCTTCGCATAATATAAAAATAACGTGCAGCATCATTACCGACTTCTTGACGAAGTTCGCGAAGGGTAATGAATGAACCTGCGCGAGTTGACATGGATATTCGTTCTTGCCCTCTAAATAAAATAGCAAATTGAACAAATAAAAATTTAAGACGATTAATATCTTCTTTTGCTGCCTTTAAAAATGCATAAATTCTGGGCTCATAGCCATGATGGTCGGCACCAAAAACGTTGATGATAAGATCAAATCCTCGGTCAAACTTATTAAAGTGATAGCTAATATCAGCCGCAAAATAGGTTGGATTTCCATTCTCGCGGATAACCACTCGATCTTTTTCATCGCCGAATTCAGTGGCTTTAAACCATGTGGCTCCATCTTTTTCGTATAGTTGATGGTTATCTCTTAATCGTGCGATGCCCCTATCCATATCACCATTTTCAACTAACTGACTTTCATTAAACCATTCTTGGTAGTTGACACCAAATTCTGCTAAATCATCAGAGATATCCGTCAGTATGGATTCTAGGCCGCAATGAAAAATAAGGTCGAAGTCTTCTTTGCTCAGGAGTGCTTTAGCATTCTTGATAATGCCATCAATATGAGCTTCTTTATTACCGGTTTGGGTGCTTTCTTTAAAATCTTCAGGGAGATCGTCAAAAATATCATCAATTGGCACGATAAACTTTTCTTTGTGCTGATGATAGAGTTGTTTTGCGATATCGATAATATAGTCGCCTTTATAACCATTCGAAGGAAACTTAAATTCCCCACCGCATAATTCCAGGTATCGAAGCCAAATACTGACAGCGAGGATTTGCATTTGTCGACCGGCATCATTCACATAATATTCACGATGTACGTGATAACCGATGGCTTCGAGAAGATTCGCAACGGTAGCTCCATAGGCAGCTAATCGACCATGGCCCACGTGCAAGGGGCCGGTAGGATTTGCGGAAAGAATTTCAATATGGACTCGTTTATCTTTTCCAATCTCAAGACGGCCGAACTGATCTTTGTTGCTCAATATTTGTTGGATGATATTATTAAATGAGGAGTCTTTGAGAAAGAAATTAATAAACCCAGGGCCAGCGATGTCGATCTTATCGATAATTTCTGATTGAGGAATTACGCTAATAATTTTAGTGGCCAGCTCTCTGGGATTGAGTTTTGTAATTTTGGCAAGTTGTAAAGCAATATTGCAGGCGAAATCACCGTGCTGTTTGTCACGAGCGTGTTCGATGATGATTGGAGGTGTGTTTTCGGTGGAGAGAAATCCCTCACTTTCTAAGCGTTTTATGGCTTGTGATACCAATTCGGTAATTTGTTGTTTCATGGTGCAATTTTTTCCGTGGTAATCCAATCTTTAGGAACTAAGAACTTATCATATAACTGGGCCTCTTCGCTACTCTCTTTTGGGTGCCAATCGTATTTCCAATGCACTTCTGGGGGCAAGGATATTAAAATCGATTCCGTCCTTCCTTTGGATTGCAACCCAAATAATGTGCCACGATCATAAACCAAATTAAATTCGACATATCTTCCACGTCGATAACACTGAAATTCCCGGTGACTTTGGCTATAGGGGATATTCATTCTCTTATGTAATATCGGGATATAGGCTTGAATAAAGTGCTCACCGACATCTTTTAAGAAAGCAAAGCTAGTATCGAAATCCCATTCACTCAGATCGTCGAAAAATATTCCTCCTATTCCCCGGGCTTCGTTGCGATGTTTGAGGTAAAAATAATCGTCCGCCCATTTTTTAAAGCGAGGGTAAACATCGGGGCCGTAGGGGTCGCAGGCCGCTTTGGCGTGTTGGTGCCAATATATGCAATCTTCTTCGAATCCATAATAAGGAGTAAGGTCAAACCCTCCACCAAACCACCACACTGGAGCTTCGCCAGCTTTGTTGGCAACGAATAGGCGGATATTGGCATGACAGGTAGGTGCAAAAGGGTTTCGAGGGTGAACAATCGTTGAAACCCCCATGGCTTCAAAGCTTCGTCCCGCGAGTTCAGGTCGATGAACACTGGCTGATGGGGGAAGATTAGAGCCAAACACATGTGAAAAGTTAACGCCTGATCTCTCAATGAAAGGCCCATTTTCAAGAGCCAGAGTGATGCCCCCACCCCCTTCAGGTCGTATCCATTCGTCTTTTTTGACATTCACATGTGGGTCTTCGCCAACTAATGCCTTAAAAAAGGCATTTTGAAAGGATAGTAGATAGTTTTTTACGGCTGTGGAGTCAAGTTCAGACATGTGTGATTTCCCCTTGGAAAGAAGTAAATAGTGTACCTATGTTGCTAGGATTGTTAAAGATCGGAGTCAATGGCCTTCTAAAAAATAGCAATTCTCATAAGGTTCTCTTAAGATTTTTATGAGAAACTACCGCAGAACAGTTTTATTGCAATTCTGCAAAGAAACTGAATGTGATTAATTTTTGGAGGTGTAGTATGAAGAAAGTGTTTAAACGAGCATTCGATGATGCAGTAGTTAGCCTAGAAGCTTCTCAGAGTGCTGAGGTGGTTGAGCAAGTTGAACATGATGAAAATCGTTCACAACAATCGGAAGAAGTGAATATTGAACAAGCTTTTGAAGGCTCAGCGGTGAAATTTACAACATTACAACTTCAACATGGTGTATTGAAAGCGTTGGAAGTATTGCCTGAAGAGCTAGCACAAAGCTTGAAGAATAAGGCGAATCGATTTTTCAAGAAACCTGAAAGTTATCAAGCTGAACATTTAGATGCTTTCGTTGATGGTTTGGCAAAGATTATTGATAATTACATCGCACCACCTAGTGCGATAGAAGTAAGGTCTGAAGAGCAACCTGATGTAGTTCTTAGACATGATTATAGAGAAATTAAAAACGATGTATTGGCAAATATTGCACTTGCATTAGCATCGCTGATTATTTTCTATCCTCTCGTTTTGGCTATCACTAGCAAAGTGCAGGGTCGTGAATATGGATTCTATCGATTTAATGATGGTAGAAACGATAGTTATGAAGAATTACCTTCAAATCTTGAAAGTGCTAGAAGTGAATTGAAGAAATTAAAAACAGCTCCAGAAGAAGAAAGTCAAGAAGAAAGATTCGATGAGACTGTTGATAATAGTCTGTAATTCACAATCAACTCTAAAAAACCAGGCAGTTCATTGCCTGGTTTTTTAAAATTATTAATAAAGATGAGGTAAATATGAGTAAGACATTCAAAGATAAATTTAATGCACTCAAAGCAAAATTAAAAAAATCAGAAGCGAATGAACAGAGTGTAGCAGAAATTTCTAAATTACAATCAAACCTAGAAAATGCCCTAAGTGCCTTACCTAACGAATTAGAAGATAACCTGGTAAAGAGAGTGAAACGGTTTTTCAAACAGTCACAAGCCTATCAAGAAAAGCATTTAGAGCGTTTTGTTGAAGGTTTAGTCGTCGCCGTTGATAATTATGTTGTGCCTGCACAGGTTGTTGAGAATGAAGCTAAAGATTATTCTCAAATTAAAAATGATGTACTTGCTAATATTGCTCTAGCATTAGCTTCTTTATTGATTTTTTATCCAGTTGTTCTCGCAGTTAACAGCTATTATAAAGGTCAAAATTATGGATTTTTTAGATGGAACGATGGACGTAATGAGATTAATGAGGTTGATGGTATTACTATGGATCAACACTATAGAAATGATGTGATATCAGAGATTAATAGTGCAAATTATCCTGAAATTGTGCGTGTCGATGATAATGTTTCTCAACCTGATTAACCTGAGATTTTTCTCTAATTCAATTTTGCGATCCCATTGAAAAATGGGATCTAACTCTTCTTAAATGTTTTAATTATTCAAGGACTGGTAAGTGGCTTCTTCGTTGTGTCCTAATTTAAGCGTCTGATCATGAGGAATGGCTTGATCGAAGGCAATTAGCACTACCATTTGTCCATTCGGCAACTGTTTTTCACCGACTTTTCTACCATAAAGTCGATAATTTTGACGACCAATGTTAATCTTAAAATAATAGTCACTATCATGACCCAATTCACCCTGTACCGGTCGAATGCCTTGAGCATCATCACTACCGGCAATCATTCCCCGACTCAATACTTCTTGAAATCTCAGGAGTAAATCATCATCGATTTCATTGATCATTTGATGATCGATATAACCATAAAAAATTCCTTTAGGAATACAAGAATTGGCCACAAAGGGATCTGGAATTGGATAAACTTGATCTTCATTCACATATTCTGGTAGATCTTCTTTCCAGCTGACATTATGGGGTTGTGGACGAGCTTGACTCGGTTTTGCTATGGTTTTTTGGGTGACGGCACTGCTTTGTTTTTTTAGCTTTGTTGTACGTGGTTCAGGATAGAGATCTTTATCCGCAGAACTTTGGTAGTCCATGTTAGAATTATCAACTGTATCTTTTTTAGGTTTAGCATTGTCTTCTGCTCTTTGCGTTTCCTTTTCAGCGGCATGACTGAGCTTTTTTTGCATTCTCATGATATCCGCTTGACGCACTTTTTGTGCACGTTCCAAGCTTTTGAACAATTGTTGTGCCGAGAGCTGATGAATATTAAGAAGCGTGACGCTATTTTTTTGAGCTGGACTGATTAGGGGTTTGGAAAACAATGGCAATTGATGTAATTGTTGCATCCATACTTTAAATAAAGCCGTATCGCTCAAAGTCAGTTTCATTGCAAAACCTTGTTCTTCAAATTCAACCACTTGAATGGCATCAGGTAATTTTATTGCACTCCACGCTAGTTTGAACTGTTCAAAGGCTAGCTTTTGAATTTCAGTTATCGATTGATTAACTGCCACAGTTGATTGAACAATTTTCTTAAATTTTGCTTTAAAATACTCATCATTGAAGCCCGATTCTAGAATAGTTGCTTTACTAGCGATGAATTGCTCTTTGCCTTGGGTATATGTGCAAAAGGCTTTTTGATAGCACCGTAAGGCGCTATTCAGACGACCAGCTGCTTTGTGGCTATCAGCAATCTTGTGAAGAAGAGCGGCAGTCGCTGTGAATGGTGAGATACTGCATGCAAATTTGTTATTGAGTTTTATTTTGCTTAAATAAGTTATAGAGAGATCGCAGTAGTGTTCTATCAGTGAAAAATCTGGAATTTCTTGTAAGGCAGCTATTTCTCCACATAATAAATAATGAATACAGTCTCCTGTGTTGACTAAGAATTCTCCGGTCAGTGTGTTGATTAATTTGATGGCTTCATTCCATTCAGATTTGTTAGCAAGGTAATCTGTTCTAAACTCTTTTTTTCTCTTGCCTAGAAAAGTGTTAAATTCAGCTTCATTTGCAGTAAGATTGAAATCTTGTTGATCGCGTAATTCTTGGGCACGATTTAAAGTCAATTCTGCAGCTTGCACATCTCCTTTTTTCACCAAATAAAAAGTTTTGAAATTTTGGAATATTGAAGAAAGTTGGCTAAAATTGCACCGCATTAATGTAAACTTCAGCCCATTGTTATTGCTTACACTGACAGTTGCAACTTTCTGTTCTAGATAGGGTAGGCAATAAGGAATAATGAGTTCGAGTATATTTTCCATTTCTTGAACAAGTTCATGTTCCATGAGAACTTCTAATATTTGAGAGGTCTGGCGTATGAGTTGAAAAGTAAAAACAAAATTCTTCGGTTTGATTATTGCTATATCGCCATTAGAATTGGATTGATCATAGGGTGGAGTACGTAGAATGTGTTTAAATTGCGAAAGAAAGAATTGAGACTTCTCTGAAGTTGGATCTATTGCGAAACTAATAAATTCTCGGTCGAAAATTTTCGAGGATATTAAATGTTGCAGGGCATGAGCAATTGACTGATTGAGGCCCTCTCGGTCGTTCAAATCTTTCGGAAGCGTATAGTCTTCACCTAATGAACGCAAAATGTCTGGCATAGTTCGGACAAGATCATTCAAACGATTATCCAGGTCTTCTAGACTTGCTAGAGCACCTTGTTGCTTTGTGGCTTTTTTCATCTTGATTTTCTCGAGTTTATTAATATGGTTTTGTCATTCTTCAGAAATCGAGTGCAACCGGAAAAGTTGAGATTTTGTACTGTTCAAGTTGAAACTAATAAATTGACAATATTTACCTCGTTGATTCTACTTAAATTTAATATACTTGTCAATCTTGTTTGATTTCTCCATCCCCTTAAAGGAGCGCGAGCAAAGGAAGTCGAGAATTTTTCTGGATCGCCTCTTAATGACCTCATTATCTTTACTTTTTTTGGTAACTAGCCTCGTCTACATGTTCGAGTTTAAGTGTCTGATCATGAGGAATGGCTTGATCGAAGGCAATTAGCACTACCATTTGACCATTGGGTAACTGTTTTTCACCGACTTTTCTACCATAAATGCGATAATTTTGACGACCAATATTAATCTTAAAATAATAGTCACTATCATGACCCAATTCACCCTGTACCGGTCGAATGCCTTGAGCATCATCACTACCGGCAATCATTCCCCGACTCAATACTTCTTGAAATCTCAGGAGTAAATCATCATCGATTTCATTGATCATTTGATGATCGATATAACCATAAAAAATTCCTTTAGGAATACAAGAATTGGCCACAAAGGGATCTGGAATTGGATAAACTTGATCTTCATTCACATATTCTGGTAGATCTTCTTTCCAGCTGACATTATGGGGTTGTGGACGAGATTGATTTGGTTTTGCTATGGTTTTTTGGGTGACGGCACTGCTTTGTTTTTTTAGTTTTGTTGTACGTGGTTCAGGATAGAGATCTTTATCTGCAGGACTTTCGTAGCTCATGTTAGAATTATCAACCGCATTTTTTTCAGGTTTTGCATCGCGATCTGCTCGTTGCTTTTCTATTTCAGCGGCATAGGCATGACTGAGTTTTTTTTGCGTTCTCACTATATCCGCTTGACGCACTTTTTGTGCACGCTCTAAGCTTTGGAATAACTGTTGTGCAGAAAGTTGATGAATATTAAGAAGAGTGACACTGTTTTTCTGTGATGGACTGATCAGGGGTTTGGAAGAGAATTGCAGTTGATGTAATTGTTGCATCCATACTTTAAATAAAGCGGTATCGTTCAACGTTAATTTCATTGCAAAACCTTGTGTTTCAAAATCAACTGCTTCGATTGCAATAGGCATCTTCAACTGAGCCCATGCGTTTCTAAACTGTTGAAAAGTGTCCTCTTGAATCACATTAATCGATTTTTGGATTTCGACGATAGGCGTCAGTATTTTTTTAAGGTTTTCTTGATAATAATCTATAGTGAGATCTGCATTTAACAGTTGAGATTTATTGGCAATAAATAAATTCTTAGATTGTTGGTAAAAATTTAAGGCTTTTTGATAACAACGTAAGGCACTGTTCATGCGACCTGCCTCTTTGTGTTTATCAGCAATTTTGTGGAGAAGAGCTGCAGTGGCGGTAAATGGAATCATCTCGATAGCATATTTATCCTTGAATCTAAGCTTTTTTAAATAGCTTTCAGAAAGATCGCAATAACATTCGAGAAGTGAATAATTGGGGAATTGTTGGAGTGCTTCTATTTCTGCACATAATAGATAATGGATGCAATCTCCAGCATTGTCTAGGGCATCTTTAGTGAGCTCTTTTATGATTTGTGTCCCATTGTTCCACTCAGTTCGATTATGTTTTTGATGTGTCTTTAGTGCTTTTGTTCTACTCTTTAATAAGTTAAAAAATTCTTGTTCATATTGTTGGGAATCGGTGTTGGGTTGAGTGCGCAGCTGCTGAGTGATATTTAATGACTCTTCAGCAGCCCGAGCATCTTTCTTTCTTATTAAAAAAAAGGTGCGTGCACTTTGGAACATTGCAGCTATTTGATGAGCTTTATAGCGAAATAGGCTTAGTTCAGTGCCTTTATTTTGCTGCGATTTTTTGTTGGCCACTACAGTTGCCATATTATTTTCTAAACTGGGTAGGAAATGATTGAGCGCGAGGTCAGTAATAATTTCAAGATCATTAAAGAATTCTAGTTCTTGAAGTATCGGTAATAAGCGTGAGGCCTGGCTTAAAATTTGAAGATTAAAAGCAAATGTAGCGGGTTTAACTATTGATATAGGACCCTCAGAGTCACCTGGTTCACGATCAGGTTCCTTGAATATGCTAATAAAATCACTCAAGAATTTTTTTGAATCTGGACTATTTGGATGCAGGAGAAATTGTGCAAGTTTTTTATCAAATTCATCGGAAACCTTGTGCTTTCCTTTATGTTTGATGGTCTGTGCCAGTTTCGTCATGGACCCATTGAGCACTTGCATTTGACGTGTAAAAGCCTCTAAGTCAGCAGTCAATGGAGCTAACATTTGGCTTAATTGGTCTTGAGTGGCTGCCTGAGTATTTGATGTTTCTGTATCTGTTGGTAGTTTATCTGTCTCTTTTTCCACGACATTTCCCCTGGTTATGTATGATTATGCGACTAATTATGATTAGTTTAGATGATTTTGTCCATATTTTTCAGAGATATTTTAGGTTCTATAGAATTGTCCATTTAAGACATTTTTAATCTGAGTAGGATTTTGAAGTGAGCCGATATCTCCCTCAAGTATATAATCAATCTCATTTTCAAAATAATTTTTCACTTGTTCTGCAGTTTTTGCGGGGCTTAAGTTGGCGGGGTTTGCGCTCGTTGAAATAAGGGGAGATCCAAATGCTTCGCATAATTTTTTAGCGATCGGGTGATCAGTGACTCGTAAGGCAATAGTATTATTAGAGCATAACCATTTAGGTGCACTTTTACTGGCTGGAAAAACCCAGGTGGTTGGGCCTGGCCAAGATTTTTTCACGATAAGTAATTTATCCTCAGGAATTTTTTCGCATAAATTTGAAATTTGTGACCAGTCAGAGGCAATTAAAATAAATCCTTGTTCCGGTTTTCTTGATTTTAATTTTTTGATCTTGTTGACGGCTTCTTCATTGAAAGGGTCGCAGCCAATGCCGTAAACGGCTTCGGTTGGGTAGGCGATGATTTTACCTTGTTTTAAATAGGCTATAGCTTTGTTCATTCAGGCTCTTCAAGCGTCTCTGCAAATCCACAGTCTTTTTGTGAGCATATTCGTTGTTTACCCTTGCGCTTGGTCACTTTAATTGAGGTAATTTCCCAATGACAATTAGGGCAAGGTTCTTTTACGGGCTCATTCCATAAAGCATATTTGCAAGTTGGATATTCAGAGCAGGAATAAAATATTTTTCCATAGCGACTTTTGCGCTGTAATATAGTGCCTTTGTGACATTCGGGACAAACCACTTCGGTACTTTTGGGTTTTTCCAATGGCTCGATGAATTTACATTTGGGATATGTGCTGCAACCAATAAATTTTCCATATCGGCCTGCACGTATGATTAAATCAGATTCACATTGAGGGCATTTTCTGCCCTCTACCACTTCAGGCGCGGTAGATTCGCTCTGATCACCATCTAAATTTCGTGTGTAATCACAGTCAGGATATCCCGTACAACCAATAAATCGTCCACGACGGCCTAATCGTATAGATAAGGGTTTTCCACATTTTGGACAGACCTCATCAATTTTTTCTTGTGTCACATCTTTGCGTTCAACCGTTTTATCAATTTTGCCGACTAATTTAATAAAGGGTCCCCAAAATTTTTCCATCACAGGTACCCATTCACTTTCACCACGGGAAATTTCGTCCAAGTTATCTTCCATATTTGCAGTGAAATTATAATCCACATATTGTGTGAAATATTCGGTTAAAAATTTATTAACAATACGGCCCACGTCAGTTGGGTGGAATCGTTTGCTTTCTAGAGTAACGTATTCTCTGTTTTTTAGAGTATAAATAATGCTGGCATAGGTTGAGGGTCGACCAATTCCAAATTCTTCTAATGCTTTCACTAAACTAGCTTCAGAAAAACGGGGTGGTGGTTCGGTAAAATGTTGGTTGCATAAAATATCGTTCAGAGGTAATTCCTGTCCTTCCTCCAAATGCGGCAACATTTTTCCATCTTCATCCTCATCTTTTTTAGGGTCATCTATATCTTCTTGATAAACAGTGATAAATCCCGGAATTGCGATGGTGGATCCATTGGCGCGAAAACGATTGCCTTTTCCACAACTTAAATCTGCAGCGACAGTATCGATGGTAGCGTGAATCATTTGACATGCTACCGTTCTTTTCCAAATTAAATTGTACAATTTGTACTGTTCTGCCGTGAGTCGATCTTTTATTTCATCAGGTACTCGATAAATAGAAGTGGGTCGAATGGCTTCATGCGCTTCTTGAGCGTTCTTTGATTTGGTTTTATAGATTCTGGCTTGATCGGGTAAATTTTCCTTGCCATAACGATCAACGATAAAACTGCGAATTTCATCAATAGCATCATTGGCCATATTAACAGAGTCAGTACGCATATAAGTAATTAAACCGATAGCGCCTTCACCTGTGTCGATACCTTCATAAAGTTGTTGAGCAATTTGCATCGTACGACTGGTAGTAAATCCAATTTTGCGAGCGGCCTCTTGTTGTAAGGTTGAGGTAATAAAAGGAGGCGCAGGATTACGTTTGCGTTGTTTTTTCTCAACTTTAGTAACAATTAATTTTCCTTTGCCTGCTTTTTCAAGTGCTTTTTTAACTTTAGCGGCTTGTTTGTCATTCGTAACGGAAAATTGTTCTTGTTTCTCACCTTCAAATTCTGCCAATTTTGCGGTGAAGGCTTGTTTTTCAGCCTCAGTTTGCGCTTCTATAGTCCAATATTCTTTGGACTCAAAGGCTTCAATTTCAAGTTCACGTTCAACAATTAATCGTAAGGCAGGACTTTGTACACGACCCGCAGATAATCCGGGTCGAATTTTTTTCCATAATAGGGGTGATAGTTTAAAGCCTACTAAATAATCTAAAGCACGTCGTGCTTTATACGCGTCAACTAATTCCATTGAAATATCACGAGGATTTTCTATAGCTGCAGTGACTGCTTTTTTGGTGATTTCATTAAAAACCACACGCAAGACTTTTTTATCTTTGAGCGCTTTTTTATCTTGCATCATTTCGCAAAGATGCCAAGAAATCGCCTCTCCTTCTCTATCAGGGTCAGTTGCCAGAATTAAATTATCGGCTTTTTTAAGCGCTTTAATAATTTGAGCGAAGTGTTTTTCATTTTTTTCGATGGGGCTATAGGTCATCGCAAAATTATTTTCAGGATCTACGGCGCCTTCTTTAGGAAGTAAATCACGGACGTGACCATAAGAGGCTAAAACCTCATAACCTTTTCCAAGGTATTTTTTAATCGTTTTGGCCTTTGCTGGAGACTCAACGATAACAAGATTTGACATTAATGCATTCCGCCATGTGCTTGTGAAAGGAGCAGACTTTCCATGCAATGAAAGGCATCTTTGTTTTTATCATCATGATATAAAACAAATAAGGCCATCAATTTCACATGGTCCAGTTCTATGCTCACATCTTTTGCAGCCATTAATCGATTAATGACACGCTCCCTGGTTACTGGGTTTAAAATACCCACCTGCTCTAAAAATAGCAGAAATCCACGAATTGTGGGGGCAAGATGGTCGCATTCTTCTGGATTGAAGATTCGAATAGCCGAAGAATCCACATTGGTATGTTGGTCTTCAGCGTGTTGAATGGCTTTTAAATTGAGTAACCAGGAAAACATGCGTTGAGCCATTTCTGGGTCAAAGCCAGCCTCTTCTAGTTCATCTAAAATCTCGTAGTCACCATCGTTAAGATCACCTTCAGAATCTGCATGGCGTTCAATTAGGTAACGTAATAACTTCAATACGTTTTCAGTCATAGCTTCACTCGTATATAACCACCGGGTATAGAGCAGACATATCCATTTAGCTCTAAATTCAACAACATAGAGTAAATATCCTTTTCGGTCAAGCCGGATCTTTGGGTGATCTTATCGATGTGGGTGGGGGCATAGTCAATCGCGTTTAGCAGTTTTGTCTCTTCTAATGATGCTTTTATAGGGGATAGGGTGGTTGAGTGAAGTTCAGAGTGTTGGCCCAGTTATTGCAAGATATCCTCGATATTTTCTACTAATTTAGCACCCTGATTGATAAGTTGATGGCAACCCTTAGCCCTAGGGTTATGTATAGAGCCGGGTATGGCAAATACCTCTCTGCCTTGCTCAGCAGCCAATCGAGCCGTGATCAATGAGCCACTTTTAGTCGAAGCTTCAACGACCAGGGTTCCTAGGCTAAGACCGCTAATGATGCGATTTCGGCGAGGGAAATTAGCGGGTGAAGGTGTGGTTTTGAGTGGGAATTCCGAGATGATGGCTCCTTGTTTGGTGATTTGCTCAGCCAGTGTTGTGTGTCTAAGAGGATATATAGTGTCTATACCCGTGCCCAAAACCGCAATAGTAGGGTAATGTGCTTCCAAAGCGCCTCGATGAGCCGCTCCATCAATACCCAAAGCCATCCCACTGGTGATCACCAGTCCTGCTTTGCTGAGTTCATTGGCAAATGAATAAGCAGTTTCAAGGCCTATAGGACTAGCATTTCGGGAGCCAACAATGGCAACCTGTGGTTGATGCAAAACCTCAATTGAGCCACTGACAAAAAGTATTTCGGGTGGCTTAGGAATTTCTGAGAGTTGTTTAGGATAGTCGGGACTACCCAGCCTAATAATATGATGATATTTAGATGAGGCTAACCATTGCAAATGTTCATCAACCATCTTAGAGTTGGGTTCATAAAAATAGTTATACAACGCATCTGCCAAGTCATTATTTAAAGTATTAAGATTCATTCGCTGATGGTAGTGGGCAAATAAAATGCTGTCCATACCGTGTATCGTGGAGGGTATGCATGCAACAGTTTCTTGTTGATTTGAGTGTGGGGTCAACTCTGCTTCTCGGTGGCGCCTTGGTTTTGGCCTTCATCTTTGAAGCCATCAATGGTTTTCATGACACCGCCAATGCTGTTGCTACGGTTATTTACACGAATTCACTCAAACCAACTCAGGCTGTAGTCTGGTCAGGTATTTGGAATTTTCTTGGTGTGGCGGTTTCTAGTGGTGCAGTAGCCTTCGCGATTGTTGCTTTGCTACCAATTGAGTTGGTGATACACGCAGGTTCTGCTGCGGGATTTGCAATGGTATTTGCCATCTTGCTCTCTGCAGTAATTTGGAATTTTACTACATGGTTTTTGGGTATTCCTGCTTCCAGTTCTCACACACTGATTGGTTCTATAGTTGGTGTTGGTGTGATGAATGCCGATATTTCCAAACATTCTTTCAGTGATGGGATAAATTGGGGCGTTTTGACCGATCTGATGTTAGGGCTTATTTTTTCGCCGATCATAGGCTTTGTTTTAGCAGGTGCAGCGCTCCTCTTGATGAAAAAATTTCTGAAAAAAAGGGAGTTGTATGAAACTCCTGAAGGTAAAAAACCGCCAGCGTGGTGGATTCGAGGATTATTGATTTTTACCTGTACGGGTGTGAGTTTTGCTCATGGATCCAATGATGGTCAAAAAGGTATGGGTCTTATCATGCTTATTTTAATCGGTGTTTTGCCAAGCATGTATGCTATTAATCCGATGACCACACAAATGACGGTGGCTAGACTGGTTGAAGATAATCGAACTGTGCAGGCTATTATCGACAAAAAAGCTTCAAAAGAAACTCTTGATGATGAAAGTGCAGAAGTAGTATTAGCAAATTATCTAAAATCAGGCGCTAAAATCGAAGATAATACTTTAGCAGCACTGGCTTATGAAAATGATCATATACACCAAATATTATTATCTGTTCCAACCCTGGATAAATTAACAAACAACGATAGAAAAGAATTGAGAAGTAAAATTTATTTGGTAGGCGCATCTATCAAAAAAATGAACAAGCACGGAAAAATATCTTCTGATCGAAAAGAAATGAGAAAACTTAGAAAATATAGAACTGAGCTCGATAATATTACACAATTTATTCCAATCTGGGTTAAATTAACCGTAGCATTATGTTTAGGTATAGGTACCATGATCGGATGGAAAAGAATCGTCGTCACCATCGGAGAAAAAATCGGAAAATCGCATCTCACCTATGCTCAAGGCGCTTCTGCTGAATTTATCACGTGGGCAACAATTCAAGGCGCAGATATTTTTGGTTTGCCCGTAAGTACAACACACATTCTATCCTCAGGTGTGGCAGGAACCATGGCTGCAAATTCTTACGGATTACAAGCAAAAACCTTGCGAAATATTATCATCGCTTGGGTGCTCACAATTCCGGTGACCATTTTCTTAGGTGCAGGTATATTCGGTGCGGGTCTTTATGTGATCCTTCATTGGATTAGATGATTGCTTTAAATTGTTATTTTATATGTCACAAATATCGCTTAGTAAACGATATTTGTGGCATGTGATATAAAAATATGTAAAAGAGTTTTATGTGGTTGTTATATTCTTAAGTATTATTTTCCTAAAAACCAGGACTGATAATTTCCAATGCAAGTGGTTCTTCATTATGCGATTCGAAATGTGGCTTTTGAGGATGGCCTTGTAGTATAAAAGTACCTGATAGGGTAACTTCGCCATCTTTATCTTCAATTGTTGTACCCTGAGATTCAAAAAAACGTTTAATTTGGGATGTCATTTGGCCTGATTTTAAACGGGTGCCATTAATATCGAGTTCTTTAGCCTTGAGCATTATAAATCTCCTAATATAGTGAATATTGAAAAACAAACTACCACAAGGCTCAGCTTAGAGCAACATGGCTTGATTTAAGTGCTTTTTAGCAATCTTAAGTACCAGCGAATTAAACGCTTTATACTGTTCGGTTTGGATTTGCCAGCTGTGCCAGTAGAGTGGCATGCGCCAGATTTTTTTGGGGAAGAGTTCGACGAGTAGTTTGTTGTGGAGTTCTTTTTTGATGTCGATGCTGGGGATGAGGGCGTATCCGTAACCTAATAGGGCAAATTGTCTAAAGCCGTGTACTGAAGGCACGATATGATAGTGGGGGGATTGATCGTGGATGTTGAAAAACCGTTCTAGGTAACGTTTGTGCAGAGTGTCTTTGGCGTCGAAAATGACGGCGGGTGCTTCGATGAGATTTTTTTTGTGGTTATTTTCTTTGTGAAAATATCGCTTTTTAAATTCAGGGCTTGCGACTAATAAATAATCCATGTGACCTAAAAAATCGACTTGGCAACCGGATTCGCTTTGTTAGAGGTTGATAAACATGCTGATGCTAAGCCTTTTTTAAAATATTCTAGCGTGATTTCTTGATCATCAGTGATGACTTCTAAGGTGAGTGTTTTAAGTTCTGATAAAGACTGAAATACTGAAGGAAACCAAATATCGAGACTGTCTCGATTAATGGCGATTGTTAGGCGAGTGCGCTCGATGTGTTCTGCAAATTGTGAGCGAGTATCATCTTCAAGTAATTTGGTTTTGCGAAAATGATTTAATAACAATTGCCCCATTTCTGTAGGTCTATAAGGTAGTTCACGAATGAGCAGAGGTTGTCCAAAATAATTTTCTAAAGATTTGATGCGCTGTGAAATTGCCGATTGAGTGATGAATAATACTTCCGATGCTTTATCAAAGCTTTGCTGATCAATTACTGCGGCGATGGCTTCTAAGCTTTTGTAATCAAACATGAGGTTATCCTTCATTAGAAAATCTTATTATATATTAAAATAATTAATTTTTCTAATCAATCACTCTCCCTTAAAATATCATCAAATTGGAGGTGAATATGTCAGTATTAAAAGCGGGCCTAACCTTGGGTTTTGGCTTAATTATTTCTATGGGCCCTCAGAATATATTTTTAATCCGGCAAGGGCTTAAAAAAGAATATGCTTATGTCTCGGCCTTAGTATGTTCATTGTGTGACATGATATTAATTTTATTAAGCACTTTGAGCATTGCTAAGCTGATTGTTGTTTATCCGATCGCAAAAATAATAATGATAATTATAGGAGCATTGTTTCTCGTGGTTTATGGGGTTAAATCAATTTATTCAGGATTAAAGCAATTCAAAAATACGGATCCCGTTCATCTGAATCATTCCTCAAAATCATTATCATTATTAAAACTTTTATTGACGGCCGTATCGTTTAGTTTGCTAAATCCCCAAGCCATTATTGATACCATGATTATGATCGGTGGTGTAGTCAATCAATACCCAAAAGAAGATCAACAGATGTTTGTTATTGGAGTGATAGCAGCCAGCT
Source organism: uncultured Gammaproteobacteria bacterium (assembly GCA_964651735.1). Classification (GTDB taxonomy): domain Bacteria; phylum Pseudomonadota; class Gammaproteobacteria; order CAZYYU01; family CAZYYU01; genus CAZYYU01. The sequence continues at coordinate 77,182 of CAZYYU010000007.1, read as the reverse complement.
TTTTATGGTTTGCAGGCCTGGCCACATTATCCTCATCATGTGCGCCCTATTTTAACAGCCGAAAAACGTGGGGAATACTTGAAGTAGTCAGTGGTTTTATTATGTCCGTCTTTAGCCTAATTCTTTTAGGCAATATTTTATAGCCAGAACCAGGAACCCGTATCGGGCTTAATTTATTGGCCCAAAATAGGGTTTTATCCGATAAATATAGGCAATTATTGATGTAGATTTATGGTATATAATTCAATATATTGTAAATATTGTCTGAAGCTAACAAGTTAAGCCCGACACAATCTCTATCTCTAAGGGAATAGTATTCAGTTATCAATCGGCTATAATAAAACATCTGATTTAACGGAGGATCAAATTATGACTGCCACCACCTATATTATTATCGCTGCTGTCGCTGTTGCGGGTTATTTCGTGATGACCTACAACACCCTGATCAAAATGATCGAATCGGTACGCAACAACCAAAAGCAAATCGACATTCAACTCGATCGGCGTTACAAAGTTTTCGAATCATTGATCGAAGTCGTACGCAAATACATGGATTACGAACAATCCACACTCAGTAAAGTCACTGAATTACGTGCCAATGCACAAGCGGCTCACGCAGCTGGCGATGAAAAATCGCGCATTGCCGCAGAAGATGGCATATCACGCATCATCGGTGGTATCAGTGTTGTGTTTGAGCAATATCCAGATTTGAAAGCGAATCAAAATGCGATGCAATTGCAAGAAGAGATTGTAAATACCGAAAATAAACTCACTTTTGCAAAACAAGCTTGCAATGACAGCATCGAAACTTACAATGCACGAAAAAAATCTTTATTCACCTCAATCGTTGTTTCCATTGCACCTGGCAAACTCGATATGCCTTTTGAATATTGGCAATTAAGCCAAGAAGATGCTGCACAGAAAGAAAAGTACAAAGTTGAATTATAATTTCGCAATATCATGAACACTCCACTACACGAATTTCAACAACACAGTGGCGATTGGCGCAAATCTCTAAGCCTTAATCGTCGCCGCACAATTTTTGTGGTGGCATCCTTTTTGTTTATCTACGCCTTTCTTGGATTTTTGCTCGACATGTATTTGGTGAGTACACAATACCCTAATGCGTCACTCGAAGTGTATGCCTACGCATTGCTCACTTTTACTGTAACACCCGCTGCAACAATAACCTTAGGCATCATTGCGGCCATCGCTGTATTTGTCACTTTCAAATTTCACGACAAAATCATGTTGCTCGGCACGCACGCGCGCGAAATTACCGCACAAAATGCGAGCAACTTAAAAGAAAAACAACTCTACAATGTCGTCGAAGAATTACGCATCGCAGCTGGATTAAAATACATGCCCAAGGTCTACATCATGGACGCCAATTACATGAATGCCTTCGCTAGCGGTTACAGCGAAAAATCAGCGATCATGGCCATCACCAGCGGTTTACTTGACAAACTTGATCGCGCAGAAACGCAAGCCGTCATGGCACATGAAATCAGCCACATACGCCACATGGACATCAAACTTACTCTGATGGCTTCTGTGCTTACCAACATCATGCTCATCACCATCGATTTCTTTTTCTACAACATGATTTTCGGCAGACGTCGTAACGAAAAAGGTGATAACCGATTATTTATCATCGTCATGATTTTGCGCTACGTTTTACCCTTAATCACCGTTTTATTAACGCTCTATTTATCCCGCACACGCGAATACATGGCCGATGCTGGTTGCGTAGAATTAATGCGCGACAACAATCCACTCGCCACCGCTTTATTGAAAATCCAAAAAGACACTGAAAGAAACGCTGAGGAATACAACCGAGAATACGCATCCACCCCTCACGAAGACGTCCGCCGCAACGCCTACATTTTCGACCCCACCCAAGCCGGCATCTCCGCAGTAAAAAGCATTTCTAGCCTATTCTCAACTCACCCCCCAGTCGAAAAACGCTTAGAAGCTATAGGCTTTCGTAACCGTCAATGAATAATGAGTGTCGGGCTTAACTTGTTAGCTTTGTGTCTTATCCTATCGAGGATTTGACCCTCCGTTTGCCTAGGCTGTAGACTTGGTTTTTCACACTTGGAGATAGGCAATGCCAACGAAATTAAAACAGCGCTTAGAGAAATTACACCATAACGCCGAGTGGATTGGGTTGCGTGAGGTCAAAGAAACCCTCAAACATTATATCGCTCGTAATGGAAAAATAGAAAAAAATACGACTCATATTGATCATGGCATGATGATTGAAGTGTTAGTGAAGGGGCATTTTGCTTATTGTGGGACGGCTGATGTGAGTGATCAGGGTTTGCAAAAAGCTTGTGATCGAGCAATTTTTTTAGCGCAGCAATTGTCTGCTTGGTCTGTTTTTCCATTTAGTGCTGAGCATCGTCCTCCTGCTGTTGGGGAGTTTCGTTCTTCTGAAAAAATTCCTTTGCATAAAATAAATGCGGGTGAAATTGTTGAGCTTTTGATAGATTCTACTCTAAAAATGAAGGTTTCTGACAAGATAGTCAATCGTAAAGCACAGGCCTTAGTGAGTGAGAAAGAAACAACATTAGTCAGTAGCGCTGGATCGCAAATTCACCAATTCATGAGTTTTGTTACTTCAAATCTTGCTGCTACTGCCCAAGAAGGTGCAGAAATACAAACTCGCAGCACAGAATTTCCGAGCTTACAGGGAGGTGTAGAACTCTTAAATCGAGCTCAATTTGAACAAGATGCTGAGCGAGTTGGGCATGAAAGTGTAGAATTATTGAGTGCTAAAGAGTGTCCCTCCGGTGTGTTTGATTTGTTATTAGCGCCAGATCAACTGTATTTGCAAGTCCATGAGTCAATTGGGCATCCCTTGGAATTAGATCGTATTTTAGGTGATGAGCGTAATTTTGCAGGGTGGAGTTTTGTCAAAGCTTCTGATTTTGGAACCTTGCAATATGGTTCTCCTTTACTCAATGTTGTTTTTGATCCAAACGTCCCCGGTGAATTTGCTTCATATGCTTTTGATGATACTGGGCTTGCTGCAGATCGGCAGTATTTAATTAAAGCAGGAAAGTTACTTCGTGGGATTGGGGGAATCGACAGTCAAAAACGTTTATCAGTTCCCGGCGTCGCTGGTACACGCGCAAGTTCTTGGAATCGACCTCCCATCGACCGCATTGGAAATATCAATATTGAACCGGGAGATTCTTCACTACATGATATGATTTCTAGTATTGAACGAGGCGTTTTCATGATGACCAATACTTCCTGGTCCATCGATGATTATCGTAATAAATTTCAATTCGGATGTGAATTTGGAAGATTGATTGAAAATGGAAAGCTCACAAAAATTCTAAAAAATCCAAATTATCGAGGGATAACTACACCTTTTTGGAAAAACCTAAAAATGGTAGGAGATGCATCAACCTATAAAGTATGGGGAAATGGATTTTGTGGCAAGGGTGAGCCCACTCAAGGAATGAGAGTAGGGCATGCTATCCCTGCGTGTTTGTTTGAAAATATAGAAATATTTGGGGGTTCATCATCATGAGCGATAAAAGACTCCAGCAAAAAGAAGAATTAAAATTATTGAGCGCAGCCATTTTTCAAGAACTCAAAGCACAGGAATCAATGACCCTAACTTATTCCGGTGAGGATTCTTTATTTGTCAGAATTAATCAAGCCAAAATTCGTCAAGGCACTGAAGTGAGCCAGGGATTTTTATCCATGGATTTTAATTCACATCATCGGCATTCAGAGTTTTGTTTTGCGATTAGCGGTGAGTTAAACGAAGATGTAAAGCGAGCCTTAGCTGTATTGCAAAATTGTCGTAAAGAGTGTGAATTATTACCAGATGATCCTTATATTGTTTATCCAGAATCCGGAGAGAGTTCTGAAAAAGATTTTTATGGAAAACTTTTGCAGCGGGAAAAACTCGCAGAATCTCTGCTAAAACCCGCCGAATCTTGTGATCTTGCTGGGCTATATGCCTCTGGAATTTTCATGCGAGCTCACATGAATTCCAAAGGGCAATTTCATTGGTTCTCAACAGAGAATTTTTATTTTGATTATTCGCTTTACACACCTAATCAAAAAGCGATAAAAGCGACTTACGCAGGGAATGAGTGGAAAGCAGAAGATTATCAATTTAATTTTCAGCAGTCTAAGCAACAATTAGACATCATGAAAAAAACACCACGAAAATTAAATCCTGGAAAATATCGGGCATATCTTGCTCCAGCCGCTGTGGCTGAAATTTTAGATTTACTCAGCTGGTCAGCCTTGAGTGAGAAAAATTTACGACAAGGACATTCACCCTTTGGCAAGCTTTCAGAAGGATCGAAAAGATTGTCACCTCTTTTTTCTTTAGAAGAAGACTTTAATCCAGGCTTAGTGCCACGTTTTAACGAGTTTGGAGAAGTCTCTCCACTCAACATTCCTTTAATTACCAGTGGAAAACTCAGTTCGCTATTAGTTAACAAAAGAACAGCACAAGAATATGGCCTAAAATCCAACGGAGCCAATACCGGAGAAAATTCACGATCACTGAAAATTCACCCAGGTAATTTAAGCGAATCAAAAATACTCTCTCGCCTTGGAACTGGCATATATATCTCAAATCTCCATTATTTAACCTGGAGTGATCGCCAACACGGGAGAATTTCAGGAATGACACGATACGGTTGTTTTTGGGTGGAAAATGGAGAAATTATTAGTCCTATAGAAGACATGCGATTTGATGAAAACTTATATGATTTCTGGGGTGAATGTTTGGAAGACTTCGGGGAAAAAATAGAACTGGTTCCTTTAGTATTAAGCTATCAAGAGCAATCTTTGGGTGGTGTTTCTGTGCCGGGCATGCTGCTCAACAGTTTCACTTTCACTCTGTAAAAAAGAGTGTAAAAAAAATCGGGCTACCTCAAAGAGGCAGCCCGATAATGCTTATCCAACAGACCTATTTCAAGCGCATATAACGTATGATAATGCCTGGATATGGTCCTATAGAATTAGGATCAATACGACTTGAGAACAGGAAGTTTTCGATTGGATTACCTGTGATTAATGCCGCACCGTCCTGAGCGAGCTGTATATTCAAATATCCATAACCTGGCTCAGTGAACGCAAATCTCGCTGGAGGGCTCAACAAGCTAGCTGTAACGAGGTCTGGGCTAAGTACGGGGTTGAAGTATTGTCCATAGTTATACGCCGATCCTTGACCCAAGAGAATATTTAAGAAGTCAAATGGATCGTTGTAATCGAATACCCAACCCGTTGGGGATATATCATAATCCGCAGGGATGTTACCAATATAAACAAAGGTAGGCCCTACAATGCCGACTATGGTGGTATTAAAACCGACAGCATCAAAAGCAGCTTTTATGTAATTGCTTTCGGCAATGGATTCTGGTGTATCCGTACTTCCAATGTACTTGATTGGTACTGGTCCAGTTGCATTCCAGGAGCTTGGAGCAGCACAAGAAGCAGAAGGCGCTGCTCTAAAGGCAGCCATCTCACTCAATGCACTGCTTAATCCACTACCATCTAATGGATAGACTGATCCATTGGTCGGGTTGGCACCTGGCATTGCAGGTGGCAACATAGTATCTGAGGTTCTAAATGCTGCTGTTGCTGCTGCACCATTAAAGAAAGCATTGAAGTCATTGCGGTTCAAAGCAAAGTTTACTGCTCTACGTGCATGACGATCACAAAATGGCCACCGGCTGGCATTCAATGAGAAAAAGTCCGTCGAAATCGAAGGAATGGCTTTCGTGTTACCAGGATGGTTTGTGATAAGATCCAGAAGTTTTGCATCAGGATAGCCGCCTAGATCATAGGTTCCTGCTAATACTGCTGGGTATTGATCAGCGGATGTAACGCCAAAGGTATAGCTGACAAAGAAGAATTGTCCAGCAGGCTCGCTACTTAACCAGAATGGGTAAAGTAGATGGCGAACTAAAACCATGCCACTGTGCGTATTGCCTAGACTATCCGGTGTCATACTTGGGTATGACAAGATGGTATAAGACCCAGCCGTTGGGTATGGTTTTGTTAACTCCGTTACAGGTGTATTGTCAGGTACTACGCAAGAGTAACTCAAGGATAAGCGTTGCAAAAAGTCACCTGAAGGGCCATTAAGCGTAATACTGACCTTGCTTTTATCCGGGGAAACAACGATACCGGTAATATCAGGACGGCTTCCATTAATGACTTTATCAATGCCGACGATATCCTGAATATAGTTAGTTTCAACCGTCAATCCTCCGTAAATGGCTACTGCTGGATTTGCAGCACGTTCCATAGTCTTTTTCACAGTCATTCCTGTAACCGGTGCAAAAGATGGGTAGGAGAATATATATCCCTTTTGAATATCAAATTTATAGGTTACAGTGCCATTGCTATTATTAACAATCGTTCCTGCCGCAACTGAAGGTACAGCCTTTGCCAAATCAGGTACGATAACACCCGTTTGATCTTGGCGAACCAGTCTTAAGCACATTGCTTCCACGATTTGTTGACATGCCGCGTCAAAGCATACTGCTGGATCGATATGTTGGAAATCTCGTAATCCCACCCTCTTCAAGGTTGGGAATAGACTGCTTAAATCAACAGCAAAAGTGACTGAAGAACAGGTTAATGTCATTAATATCAATAACGACTGCACTATTTTGTTTATTTTCATATTTAGTACACCTCGCAATATAAAAGTGTCGAATTTTGAGGGTTCCTGACCCCCAGAAATCGATACTTATTTAAGAATCGCTCCTTGCGCCTTTTCGCTTGTCCTGAGCTGGTGTAAAGGTAATTTTTGCTTTTCTCATATTTAGTATAGCACCCCATAGATTTTTATGTTTTTTAGGTATTAATGGGCGGCTTAAAGCTGGCTTGTAAGCTTGGTCTCTCTTTTGTTATATTAGAAAGCTTATTAATTACTGGGGAATCTGATTTGTGGCAATCATAGATTTATTACAATATCCCGATCCAAGACTGAATAAAAAGGGTGAGAAAGTTACTGATTTTGAGGATAAAGAAGTCCAGCAAATGATTGATGATATGTGGGAGACTTTTTATGTGACTGATAACTGTGCGGCTTTGGCTTCTACACAGCTTGATTTTGAAAGGCCTCGTCATATTACGGTGATCGATTATAGTCCCTATTCTAAAGAACCTTTTTGTTTGGTCAATGGGGAATATGAGCCTATTGGGGAGGAAATGCTGATACATCGAGAAGGTTGTATGTCAGTACCCGCTGCTTATGAGCCCATCAAACGTTACGCAAGAATACACGTCAAAGCACAAGATCGGCATGGAAAGTTGCTTGATTTTGAAGCAGAAGGACATTTGGCACGATGCATACAGCATGAGCTTGATCATTTGAATGGATTTGTGAATGTACAGCGCTTATCCAGTATTCATCGCGAGCGTGCTGAAAAAGCCATCAAAAAATATTATCGGTTACATCGTAAATGACCCTAAGAATTATTTTTGCAGGGACACCTGATTTTGCAGTTCCGGTATTAGAATCTCTTTTTAATTCTGAACATAAAATTATTGCGGTTTATACTCAACCGGATCGTCCCGCGGGACGAGGAAATAAATTACACGCAAGTCCAGTAAAAGAATTTGCCTTGAGCAATAATATTCCTGTATATCAACCTCTCAATTTCAAAGATCCCGCAGCAGTGGAAGCTTTTAAAGCGCTAAAACCGGATTTGATGGTTGTCGCTGTTTATGGATTATTATTACCACCAGTTATTTTGCAAACTCCTCGCTTAGGTTGTGTTAATGTGCATATTTCTTTATTGCCTCGTTGGAGAGGTGCGTCACCTAATGTGCAACCTATTTTAGCCGGTGATAAAGAAACGGGTGTGACGATAATGCAAATGGATCAGGGTTTAGATACCGGTGATATGTTATATAAGAAAAAATATGTAATTGAAGCGCAGGATACTGCAAAAGATTTGCGAGAAAAACTGGGTGTTTTAGGTGCCCAAGCTTTAATAGAAATTTTACCCGCTATCGAAAATGGAAGTGTCAATCCAGAAAAACAAAATGATGCACAAGCAACCCATGCAGCAAAAATAAAAAAAGAAGATGCAGAAATTGTGTGGACTAAAACAGCGGATGAAATTTCTCGAATGATCAGAGCTTATAATCCTTGGCCTGTGGCTTATTTTCACATTGATGATAAAGTGATACGAATTTGGGAGGCGATTCCCATTAACGAAATCACAAACAATAAAGCAGGCGAAGTGATTTCGTGTAAAAAAGAGGGTATTGATATTGCTACGAGTCATGGTTTATTGCGAATCACAAAATTGCAAGCCCCAGGTGGAAAAGTACTTAGTGCTCAAGAATTTTTAAATGGACACAGTGATTGGTTTAAGGTTGGATTACAATGCTAATTATTTTAGACAGAGATGGCGTCATCAATTTTGATTCCGAATTTTATATCAAATCACCCGAAGAATGGATTCCTATCCCAGGCAGTTTAGAAGCTATCGCAAAATTAAAACAAGCCGGTTTCATCGTTGTCATTGCCACCAACCAATCCGGAATCGCCCGCGGATTTTATACGCACGAAGTCCTCGCAGAAATTCACGAAAAAATGAATCACATGCTCGAAAATCTAGGAGCCACCATCGATGGCATTTTTTATTGTCCCCATCATCCCGATGATCACTGCAACTGCAGAAAACCAAAACCAGGATTGTTATTTCAAATCGCTGAAAAAATGAATGTTGATTTATCAGAATCGTTAGTAGTTGGTGATTCTTATCGTGATATTCAAGCCGCACAAATTGTTCACGCCAAACCATTTTTAGTGCTAACTGGAAACGGACAAAGTGTAGTCGACAAAAAATGTGACCTTAGTGGAGTAGGAATATTCGACGATCTTGCGAGTTTTGCAGATTCCTTACTTTAGCCTGTTCCAAATACAGTAGTGCTTACAGGAAATAAACAAAGTGTCTCCTTAAAAATAGTGATTTGGCTAGCTTCATAGAATTATTTCCCTAGCCCTGTCTTCTAGAGAAGACAACAATTGGCTAAAAGTTGTCTTCTCTAGAAGACAGGGTTTATGGAATAGTTGTCTTGTTAACAAGACAACTATTGAGCAATGATGTTTATATCCATCTAATTAGATACAAAATCCTGAAGGTTTGAGCTGTTGAGTAAAATTTATCTTATAATCTCAAAAGTAGTGTGCGGGTTGTGTTCGATAATACTGATCTGTATGTCAGTGACTTCTGCCGTAGGAGGGCCTTGCCATAGGTGTTTTTCTAGTTGTTTGAGTTGTTCTTCGGTGCCGATGGCGAGGACTTCGACTTTGTTGTTGTTGGTGTTTTTTACCCAGCCTGTGATGTTGAGTTCGGTGGCTTTTTTTGCTGTGTAGGCTCTGAAGAATACACCTTGGACTCTTCCTGAGATTATGTAGTGTTTTGCTGAATTCATTTTTTTTCCTTTTGAGATGAAGGTTCTATCTATCCCCCCCTCCGCCCTGCGGGCACCTCCCCCCGGAGGGGGGAGGAATTATTTTAGGGCATTTTCTAGGGTGGTTTGAGTTTGGGGGCCGAAAAGGGTGGATTTGAATTTACCGTTGGGTTCTATAATGAAGGTCATTGGTAAATTAGGCACATCTTTTACGCCGTATTTTTCGATGGGAAAATGTTTGGCCATCGGAAAATTAATAGCATATTTTTCTTGAAAAGCTTTTATTTTTTCAAAAGGCATGTGATCAAAATTAACGCCGATGACCAACACTTTTTTCTTATGTTTTTGATAAAAAGCATTAAGCTCAGGGAGTTCTTGCAAACAGGGTGAACACCAATGTGCCCAATAATTAATAACCAACCATTTACCGCTGTGTTGGTTTAAATCAACAATGCCATCTGTGGTTTCAACGATTCCACTGTGACGGTGACACCCTGTCAATAAAATTAAAAATATAAAAGCAAATTTAAGCTTTATATTTATAATGTGCTTCAATTTTTTCAACATCATCGCTGAACTCATTTGCATCCTGTGGAGTAGAGAAAACTGCAAATAGCTGACCCAAAGGATTAACCATTAACACAGTACCACTGTGATCGATATTGTAATCCTCGATATTTTTCGCATTGGGATTTTCAACTTTTGCATACAACACACTCATTTCACGTGTGAGTGTATCGAGAGCGTTTTGTGATCCTGTTGCACCCACGAAATTTTTATTATATCCACTTAAATATTCTTTAATGTTTTTGCTCGTATCTCTATCGGGATCTACGGAGATAAAAACGACTTGAGGTAAGGGAACGTTATTATGTTTTTCTATATTTTGATAGGCATCATTTAACAAACTTAAGGTGGTGGGGCAGAGTTGTGGGCATTTTGTGAATCCAAAAAATAACAGGCTCCACTGTCCTTTTAAATTATCATTAGTAAAGGGTTTGTCGTCGGTGCTAACCAGATGAAAAGGGCTAATGTCATGAGGGACTGGCAAAATAGTGCCACTGTCAATATCGACATCATTCGATTTTGTGCTGTTGTATTGTGTCCATAATCCAAAAAAAAGCGCGATAATTGCAAATGCAATTGTGAAATATAACAGATTGCGCTTGCTTAGTTGTTTAGAGCTCATAATAAAACCTCCAGATTATAAAAATAATGATCAACCAATAACACAATAAAAATCAACATCAGATATAAAATCGAATAATGAAAGGTTCGCATCGCAATTTGTCGGTCTTGAGTGAGATATAATTTGATCGCTAGATAGAGAAATATAATATTTAAAACAGAGCTGCCAAGCAGATAAATATATCCTGACATTTTGATGACAAAAGGCATTATCGCAATAAGGATCATTAAAATGGTGTAAAGTAAAATGCACAGTGTGGTGAAATGAATGCCATGTGTGACAGGAAGCATAGGAATTTTTGCTTTAGCATATTCTTCATAACGCGCGACAGCCAATGCCCAAAAGTGAGGTGGTGTCCATGCAAAAATCAGTAGTACTAATAATAATCCTGCCGCATCCATTTGATTAGTGACTGCAGTCCAGCCTAAAAGTGGAGGTGCTGCGCCTGCTAGACCACCAATCACAATATTTTGAGGAGTTGCGCGTTTTAAATACACGGTATAAATGACTGCATATCCGATCAAGGTCGCGAAGGTTAGAATAGCGGTTAAATTATTAATATATTTAATCAGCACAACTATTCCTGCCACACCAAGAAAGGTGGCAAAAATAATCGCTTGTTGTACACTGATTTTTCCGGAAGGTAAGGGACGATTGAGTGTGCGATTCATGAGTGCATCAATTCGACGATCAACCATTTGATTAATGATTGCAGCCGAACAAGCCGCAAAACCAATACCGAGTGTGCCAAAAAAAAGAGTTTGCCAAGGAATGTTGGGAGTCGCGAGTAACATACCAATTACTGCGGTCAGTAGAATTAATGCAACAACGCGCGGCTTACAAAGCTCTAGATAATCCTGCCATGTCGTTGCGGCTGTTGTCACTATCGGCTCCACTAAATAATTGGTAAATAATTGTTATTAAAGTGATTAACAATGCTAATGCCACACCATTATGTGCGACCGCTACCGGCAGCGCCAGCTTGGTATCTATATTGGCAATGCCGAGCGTTAATTGTAACATTAAAACGCTTAAAAGAACCCATCCCAGAGTGCGTAATATCAAAGAATTCTTGATTTTAATTAATAAAAATGAAAGAAAAGTTACCAAAATCGCGGTGATAAAGGCGCCGTATCGATGTGACATCTGAATAGTGACCCGGGCAGTGGTATCCAAAACCCCACCCTCATAATTAGGTCCCAGGGGGTGAAATAAGTTAAAAGCGCTCTTAAAATCCATGATCGGGAATAATTTACCATGACATAAGGGGAAAGTAGGGCAGATAATGGAGGCATAATTCGCAGAAGTCCATCCACCCAAGAAAATTTGAATCATTAAGGCAATGCAACTGAGAATAGAAAAATATTTGGTAAATTTTGGAATTTGCTGTTTGGAAATATCTAGCTGAGTATTTCTACTGCTCAAATAAGTCCACCATAAAATGCTTGCGATTAACATGCCACCCAATAAGTGTCCCATGACAACCAGAGGTAATAATAATAATGTGACCGTCCACATACCCAATAATGCTTGAAAAATCACTAAACCCATCAGCATGGTGGATAAAATAATAAATTTTAAGCCCGCGGATTTTCGATGCTTTAATGAAAATATCCACAATCCTAGAATTAATAATCCTAAGGTTCCCGCAAAATATCGATGCACCATTTCAGGCCATGCTTTATGTGGAATTATTTTTTGATCAGGAAAATGTTGCTGAGCTTTTTGAATAGCCTGTTGTGATTGAGGAACGCTCAACTGACCATAACAACCAGGCCAATCCGGACATCCCAATCCTGCATCTTTTAGGCGCGTGTAAGCACCGAGAAGGACAACAGTCACTGCTAAAAGTGTTGCGATGAGAGCGAGTTTTGATATGGTTTTCGGAAAAGAAAGCATCAATCTTTTACCAGCTTTTCTAAATCCTTCAGAATATCATTAGGATCTACATCACTCTTGTAATGCATCATAATATTGGCTTGTGGATCTACGATGTAAATATCATTCGTTCCAAATTGTAATTTTTGTTTGGTGGTGTTGTTGATTAAAATATTGGCTTTGCTGACCCAGATTTCGGTCGTTGGATATTGTTTAGTGATGATTTCTTTGAGCTGTGGATCGTTGCTTTGGTTCGCAAATATCATCGCAACACTTCGTATCTTATCTTGTCGTTTACCCATGGCAGTATGAAGTTGATGCATGAAATAAAGTTTTTGTGTGCAATCGTTTGAACATTCCCTGGCTGGGATATAAATCAGCGTCCATTTTCCTTCGAGTTGTTTTTCACTCAGAGCCACACCTTTTAAATCTGTGATTTGTAAAGGAGCAATTTTCATCGGATTGATAAGTTCACCTCGATTCGTCAATTTCCCAAGAGGTTCACCTTTGGAAAAAAAATAAATGGCCAGCAAAATGGGTAAGCCAAAAACAATGACAAGGGCAAGCAAAGTCTTTTTTTGATTGACTTGATTAGTGAGTTGAACCATCTTGACGTCTCCTTCGCGTGTTGACTGTGATGAAAATAATAATCAATGTTCCCGCCATCGCAAACCACTGCACAGCATATCCTTTATGCTTGTTTGGTGACATGGTCAAGGGCCGCCAATTTCTGATATACCCATTTTTTGCAGAAGGATCTAATTGAATGATAAAGGGCAAGACATTTTTATTGGGGAGTGCTTTAGTGATGGAAGTCAATGATAAATTAGGGATCAAATGTGGCCATTGTTTATCTGAATAGTGAGTTAAACCCAGTTGAAATATTTTATGTTGAGGAATAATGACTTTGCCTTTGATATTTTGTACCCCATTGACGGGAGAAAGATTGGGTAATTGATTTGAACTAGCAGGTTTGGGTATCCACCCTCGATTGATTAAGATAAATTGGCCAGTAGATAATTTAACCAAGCTAAGCACTTCAAATCCCAATTGATGGCGGAAGAAACGATTCTCAAGCAATAATTGATGTTCGTTATCAAATCGTCCCGAAAATTTAACCGAGTAAAATTCGAAATTTTTAGGATTCTCAATGACTTTCTTGATATCGACCGGAGTATCAGCGTTGTGCAAATTAATCTGCATTTCAAGATCTTGCTTGTAAAAAGCGCGATTTAGCTGCCAGATACCTAAAGCGATAAAAATAGGCAAGAGTAGAGCCGTCGCTAAAGTAGGTATTAAGCGTGGTGTAAAATGATAATTTCCAATTGTAAAGCTCATAGATGAGAATGATACCCGTTGTTTGTGCCTTGTAAAGATCTCTCTTATGCAGGTACAATTAACTTATGAAGATTATTGCATTATTGATTTTATTTGTTATTTTGTACTGTTTAGCAAGCGGGCTTTATTATATGCTGGGTAAAAAGGGGGATGCTAAAAAACTAGCAAAATCCTTAACCTGGCGCATAAGCTTATCCTTATTGCTATTTATCTTATTGTTAATCGGTTATTTCTTGGGTTGGATCACTCCACACTCGATAAGACCATATCCATACTAGGGGGAGATCTCATGGGCATGCGTGGTATTAGTTTAGGTTCATTATTACTGATTTTACTTATTGTGATCTTGGTTTTTGGCACAAAACGCTTAGGTACTATCGGCGAAGATTTAGGCAAGGCAGTCAGAAACTTTAAAAAGGGTATGGAAGGTAGTGAAGAGAAGGAAGACCAAAAATAATGTTAGATGTCAGTATCTGGGAAGTATTATTGATTCTCGTGGTCGCCTTAATTGTGCTCGGACCCACAAAACTTTCACAGCTCGCCCTCTCGATGGGGAAATTTGTGGCTAAAGCTCGTCAATATATCGGCTTGATGAAGCGGGAAATGGATGCGCTTTCTAAGCTCGATGAAGAAGTGAAGGTCGATAAAGAGAAGAAAAATGGCCTTAGCTGATTCCCTTCCGTATTTACTTGAGCTCAGAAAACGATTGCTCTATTCCGTAGTGGTGCTCACTTTGGTTTTTTTGGCCTTCAGTTATTACGCCAATGATTTATATTATTGGCTTGCCGTTCCCTTACTCAAAGAATTACCTACAAATGGTTTTATTGCTACCCAAGTGACCTCAACTTTTCTGGTGCCGTTTAAATTTGCAATGATTTTATCCGTATTCATTTGTGTCCCCTATTTGCTCTTTAATTTCTGGTGTTTTATTGCCCCTGCGCTGTATCAAAAAGAACGGCGTACAGTCTGGATATTGATGGTGGCGAGTTCATTCTTGTTCTATTTAGGCGTGGCTTTTTCCTATTTTGTCGTATTACCGCTCATGTTCCGATTCTTCGTTTCTGTCACGCCCCTGGGAGTAGAGCTGCGTCCGGATATGGGTCACTATCTTGATTTCGTTGTGCGATTACTCTTTGCCTTTGGGGTCTCCTTCGAAGTGCCCATTTTCACCTGGTTGCTGGTAAAAACTGGTATAACCACTCGCCAAAAACTGGTGGAATATCGTCCCTATGTCATCATCGGAGCCTTTGTATTGGGGATGTTGCTGACTCCGCCCGATGTGATATCACAAACTTTGCTTGCTATACCAATATGGCTACTCTTCGAAATAGGTTTGTTTCCTATTTTTCACCTCAAGGAACAAAAAACTAGGTAATATATTAAGCAATTGTTAAGTTTTAGTTTACCAACGATAAAAAGAGTGATATGTTTGCTCCACCAATCTAGGAATTGTGATCATTATCAGCTTATTTTTAGTGATTATTACTGATCGGGGTAGACAATAAGTTGAAATATTGTTACAATTCCTTAGAATTTGATAAATGTAGAGATTGGGAAGCTACCTCACTGACTTCCCCAAGGTTTTTTTAAAGATTAACAATATATTAAAGGTGGTAACATGACTGTGGATGTTAAACGTTTAGATGTTACGGATCAGAAATCCAACGCTGAATCGCGTGGCAAGCGACTGAAAAGTTTGCGTATGATGACCGGACTTTCTCGTAAAGCACTCGATGAAAAGTTCAATATTAGCGCGAGTACTATCCAGTCCTGGGAAGATGCGAAAGCGGGTGGATTAACAGAAAAAGGTGCACGTAGAGTTATTACCGTATTCAAGAAAGAAGGCATTCGTTGTAGCTTGGATTGGTTACTTTATGGAATCGGTTACCCTCCCCAACTTTCTAATAAATTATTTGATGAGTCCGAAGAAGGTCAAAGCGAAGGTGGTAGAGGGGCTGCAGGTCATGCAAGCGGTGAAGTGGCTAATGAAGACCGGGCCATTATCAATGAGTTATTAGTATTTCGTCAAAATAACCCTGATGCCGTTGAATACATCATTTCTGATGATGGTATGTCCCCACACTTTAATGTTGGCGATTATGTTGCAGGAAAGCGCCGTACAGGCAAAGCGATCGAGAGCGTGATTGGTTATGACTGTGTTGTTGAGACCATGGAAAATGAAATTCTATTTCGTCGTCTTAAGGCCGGTAACAAACCAGGCACCTTCAATTTAGTATCCACTAACTTAGAAGCTACTGTTAAAGAACCTTTGATGTACAATCGTGAAATTCTTAATGCAGCGCCAGTGATTTGGCATCGTCGTAAAGATCCTTCACGCAGTTAATAACTGCATTCTTTTGTTGTCATCCTGGCAATGGTCGGGATGACAACAATTTCTTAACACGCAAGGCATGTAAAGCTTGTCCAAATTCTTTATCTTTTAGTCCCTGATCAATTAATATTTTTGTATCCACCGCTTTGGCTTTTTCTAATGCATTTGATAAGAGCTCAAACTTGTCAGATTCCGAGGCAATGATTAATGGTTCAAGTCGTTCTGGACGACGAAAAGCATCTATATTTTCGAGTAAGTTAATGATGGCTTCTGCATCATTATCAGCCAAGTTCTGCAGCACTTTTTGGTATTTATTGGTCAATAAGGCTAAATCTAAATAACTTCTTGGAATACAGTATCTTTTGCAAAAAGATTTAATAGTGTCTTCGGATAAGTTTTTTAACAATGCTGCAAATCGAGTCTCAGGATTATTTGAAACTTGAGAACAGGTGATAAGGTCTTTGGTGTGAATACCCAGCTGCGGAATTAATTCTTTAAATAATGCCGCTAAAGCCTCACAGGCATTAAGTACCTCAAAAAATCGAATGGGCGCTTTTTCTTCTAGCGCACGACTAAATTCTTTCCACACTCGCTCAGGTACCAAGGCATTCACTTCTCCATTGTGCACCATTTTTTGCATTAATTGATTGGTTTCAGGATGCACCCTAAAGTCAGGGAAGCGCGCAGCAAAGCGGGCAATGCGTAAAATACGAACAGGATCTTCAGCGAAAGCGGGAGAAACATGCTTAAATAGTTTTGCTGAAATATCTTCTCTTCCATGATAGGGGTCAATGATATTCCCTTGATCATCTTGAGCGATGGCATTCATCGTCAAGTCACGACGCGCCAAATCTTCTTCTAAGCTAACCGTGGGATCCGCATAGAATTCAAAACCTCGATAACCCTTTGCTACTTTGCGTTCTGTACGAGCGAGGGCGTATTCTTCTTGAGTATTGGGATGTAAAAAGACAGGGAACTCTTTGCCTACTGGTTTGAAGCCTTGGGCTTCCATTTCATCCGGTGTTCCACCGACCACTACATAATCACGCTCTTTGACCTCTCGTCCCATCAGTTGATCACGTACGGCTCCGCCAACTAGAAAGATTTTCAAACTAACTCCCAAAATTTATAGAAATGTAGATGTATCGTACTAAAATACTATGGCATAATGTTCAGAATGTGTCTATCAATCCACCCTAATTATGAATAACAAACTAATTGCTTTTTTGCACACCATCATACCGCACCATTTAGTTTCTAGAGTGGTGGGCTTGCTGGCGCATTCACAAAAAGCCTGGGTAAAAAACACCTTCATCAAGTGGTTTGTGAAAAGATATAAGGTAGACATGAGTGCAGCACTGCGTTCTGATCCCACACACTATGAGAGTTTTAATGCATTTTTTACACGCCAACTAAAACCTGAGTCACGACCCATCGATAGCACTCAAGGAAGTATTGTCTCTCCCGCAGATGGCGTTATCAGTCAATTGGGTCAGATTAATGATGGAAGATTAATTCAGGCCAAAGGGATGAATTATGAAATTACCCAGCTTTTAGGTGGCGATAAAGAGCATGCTTCTCATTTTGACAAGGGCCATTTCATGACCATTTATTTATCGCCTAAAGATTATCATCGAGTGCATATGCCATTATCAGGGGTCTTAGAGCAAATGGTCTATGTGCCTGGCCGTATTTTTTCAGTGAATCAGTTCTCAACGGAACATATTCCAAATTTATTTGCCCGAAATGAAAGAGTGGTCTGCCGTTTTTCTACAGAATATGGCATGATGACACTCGTGTTGGTTGGGGCGATGATTGTTGCTAGTATTAAAACATCATGGGCCGGAGTTGTTGCTCCATATAATACCAAGACAATTAAAATTTGGGATTACACAAACCCGAGTATCTCCTTAAAAAAAGGTGATGAAATGGGTTGCTTTCAGTTGGGTTCTACCGTGATATTATTGCTGGAATCACAAGCCCTATGGCATGAAAATCTTGCGATTAATTCGGTTGTTAAAATGGGTCAAACTATAGGTATGAATACACATGTTAGTTCAAGGTAATAAAAATAAGCCACCACGCGTCTTAAGTATCTTTGCTTTGGTAATGATTAATGTTATCGCCGTTGACAGTTTGCGCTCATTGCCCTTTAGTGCAGTCTATGGATTTTCCTTGGTTTTTTATTACATTGTGGCTGCCTTTATTTTCTTTTTGCCCATTGCCTTTGTATCTGCAGAATTGGCAACCGCCTGGCCGAATAAAGGGGGGATTTATGTGTGGGTCAGAGAAGCCTTCGGTGATTTCTGGGGATTCATGGTGATATGGTTACAGTGGATTTACAATATTGTGTGGTACCCCACCATTTTATTATCCTTAGCGGCTATTTTAGCCTACTTTATTAATCCCCAATTGGCTGAAAATCGCATGTTTATGCTGATTGTTGTGTTGACTTTCTTTTGGGGCGCCACATTTTTAAATTGTTTGGGCATGCGTATGTCCAGTGCTATCAGTATTTTCTCGGCCTTGATTGGTACCATTATTCCGATGGTTTTTATTATTGTTCTTGGTATTGTGTGGATGTATTTAGAAAACCCAATCCATATTAATTTTACTAAAGCTGAATTTTTCCCTGATTTAACGGACCCTAAAATGTTAGCCTTTTTAACTGCATTAATGTATGGATTAGTCGGTATAGAATTATCGGCAGTGCATGCTGATGAAGTAAAAAATCCCGGTAAATCTTATCCTCGAGCCATTTTGTTCTCGACGATTATTATTTTAGGTACCCTTACCTTGTCATCCTTGGCTATAGCAATGGTCGTTCCACATAATGAACTTTCTGTTGTCACAGGCCTGGTTCAAGCTTATGAAATATTTTTCCGAGCTTTTCATCTGGAATGGATGTCTTCCATTATTACCATTTTGATTATTATTGGAGGAATAGGTAGTGTGGCGGCTTGGATTATTGGTCCTACCAAAGGATTGTTGGTGGCTGCACAGGATGGTAATGCCCCTAAATTCTTTGCTAAAACCAATAAAAAAGGAGCGCCCGTTGCTCTCTTAGTGACTCAAGCGATTATCTGTACCGTCTTGTGTTTGATATTTTTACTCATGCCCAGCGTCAGTAGTTCTTATTGGTTATTAACTGCCATGACCGCACAACTTTCTATGTTCGTTTATATCGCCTTATTTGCTGCAGCAATTTGGTTACGTTATAAACGACCGGGTGCGGCTAGAGCTTATCGCATTCCTTTTAAAAATGTGGGTATGTGGGTGATGGGTACGGTTGGCACATTAGCCAGTGTCTTTGTAGTGGCATTAGGTTTTGTACCGCCTTCGCAAATCAAGGTTGGTAGTACCACGGTTTATGAATTTATATTAGTGTCTGGCGTTCTGACCCTGAGTTTGCCAGCTATGTTTATTTATTATCGGTACGGTAGGCCGCATCTCATTAAAAATTAACGCATATCAGAAAGGGTAAAGCACATTATCTCAGACAATGAGGTGGCTTTGCAGGCGAGCAACACGATCCGATCCACACCAATTGCTACGCCCGCGGATTCAGGAAAGCCATTATCCAGTGCAGCAATCAATCGTTGATCCACAGGAACAGTAGGGTGTCCAAGTGCAATTCGTTTCATATTATCTTCTATAAATCGTTGTTCCTGTTCCAGGGGATTTGTAAGCTCATGGTAGCCATTACCAATTTCCATACCATTGATAATAATTTCAAAACGTTCAGCGACGGGGGGATTATCCTGTCTAATTTTAGAGAGCGCCGCTTGGCTCGCTGGAAAATCATAAATGAAATAGGGTTGCGAGAAGCCAAGCTTGGGTTGAATGCAGTGCGAAAACAACAAATCCAGCCAGGTGTCTTTATCGTGTATATCCAGGTAATCGAGATGATGTTGGCTTGAAAGGTGTTTTAGATCATCAGTTGTGGCAGTGAGTGGATCAATATTCAAAGCATCCCTGAAAGTTTGCTGATAGGTTTTGCGAATAGCCCTAGGAGTATTGAGCAGCAGACTTAGTAAATCATTGACCTCGTCCATTAGGCGATGGTGATCAAAGCCAGGTCGGTACCATTCAAGCATGGTAAATTCAGGGTTGTGCAGTCTGCCTATTTCATCATCCCTGAATGCTTTGCAAATCTGGAAAATAGGGCCAATTCCGGAGGGCAGTAGTCGTTTCATGGCAAATTCTGGGGAAGTTTGTAGATAATACTGTTGTATTTTCATGCTTTGGATATGGGGGTCGCTGGTTGTGGTGGAGCTCAACAGTGGAGTTTCCACTTCAAGTACTTGACGCTCTTCGAAAAAGTGTCTTATTTGTTGGATGAGGTTGGCACGTTTGCGCAAATTGCTGAGGCTTGCAGGTGTTGACCAGTGGATATCAGCCTTTGACGCGAGAGACATATTCACCTGTACGAGTATCTATTCTCAGTT
This sequence comes from uncultured Gammaproteobacteria bacterium, assembly GCA_964651735.1. Lineage (GTDB taxonomy): Bacteria > Pseudomonadota > Gammaproteobacteria > CAZYYU01 > CAZYYU01 > CAZYYU01. The sequence goes on along the minus strand of CAZYYU010000007.1, from coordinate 56,574 downwards.
TGTCACCGGGACTGATGAATAAAGGAACTCGAATAACAGCACCTGTTTCTAAAGTGGCGGGTTTGCTACCACCGCTCACGGTATCACCTTTAACACCAGGGTCTGTCTCGGCGACTTTGAGTTCAACAAAATTGGGTGCACTGACAGTGAGGGGATGACCGTTCCAAACAACAACCGTGCAAGTATCTTCTTCTTTAATCCATTTCATGGCATCACCAACGCTATTCGCCGGTGTGGCGAGTTGCTCATAGGATGTGGGATCCATGAAATGCAAAAATTCGCCATCACTGTATAAATATTGCATTTCCATTTCAGCAATATCCGCGCCTTCTAGGCTATCCCCGGATTTAAAGGTACGTTCAATCACGCGTCCTGTTTTTAGATTACGTAATTTAACACGGTTAAAAGCTTGGCCTTTTCCTGGTTTGACGTATTCATTTTCGATAATGGAGCATGGATCTCCATCTAAAATGACCTTGAGGCCTGATTTAAATTCATTGGTACTAAATATTGGCATAATCCGAAAATATACAGGCCAGCCTTTACAATATCAAGTATAAGTGATAGTTTTTTGTGATAGTGGGATGATCATAAAAGGGAATTTTTATGGCTAATACGCATTCAGAAGAAAATCCATTATCCAGTGGTGGTGAAAAATCGGCTCCATCTGTGGATGTAGATACATATTATGAAAATCTATTATCATGTCTGGAAAATGATGATCATAAGGAAGTCAGAAGCATTATAAAAAAATGTCCAGACGTGGTTTTCAAACATTCAATTATTGAACAAGACAATAAAAAAGTTAAAGTTAACTTGCTAGATGTTTGCTTATTTTATCGTTCAAATGCTGTTAATTCCTTAAATTATATCTTAGGTTGTATCTTACGGGAATCTGAGAAATCTAAAAATGCCGTCAAAGCTGATGAATTGTTATGGAATTTTTGGGTGTCTTCATTGCAACTTAAAAGATGGGACCTCATTAAAAAAATTATAGATAAAAAGAGAAAATTTCTCACGGAAATTACTAAAGAAGGTATGACAAACCTCCATGGGTGTGTGACTTATGGAGCAAGTAAAATTTTAAAGGAGTTTTTGTCAACAAGAGAACTTTCTGGCTGGGTTAATAAAGAAGCAGTTGATAGTACAAACGCTGAACAAGAAGAAAACTCGCCAATGAGACCTATCGATCTTCTTTTAGTGGAGTATTTTGATAAAAATATTAGTCTTGAGCAAGCAATTGAGCTCGCTACAATATTAATCGATCATGGAGCTTATCCAAGTTCATCTTACAATTGGAGAGAATATCTTTCTGGCGCTGATGATACTGAATTATTAACATTATTTGAAAGAAATGAAAAAGAGCATATCGAAAAATTCGAAACAGCGCTGATATTAGAAGATACCACTGATTTAAAAACCTTGCTTGAGCTTGATGAAAAATTTCTTTACTTTTTTTATGGTGAAGAGTCTCAGCTGATTGAAGTGTTTTGTATGGTTAATAATAAATATAGAGTTTTCAAATGGCTACTAGAAAATTATTTGTACGAAAAAATTAATGATCATGATTTTACTGAAGATGGAGAGCGTTGTTCGCCTCCGATGATATATCAACCATTAGAACTTTTTAAACTAGAAAAATGTACAGAGGAAGATGCAATTCGCTTTGCAGAATTAATGATAGAAAATGGTGCAGATGTATCTGTAAAAGTGTATGTTGATACTGGTTATGTAAATTGGAGAGAATTTATCGATCAATCACAAGCACCTAGATTATATGCTTTGTATGAAAAATACGATAGGACAAATCCTGGATCAGAGATATACAGGAAATTTTTACGGAGTCTTTTATCTGATAAAGAATTAAATTATAACGCGATTAAAACTAAGGTTGCTGAAGATCCCGCATTTATTAATGCAAGAGATGATACTGATCGAAACGTGCTGCATATAGCTATAACACGAAGAGATTTTAAACTTTTTGATCTTTTTTTAAGTCGTTTTCCAAGTATGACATCCAGTGTATTTCAGGCGAGAGAAGATAGGGATGAAGAGCAAGACTATTATGTTTTTAGTTTTGATGCGCGTGATGCATCTAAAAGAACGCCTTTATTGCTCGCTATTGAGCTCGCAGCAAATGAAGAAGAGGCGATACCCTATGTGCGAGAATTATTAAAAAAAGGCGCAGATCCTTCGCTCTCAAACTTAGATAATATTAGCCCTCTTCATCGAGCAGCTGCTAAAGGGTTCAGAAATATTGTAAAAGCATTAATTGACTCTGCTATCGTTGGCTTTCATGAAAGGGAATTCAGAAGGATTTATGCAGAGAGCCGTAATGAAATTCAAAAAAATGTTGTGGATGCAAATATCAAAGATAGCTTGGGTATGAATTTATTTCATTATGCTTTATCGCACGGCGAAACGGGCATTTTTGATGTGTTTAAGCATGGACAAGCGACTTCTTATGATTTCAGGGTGGTGGGGTTGTGTTTTGAAGCTGATGAGGAAGGCCATATGCCTTTTTACGCGGGATTAAATCAAAAAGATTTAGATGTGCGTAAGAAAGTTAATGATTTTATCGCATCATTGCATTTGTCTGCACTTAAGGCTATTGGTGAATTAACAAGCTCACCTCGCTTAAAGAGATCTAGAAACAGTGAACGGGATGAATCTCAAACTGGTGAAACTTCTGAAGAATCTAGAGAGCCTATTAAACTTCCAGTCAAGAAAAATCCTAAACAAAAATTACAAAGAGCTTTAACAAAATTAGCGCAAAGTATAGAAATTCAAGTAGATCCCGTTCATGAATATCAAAAACGACGAAATGAGAAAAGTGGATTATTATCATTAACGATTCTTGCCTTGTTATATGAGCTTCAAGCCTTTCCTGAATCTCAGCAGAAAATAGCGGATTCATTTGAATCGGCTACTAATTCAGTGATGCAAACAATAGAGGCAGGAGACTTAGCTGATCGAGTGCACAATATTCAGCGTCTGATAAAAAATTTCTTATACTACGGAAAAGAGGTCTGTACTGATCTTGATGCGCAAAAAAAGGTGCAGAGAGTTGCTCGTTATGTGGCAAGATTGGTATTAGGGTCTCAAGGATTAGAATGGCTTAATGATATCATTGGGATCCAAGATGGAGATTCTGGAGAGGAATCTGCAGGTGACGAAGAAATAGTCGAGCCTAAGCTCAGTCTTGCAATTAAAGAGATGCCAGATGAAGATGCCGTTATTGCTTATCTAGAAGAATTATCAGATAAAGAAAAAAGACAAGGTGAAAAAGATAAAGATACCCCTCTTCATTATGCTGCCGATATGGGTTATGCAAAACTTTTAGGACGTCTTGTAAACCTCCTGCAAGCGAAAGAAGGTGTGGACGATGGTTTGGATCAAGCAAATGAGCTCCATTATTATGATAAAAATTCATTGGGCATGAATTTTTTGCATAATGCTTTTCGAAATGGGCATATTCACATCGCTCGTGAATTCACAACTGCTGATGACTATTATGACAGATTTTTTGGTTTTCTCGTTCGACAAAAAGATAATGAAGGTGATAACCCGATTTATGTGGGTATGACTTCAAAAAATCCCCACGCAAGAAAGATGACAGCAGAATTTCTTGACCAATTATCTCTTACTGTCAACAGTAAAATTAATGGCTTAGAAAATGAGTTGGATAATTGGGACTCGGCAGAGTCTGTCATTCGTTTAAAATCTCTATTAAAGAATATGACGAAAAGAATCAAATATTTTGAGAAGCCTAAATTCGATATTCTAAAGCGGCACAATGTTGACGCAGTCTTGGTGAATTTAACAATTTTAGATTTAATTAGAGATTTGCGTGAATTGGGTGAAAGTAAAGATGCAAATAACCTTAACGCAATAGCCGCGGGTATTCTTGATAGTTTTATGCAAAATGCTAAAAATGCAACAGAGGATGATTTGCTCTTTGATATAATTTTGACGGTTGTACTAGAAGTGGCGGCTATTGTTGCAGGAGTGACCTTAGGCATTTTGTTGGGTGCATTAATTGCATATTTAACGGGTATTACGGCCATTGTTTTTCTGGGGTTATGTGCATTTGAAATCGCAGGTGCAAGTGTTTTAGGAGTTGCTACGCCTGTTGTGACTTTTATTGCTTCCCAAAAGTGTCTATTTGGTTTTCAGCATGACATTAAGGAAGCTTGTTCAATTGTCGATGACATGATTGTTCAGCCCATAATATAAAGGAGTGGTATGTCAAATAAATCTAGAGAATCTGAAGAGTCTCATAATTCGGAGGATGGAGCTAAAAAAACTAAAAAAAAGGGAGGGAGTTGGTTAGCAAGTAAGAGTGTGGGGCGTTCTTCGGGAACTAAGTTACTAAATGGTCAAGATAGTCAAGTGGCAGCGACACCGGAAGTGCCTAAATTGTCTCTCTATAGAGGGTCATTACGCGATACCGTTGAGGGCGAGTCAGCTGTAAATAGTGTTGAAGGTCTTAAAAAACCTGATGATATACAGGTTTATAATCGAGAATTTGTTGGTGCTTATGATGCACTTTTTACAACTTTGGTTCCTTTTCTTGCTGACAGTCTTGATTTGCTAAATTTACTCGACCCCATTCCTCAAGCACCGATTAAATATCGTTTAGCTGATTTTGTGGCTCAATTATCTTCTAATTCTGAGAAGTATATAGGCTCAAATTATATATTCAAATCTTTTGCTCCCTTAATTGATAAAGTAAGGGAAAGACAAGCCTTTCTGAGTCCAGAAGATATAGTGAATGGGTCACGCCTCTTGGGTCTTTTACAAACACTTATAGCTAAACATGCTGATATTAGTCCACCATCAAATGATGTTGAGATCGGACCGGAGTCATCTTTTGTTGCATTATCTGCATTGACGGTCAATCTATATCACTTGTTTGCATCTCAGATCGTTACTAAAAGTTCTGGATCAAGACATTATAATGATAGTTTATCCAAATTGATTGTTGGTGAATTCCTCAAAGAAACCGATGTGAAGTTTTTGATGGGGTGTAATGCTTTTTGTTTACCTGGAATTGAAGTTGAAGTGCTCAGAAAATTTTATGAAACATTTAGAATCAGTTTTTTAAATGAAATTCAGAGTCTCAGTCCTATGTTCAGGACCATAAAAAGTAATCCAGCTTCCATCGGATCTTTTGAGGATATCGATGAATATAATCTTTACTTTTTGATTGAAATTATACCTATCGTACAGCAGCTTATTCATAGATGTATTGAAAAGGTTGAGGTTTGTTATCTCTTAGCAGAAGCTGTTCGCAAACGATTTTCAGATCATACCGTAATAGAAGATAAGCGCAACGTTAATAGGGCAGTTAAAGAGAATTTTGATAAAAACCTTGAGAGGTTGCAGCGATTTTTTGCAGTTCATCAACAAAAATATGCCCATCTCACTGAGATAAATAACAGAAAAAGAAATCCCGAGTTAGGGGGTAACGATCGTAAAGATTTGTTGGGACAACGATTTACACAGATGAAAGAGTCTTTATTAAACCCTCTTGAGTTAGATGAAATCGATGTTTGGATGAAAACCATCAATATGATTATATCCAGGGCGCCCATAAAATGTGCTAATACATCTCTCAAAAAATTAATGTTAATACACGAAGTGTTGAATGAATTAAGTAGAATTGCGAGAGATTCTAAAGTACTTTTTACAAAATTAATGGATCAAGTTCAAGACACCATAATATTTCGGGTTCAATTAAGTGAAGTTGTGCTTTTCGATGTGAAAGTTGCTTTGGTAGTGACCAAAGGTGAGGATGATGTTAATTTTAGCATTAAAGAAGAGCAAACACATCGAGTTTTAGAGAATGATGGGGTTTATCAATTTGTTAAGATTCCTTCAGGACAAAATAGCGTTGATTTGGTCTGTGAATTCAGTCTCATGAGTCAAGATACTGACAAGCCCGTGATGATCACTATTGATTCTGTACAACCATTAAACATAACCAATGCTAAGAGTAGTGCAAAACCTAGTAAAAGCTTAGAGATCTCTGACAATGATAAATCTATTATACTCAGTATGGAAAATGCAGAGTCTCTCAGTGTTTTCAAAAAAGGTACTCAAAAAATCCAGTTTTCAAATGTGCGGGTATCTTTGCGTGGTACTACAGAAATATCTGCTGAAGAACTGAAAAATTATATGGCCAGTGTAAGACCAAATCTTAATTGTACTTATCTGCGATTAATGGGTGTCTTAGGGGGTGCTCAAGATACTGGGAAAAAAAGTCCACGAATTATTAGAGTGTCCTCTGGTAGTTTGTCAGGATTGTCGTCTCAGCCGACGAGCAAACATGTGCTGACTCCACGAAGAAGAGAGAGTGATGTTAAGGAGAGTCCTAATGTGACACCACGAGAAGAGTTACGAACGTCCAAGGATCCAAACGCCGAGCGTCCTAAAAGTGGAGCATTCTTTAGCAAGACCCCAAGCTTAGTGGATAATCGGGCTCGAGCCGGTTCTAGTCCGCGAAATAAGTCACCATCTGCGACAAATAGCCCTCGGGATGATCAGGCAGGTGATCGTAAAAGCAGAGGTAGTTATGTGGAAATGCTGCCTGATGGTTCAGTGCGAATTGAGAGTCCAAAAGGACAAGGTACAGGCACTGGAGTGGATAGTCCCAAAGATGGACCTAGTTCCTCGCATCTATCACGTCGTGGATTTGATAGAAGGCAGCTTGGTAGTCCAGGAGCTCTGAAAAGAAGAGTACATGCACCTGTAACTCATGCTGCTAAGGCGCCTGAAGAAGATACTTTTGCAGCAGATGATACTTTAAATTTCTAATTGTGCTCAAGTTGATTCTATCAACTTAATTGATTAGTATCTCAAGACTATGTACAACGAAAATTGGTCAGTCGCGCTCAAAAAAAGCATATTAGATCGTGATATTTTGCTGGAATATTTGTCTTTAGAGAAAGAGGCACTGCCAGTGCCTATTGCGCAAAAGGCTTTTCCCCTAAAAGTAACCCGAGAATTTGCAAGTCGTATAAAAAAAGGAGATCCCAATGACCCACTGCTAAGGCAAATTTTATCGATATCGGATGAGGATGTCTTAGTGAGTGGATATAACTGCGATCCGCACCGAGAAACGGAAATCATGAAAATGCCTGGATTAATGCAAAAATATCCCAGCAGAGTGTTGGTTACGATGACAGGGGCATGTGCTATTCATTGCCGATATTGTTTTAGACGACATTTTCCCTATGAGCAAAATACTCCCGGAAGAACGGGGTGGGATAATATTGTGAACTATATTCATCAAGATACGAAAATTAATGAAGTGATATATAGTGGTGGTGATCCTTTAATGGTAAAAGATTCTGTATTGTCCGAATTAACAGAAAAAATTTCAAAAATCCCACATTTGAAAAGATTACGATTTCACACACGATTACCCATAGTTTTGCCTCAAAGAATCTGCACTGAATTTTTAGATTGGATGAATAAAGTACCTTTACAAAAAATTATAGTGGTACATGCAAATCATCCCAATGAAATTGATACGGCAGTAGGCGAGGCTATTCAAAGCTTAGTTGACAATAAAATCACTGTGCTTAATCAATCTGTCTTGTTAAAAGGCGTTAATGATTCTGCAGAAATATTGGCTGCATTGAGTGAGAAATTATTTCATTATGGTGCCATGCCTTATTATTTAAATGTCTTGGATAAGGTGCAAGGCGCAGCACATTTTGATATTGAAACGACTGAGGCATTAAAAATATATTCTGATTTGTTAAAATTGTTGCCAGGATTTTTAGTGCCAAAAATTGTTCGTGAAGTTTCTGGGGAATTAAACAAGCTACCTATTCATATCGATTAAGACGTGGCTCCAAAACCCACTGTATTCCAGGCATCTTGCAATATTCGCTCTTCTTTTTTAAGTCTATCGTCTGAATAAGCCCCAGGATGAGTTGCTCTAACAAAGCAGTGAAAATGTTGTCTTCCATTAATCCTTATATTCTCATCCTCACCAAAATTTTTAGAGGTCATATTTTCAGGTGCTTGCCAATGCCCCGTTGAGTGAGCACTGAGGCGAGAGGCTTTGCGTAAAATGGTATGGGCTTTTTTGCTTTGCTCATCAGTAGTATCCATCGATTTTAAGGCTTTTCTTTCCGACTTTAATGCACGATGCATGGAGGCATAATCTGAAGTTACATGATCATCTGCTGGATGAAAATTTGATCGAATTTCAGCGCTGGATTTTACTACCGTGTGAGCTCTGTGATTAAAAGGGGTTTCTTGAAATACAGTAGCCGCTTCAGCATCCCATTCTGTTGCCACTAAGGCAAATTTTATAAAGGGATAAGAAATAGCACCCATAAATTTCCAAAATGGATTTTCAGTATATCCATCAATATTTTCGATAATAGAGCCTTCAAGTTTTTTGTTAAAATAGGCAGATAGAAATTGTCCTGTTCGCCGGATAAAACCAATAATAAATTTTGTAAAATTGGAGGGGGATCGATCGGCATAGATATATAAACTTTTATCAGGATCATCTGAGATGGATCGCAGTTGCTTATTAACATAACTGGCAACCACTCCCCCTAATGAAAACCCTTCTAATACAATGTTTTCAGGGTCAACACCTTGATCCAGTAAATCTTGTGTAACCGCGATGGCATCATTCACCAGATCGCGAAATGCAGTTGCATCTACTGAACTTTGTCCGATTCCACGATAATTAAATCCTATCACAGTACAATTTAATTCAAAGGCCTCTAGTGCATAATTGATCATTTGTGATTCATAATTATCAGCACTTCCATTGCAATGGATAATATATATTCCCGTATGCTTGGAAATTTCAGTATTGTTTTTAGTGAATGAAATGGTGTCAATTTTGGCATCATCTTGTGTGCTAATTAGTTTTCGTTGGTGTTCAACCTCAAAGCAAAGTTGGCTGTTCGCAAATTTTAGTAATTGAGATTCAAAATCTTTAGCGCTTTTTTCTTGATTGTAGGCCCGTGATTGCAAAACAAGAGTTCCAATGAAATTTCCAAAAAGTAAGTGCATGGTATATTTTAGGAGATCCCATAATAAAATGGGCGGGAAAATAATTCGGAGAATTATTTCAAAGGTACTCAGCTTAGCTTTGTTCAATGGTGGAATAACATTTTGTTCAGCTAAGTCTTCACTGTCTACTGATTCTAAAAGACTGGAGTTTTCTTGATCTTCTTCAGTGTGCATTGTCTAATCCCTATTCAAACAGCAAGGATTATCCTTGTTAGGGCTGGTATGGTCAAATATTATTGACTATAATGCGGGTTCTTATGGAGAGAACATTATGACAACAAGGACGTCGCTCATTGCTGGGATCCTATCCGCAGGAATGGCTCTATTTAATCTATCAATAGCTAGCGCTGCTCATTCTTATGATGATGCCTTAAGAGAAAAAGTTTCAATATATGAAGAACAAGCCAAAGAAGATTTAGCCCCCTATTTTGAGGCAGCGGGTGTTCCTTACGCGTCTACACAAATTAAGTTCTTAGCTTTTAAAGCAGAAAAACAATTAGAATTATGGGCTAAACATAAAAATAAATGGGTTTATATTCATAACTTTCCTATTTTAGGGGCAAGCGGTGGTCCTGGTCCAAAGTTGAAGCAAGGTGACCGACAAGTACCTGAAGGTGTTTATAAAATTACTTACTTAAATCCCTTTAGTGATTATCATTTATCGATGAAAATTAATTACCCCGATGAGTTTGATAAGGAAGTTGCTGCTATTGATCGTCGTACTGATTTAGGTGGCGACATTTTTATGCATGGTAGTAATGTCTCCTTGGGGTGTTTAGCAATGGGTGATCGTGCTATTGAAGATCTTTTTGTCCTAGTTTATAAAGTAGGCCTTAGCAATGCTCAAATAGTTATTGCTGCCAATGATATGCGATCTAAAAAGCCCTTAATGGCTCATAATTCTCCTCAGTGGATTCATAAATTAAATCACAGAATTATGGCAGCCCTCGAAACAACTCAATAAAAAGCTAGGTCAATAATTGAAGAATAATTACCGCTATTCCAAAAATAACCACTAGCGCAATTGAGAATTTTCCACCCGGTGTTTGATAGCGTGATTTTTCGTTTCGAAGATATCGTCCACTGTAGGTCATTAGCGCCGGCAAAATCAGTAGCAAGATACCAACAAGAGCACCACCATACCCCAATGCTAAAATAAATCCTTTTGGATAAAGCAGTGCAAATATTAAGGGTGGTAGAAAGGTTGGCAATAATGCAATAAATTTTCCAGCTCGGGTTTTGCGTGTGTGTAATCCGTCTCTGATAAAATCATACAAGCTAATCGAAACGCCTAATAATGAGGTTGTGATCACATAAAATGTTAACATGCTTGCCAGAGTACTAATATAATTTTTGTTTAATAAATTCTCTAGTGCAACAGTTAATCCCAGATTAGGATGTCCCGTGCTTTTAATCCATGACAAACTATAATGTCCCAATGGTGGAATGACACCGACAACGATCATTTCCCAAATAATATATACAATCAGAGGAATGGTGCTACCAATAATGATTGCTAATCTAAGTTGTTTAATATCATCTGATAAATAACGTCGCAGTGTAGGAATAACAATTTGGTATCCGAAAGACGTAACAATAATAGGCAAGGCAATCCACATACCTTTGTAATTCTCAATCAACAAATGTGAGTAATTAATTTCAGGAAATGCAGTACCAATAAAGCCAAAAAATGAAACGATTAAACCGATCATGAATAATCGATTGATATAATCAATCGTTTTTGTGCCACTAAAAATTAATAGACTAAGTATAATCATTATTATACTTGCTGTTTGCCAGCTCGCTAATGTGAGATGAAAATATTCAGCTAACAATTTAATAAACGCCGCATTCATCGCTGTTAAATAAGCCATGATTAAGGCATAAAGCAATAAAAGATAACTCATCCAGGAAAAAAATTTTCCCCAAGGACCCAGCGTTTCTTCTGCCATCGAAATAATATTTGCACCAGAAGGTAGCCACATATTCACTTCTAACATCATGAGCCCAGATAACATGGTGCAAAGCCAGGTGATTAAAAATAAGATGACAGTAGGGAAAAAACCAAAATCAGCAGTGACGACGGGTTGAGCAATCATACCAGCGCCGATAGCGGTACCAGCGATAAGTGATATCGCTCCGACTAATTTATTCTTTCCTATCATAATTTTGTTGATCCTGTAATTCAATTTGTTCCTGGGTGGTTTTTCGGAAATTGAGTGGTGAGGGGATATATTTAAAAAGATCTTTGCTACCACCTGTACCAGAAATAATAATCACTCCATAATCAAAAAGTCGACCAGGGATGGTTTGAATCACATGAATACTTTCAATTTTTCTCAACATAATCTCTAAGGAATTTCGGCGAATCATGCCTACTTTCATTAAAACTCGTTTATTAGTGATACCAAATTCAGAGCTGATATAGATCACATAAGAGGTAAAGCCCTGTGATATGGCTAATAAAAGACAGATGCCTGATAGTAGGCTATAAATTTTATATCCCCCTACTATATAATAATTTGTAAAAGGAAACTGTGGTCCGAAAATGAGTATGATAATGGATAATAAGGCATAACCAATAGCAGCACTGAAAATAATCCAATGAGGATGTGCACGATAGACGATTTTTTCATCGGTCATCAAGTTTTGATCAATGTAACTCATTTTGCCTCCTGGCTAGCTTCAATACGATCCACATGACGATAACCGCGGGGAAGCATATTACCTCGTCGTCCCCGCTCACCATGATAATAAACTAGGTCTGCTGGTTTTAATGTTAAATGTCGTTTACCCGCATGAAGAATTAAAAAATCATTTTCATTTAATATAGCAATATCGCTTAAATATTCTTCGCGCGTTTTTGCGCGGGCTGAAGGAATATTCATGATTTTATTGCCTTTGCCTCGGGCTAAAATGGGTAAATCAGCCAGCGGAAATATTAGCAATCGTCCCTCATTTGAAACGGCTGCAATAAATTGATCTTCAAGTCGAGTGACCAGTTGTGGTGGTAAAGTTTTGGCGCTATTTGGCAGTGTTAGGCAAGCTTTTCCGCCTCGGTTTTTACTGTAGAGTTGATCGAGTGTGGTTACAAATCCATATCCCGCATCCGATGCGAGTAAATAATGTTGGTCGGCAGTGCCACAAAGCATAGACACAAATTCAGCACCTTCAGGTGGATTTAATCGACCCGTCAATGGTTCACCCTGTCCACGGGCAGAGGGTAAGGTATGGGCCATTACACTATAGCTGCGACCAGTGGAATCAATAAATACAATGAGATCATTACTTTTAGCTTTGATGGCCATTTTAAACTCATCACCCGATTTGTAGCTTAATTGAGTCCCATCAATCTCATGGCCTTTGGCAGCGCGCACCCAGCCCTTAGTTGATAAGATGATGGTGATAGCTTCGGCACTGACCATTGATTCTTCGGGAATTGCTTGAGCCTCAGCACGTTCAACGATAGCAGATCGACGATCATCCCCATACTTTTCAGCATCTTCTTTAATTTCTTTGCGCAGTAAGCTGGTCATGCGACGTTCTGATCCTAGATTTTTTTCAATTTCATCACGTTCTTTACTCAGCTCATCTTGTTCACCACGGATATTCATTTCTTCCAGTTTGGCCAGATGTCGCAATTTGAGTTCGAGAATGGCTTCAGCTTGTTCAGAAGTGAGTTTAAAACGTGTCATTAGCACTGGTTTGGGTTCATCTTCGCGTCGAATGATAGCGATCACTTCGTCGATATTAAGAAAGGCGATTAATAAACCGTCTAAAATATGGAGTCTAGCCAGGACAATATCGAGTCTATACTGAAGGCGACGACGCACCGTATCGCGTCGGAACTCTAACCACTCCTTAAGGAAGGTCAGTAGGGTTTTGACTTGGGGTCGACCATTTAAACCAATCACATTCATGTTCACACGGAAGGTGCGCTCAAGTTCGGTTGTGGCGAAGAGATGGTTCATTACCGTGTCTGCATCAACTCGATTTGATCGGGGTGAAATGACTAAACGTACAGGATTTTCATGATCGGATTCATCCCGTAAATCTGAAACCATCGGTAATTTTTTAGCCTGCATTTGAGAGGCGATTTGCTCCATTATTTTGGCACTGGAAGTTTGATGTGGCAGCGCGGTGATAATAATTTCACCCTCTTCGCTAGTGTATACTGCGCGCATTCGTATAGATCCTGTGCCTTTCTTATACATGTCGAGAATATCGGCACGTGGGGAAATAATTTCTGCAGAGGTCGGGTAGTCAGGGCCTAAGACATATCCGCAAAGGTCCTCAACAGTGGCTTTAGGATTGTCGAGCAAATGTATGCAGGCATTCGCCACTTCGCGCAAGTTATGGGGTGGAATATCAGTTGCCATTCCCACTGCGATCCCTGTTGTTCCGTTTAATAACACATTAGGCAATCGAGCCGGCAGCAATGAGGGTTCCACCAGTGTGCCATCAAAATTAGGTACCCACTCGACAGTTCCTTTGCCAAGTTCAGCTAATAAGACTTCTGAATATTTTGATAATCGTGCTTCGGTATAACGCATGGCAGCAAAGGATTTAGGATCATCAATAGAACCCCAATTACCTTGGCCATCCACTAAAGGGTATCGATACGAAAAGGGCTGAGCCATTAAGACCATGGCTTCATAGCAAGCTGAATCACCGTGTGGATGAAACTTACCTAAAACATCACCCACGGTTCGAGCTGATTTTTTATATTTCGCAGCAGCTTTGAGACCGAGCTCAGACATGGCATAAATAATTCTGCGCTGTACTGGTTTAAGCCCATCTCCGATATGAGGTAATGCACGATCCAAAATGACATACATGGAATAATCCAAGTAGGCCTTTTCAGTAAATACGTGTAGAGGCACTCGCTCAATATTTTCTAGGGTTTTTGCATTCATAATAATTTCATCTTACCGTTAGATGGGATTTGTTGCAAAGGGGGTGATATAATAAAAAAATGAACACAAAAACACCATTCTCTCTCATCGATCGATTGATTATACAAGTAGATCAAGGTTTACGAAGCTTGGCCGCTAAATCAGGCACTGAAATATCTCGTGCAAATCCCTCTGAAGGGATCAAAGAAACTACCTTGAGTGATCAACAAAGAAAGCACAGTGCAGGGCTGATGCGAGTCAATCACGCTGGAGAAGTTTGTGCCCAAGCGCTTTATCAGGGACAAGCACTTACAGCACGTCATAGCGAGACACGAGAAAATATGAAGCAGGCTGCGCTTGAAGAAAAAGATCATTTAAATTGGTGCGAGCAACGACTGCAGGAGCTTGGCAGTCACACCAGTTATTTAGATCCTTTGTGGTATGTAGGATCTTTAACGATAGGGATTGTGGCTGGTTTGGTGGGTGATCAGTGGAGTTTAGGATTTGTTGCAGAAACGGAGAGGCAGGTTGTGCGTCATCTGCAAGGGCATATGGATAAATTACCCTTTGTCGATGAAAAAAGTCGAGCTATCGTTGAACAAATGCATCATGATGAAGCTGAGCATGCCACTATGGCTGTGGAATCGGGTGCCAAAGAATTGCCTTTGTTGGTAAAAACGATGATGGGCGCTACGGCGAAAATAATGACTACAGTGGCTTATTGGATTTAGTGCTTTTCGTTATCAAGTTGTGCCATCATCGCAGAAATAGTATCCGCATAATTTTTACTACCAAATATTGCAGACCCTGCTACAAAAATATCCGCACCGGCATTCGCAATTTCAGCAATATTATCCACTTTAATTCCACCATCAACCTCAATTAAAATATCATATCCAAGGTCATCGATCATTTCGCGGGTTTCACGAATTTTATCAAGAACCACAGGGATAAATGCTTGGCCTGCAAATCCAGGATTCACCGACATGATAAGGATGAGATCAATTTTTTCTAAGACATATTCCAGTACCGAAAGAGGCGTTGCAGGATTTAATGCAACACCCGCTTGGCATCCATTTTCTTTAATTAAGGAAAGCGTATAGTCAAGATGCTCAGTAGATTCGGGGTGGATCGTGAGCAAATTTGCACCCGCTCTGGCAAAAGTGGGAATTAAGTCATCAACAGGCTTCACCATCAAATGAACATCAATAGGAGCATTAATGCCAAAGTCTCTTAAGGCTTTACAAACCATGGGTCCTACCGTCAAGTTGGGGACATAGTGATTATCCATCACATCGAAGTGGATCATCCCAGCTCCAGCTTGTAGCACATTGCGCACTTCTTCACCTAAACGTGCGAAGTCGGCAGAGAGGATAGATGCTGCTATAGTCGATTTTTTCATACTATAAATAGTAGCAGATATCTTAATCATGTGCATGTGATATAATCACAATATCATGGATAAATTGGCAGAAAAACAAATGATCATTGAGAATGCTACTTCGCAGCATGTGGCTGGTTTTCGTGCGTGGGTAGTTATATTTAGCGCGGCTACTTTCTGTTTTTATCAGTTCATACTGCTTAATATGTTCAACGTGTTGAATGAGCCCTTACTCAAAGAATTCCACATAACCGCAAGTACCTTAGGGCAAATATCTTCGATGTATTTTTATGCCAATATTTTTTTGCTCATACCTGCAGGAATATTGATTGACCGATATTCAACACGAAAGATTTTCCTATTTGCTATGTTTCTCAGTGTGCTGAGTACTTTTATTTTTGGTTTGGCCTCGACTCCTCTAGTGATAATGATCGCTCGATTATTGACTGGTCTTAGCGGCGCATTTAGTTTTTTGGGTGTTATTCGGTTAGCTACACAGTGGTTTCCCCCCAGGAAAATTGGATTTGTAATAGGATTGGTGGTTTCCTTTACCGTTGTCGGGGGTATTATTTCTCAAACACCATTGGCATTACTTATTGACAATATTGGTTGGCGTTATACTGTTGAATTTTTTGGTGTTTGTGGTCTATTAATGCTCATGTTGATTTATATGAATGTTCAAGATTCGCCTAAGGGTTTTCTTGATATCAATACGAAAAAAGACCATATAACATTTATTCAATTACTAGAGATGTTAAAATGTGCTTTAAAAGATAAGCAAAATTGGTTGGTTGGGATTTGTATCTCTTTATTAAATTTACCGATTTTTTTGCTGGGTGCATTATGGGGCACTTTATATCTTACTCAAGGGCTAGGATTATCTCGGGCTCATTCGACTTACATAACAACAATGATATATGTTGGAATGATTTTCGGCGCACCCTTCATTGGTTGGTTTTCAGATAGAATTGGTTTGCGTAAATTACCTTTGATAATATGTGCAAGCTTTTCCTTAGTTCTTATATTCTTACTAATTAACATACAAACTTGGTCATTAGCTGGATTAATGTCATTGTTTTTTGCATTGGGATTTTTCGTCAGCGCACAAATTATCGGTTATCCCATTATTGCAGAGAGCAACTCACCAAAGCTTATAGCTACAACAGAAAGTATTGCTACAACTATGGTATTTGTAGGTGGGTTGACTCAAATATTGTTTGCAAAAGTCTTAGAATCTCAATGGGATCATAAAATCAGCGGAGGTATTCCGATTTACTCTTTGCATGATTTTAATCGGGCCTTATCAATCATTCTTATTGCATTTGTTATAACCGTATTATTTGCTTTTTTAATAAGAGAAACACACTGCAAAATGAGAAATAACAACGAATCATGATATATGAAAATGCTCTTCATCTTTGGAAAATTCCATTAAATATCTCTGAAAAAGAAATCAGTTCTTTAGTGCTTTCTTTAAGTGAGGAAGAACGAAAAAGTGCTACACGCTTTAGATTTGATAAACATCGTCATCGCTATATCATTGCACATGCCGCGATGCGGAAAATAGTAGCTAATCACCTGAATATATCGACTCATGCATTAAATATTGACTTCAACAAATACGGGAAACCCTATATTTCGAATAACCCTTTATATTTCAATCTCTCACATTCAGAGGATATAGCATTAGTATCAATTTCTTTTCATGGGCAGGTTGGAATTGATATTGAATTTCTTAAATCAGAAATCGATATGTTGGGTATTGCACAACGATTTTTTCATCCAATAGAATTTGAGCAATTGATAAAAATTCCACCAGAAAATCGGAGTCATTATTTTTATACTTGCTGGACTGGAAAAGAAGCATTTTTAAAGGCCAAAGGCATAGGAATAGCCAATCATTTAAAAATGTTTGCTTTAGACCTTCAGGATTTAAATAAACTGAAAATAATTTTGGTAGATAAAGCCTTTGATGAGTTTAAAACGTGGACTATTCACACCTTTCAACCTCAAGAAAATTATATGGCTACTGTCGTCAGTCAAGCGAAGCCAGAAGCTTTAGTAATGCATGATTATTCGAGTTAAGTCGTGATAAGCCATGCAGACAACATGTTCATGAGACCCGTTCTATTGATTGGTTTAGTTAACACATTATCCATGCCCGAATTTAAGCATTTTTGTCTATCATTTTCAGAGGCGTAGGCTGTTAGTGCAACGATCGGGATATGCTTATCTTTCTTTTCTAGCGATCTTATTTTTTGAGTTACTGTATAACCGTCCATATCTGGCAATCCAACATCCATTAAAATAAGATCATATGCGTTCTTTTTATAGAGCTTAATTGCTAGAATTCCATTATCTGCAATGTCGAAGGAACAGCCGAGTTCATTGAGAAGATGTGAGGTAACGCGTTGATTAATCAAATTATCTTCAACCAGAAGAATTTTAGGGTTAGTAGTCGCAAAACCAGATGTCAGGTCTGAAAGGCGTAATTCGTATTTTTCCCAGAGAGAAGAAAGTTGAGTGATAATTTTTTTATCGAATCCAGAAATATTAATCGAATCAAATAAGAGGTCGGGAAATTTATTGGGCTTTTGGTTTTTTTCATAATATGAAACTGCCATTGGAAAATGAAAGTGAGGTAAAGATTTTTTTAGTTTATTCAATAATTCACTTTCTTGATTAAGAAGCTTGTCTGAAATCAAAAGAATTTGAAAATGTTGATTTCGTGCAGCAGCATTTTCCAATATATCAAGCGCGTTGGAACTTGATACTAATGAAATACTGGGGGTGTGAATCATTTTTAATATTTTTGTACCTATCGTTAGGTCGTTTTCAACAATTAATATTCGAATGTTAGGATGTTTTTTCATCCATAGATTGGTGTTGCTTTTTTCAGGTTGTGCGACAAAGGAAAGTGTAACAGTGAAAGTAGTGCCTTTGTTAAATTTGCTCTCAACTTTAATGTCGCCATGCATCAATTCTACAAGTTGTTTAACGATGGCAAGCCCTAATCCTGTGCCACTATATTTTCTACCGATTGATTGATCTAATTGACGAAATCGATCAAAAATAATATTAATTTGGTTCTTTGGAATACCAATGCCTGTATCTCGAATGATAAAAGACAAAGTGCAATTTTTTTTGCTTTTATCCAAGCATTTGATAATAAGATCTATTTTTCCTTTATTTGTGAATTTAACCGCGTTACCAACGATATTAATTAAGATTTGGTACAGTCGTTGGCTATCACCCAATAATCGAGTTGGGAAAACGCCATCAAATTTTGTTGAGAGAGCAATATTCTTTTCCTTCGCTAATGTAGAAACTTGAGTGATTACGTTTCTGACAACAGTTGGTAGGTCAAAAGGTGTATTGATAATCTCTAATTCACCGGCTTCTAATTTTGATAAATCGAGGATGCCATTAATTAATGACAATAAAGACTTCCCTGAATTAACAATATCTGCTACTAACATTCTTTTATCATTAGATAAATTTTTTCGCATGAGTATATCAGCCATGCCGATAATACCATTGAGTGGTGTTCTTAATTCATGGCTAACAGTAGCTAAAAAGTCAGATTTTGCTTGATTCGCAATTTCTGCTTTTTCCTTGGCTTTCACAAGCTCTTGTTCTTTTTTAATTCTATCTGTGATATCGGTTGCAATCGCAATAACCCCAAGAATTTTGCCGGCATCATCGCGAAATGGCACTCTTGTCGTCATTTGATAAACCATTTGACCTTTTGCATTAGTGCCGTAATTTAAATCTTCATTAAGTTTACCGGTTCGCATTACTTGAAGGTCGTTTTTTCTCCATCGTTCTGGTTGTTCTTTTGGCCATCCCCTAATTTTTGCCATGTCGAAATAGGTTAAGCCTTTAACTTCTTCTCTTGAGTTAAAACCAAGTGATGTAGCAACGTTATCATTACAACCCAGATTGGCTGAATTTTTATCAACCCAAAACACATTGCAAGGTAAGTGGGCCAATATTCTATCCATATGCAGGGCATTTACCTTTATTTCTTTTTCAGCATTGAGTAATTTTTTTCTGAGTCTTTTTTCTGCATGTGTAGATTTTGTTATATCTACTAGTTCTATTATTATTCCAACAATGGCTTTTTTTTCATGTAATGGTTGATGAGTACAGGATAGTATTGTTTTGCTGAGAGAGGTATTTTTTTTAGAAGGGAAACTCAGCTTGTGCTTATACGTTTTATTATTGTTGATAACTTTATTATCGAAGGATTTTAAAGTATTAAAAGTGTTTGTAAGCCATTTTAATTCATGAGATAAATCTTGATATGTTTTGCCAATTAAAGTCCTTTTATGTTTATCTCCAAATAATTTCAATATCTTTTTATTATGTCCCATGATTCTACCCTCATGGTCGACCCAATAGACATAATTCGATAGGCACGAAAGTGCTTGTTTTTGATAAATTAACTGAGACTTGTCAGTAGAATTTGATGCTTTGGGTTCCATCATGCTCCTTCAGTTTCAGATAGAAAGAATAGTATATATTATTTTCAATTTAATTATATTACTAGTATAATAAAACGATCGTTTTTGGCAAACTTTTAGATTAGCCTATAATAATTTATAAATGTTTTATTGCACTTGTGCAATAGTAGCAATTTTTTGTTTTAAGGTTAGGGGAGAAACCGATGATATTTGATAATTCAACTATCAAATGCATATTAATAGGAAATGATAGCTTAGCCTCTGAGTGTATAAAACGATTATTAAATCATCCCGAATATGAATTGTTAGGTATTATCTCAAATGATCCTCTTTTACATGCCTTAGCCAATGAACACCGCATTGCTTATTATTTAGATATTGATAGTTGGTTAACAAATTTCAAAGAAACTGAGTTTGATTATTTGTTTAGTGTTATGAATGAGGAGGTGTTGTCAGCTAATATCTTGAAGATGCCTCGTCAAGCTGCGATCAATTATCATGATAGCTTATTGCCCCAATATGCTGGAACGCATTCAACTTCTTGGGCGATTCTCAACAATGAAAATACTCACGGTGTTACCTGGCATAGGATGTTTGAAGAAATTGATACAGGCGACATTTTAATACAAGTACCAATTAATATCATGCAGGATGATACTGCGTTAATCCTCAATATGAAATGTTATGAGGCTGCGCTTGATACTTTCGAAAGGCTAATTGACAATTTGGTACTCGATAATATCTTTTCGAAGCCTCAAGATTTACTTCAACGCACATACCATAGTCGCAAATTGAAGCCCGAAAATGTTGGTATATTGGATTTTAATAATACCAGTGAATATCTCTATCGATGCTGGAGAGCAATGTATTTCGGTCTTCATGCCAATGACTTTGTCTCATGCAAGCTTATGCATGGCAACCATACTTATATCATTCATGAGATGAATATTATTCATGGCTCAGTAGCACATATACCTGGGCAAATTGTTTCTATAAGCAAAGATCATTTAAAAATTGCAACGAAAACGAAGTATATTCAAATTAATGCCTTAAAAACCTTAGATGGTCGCTCATGTAGTATCTCAGATTTTATTAAAATGACTCAATTAAATACGGGTGATCAGCTGGTACTACCTAGCCAAAAAAGTCTCAAACAGATCAATGATAAAGTAAATTTACTGTTCCCATATGAACAATTTTGGGTAAATGAGCTTAAATCAGCGACTCAAATGAATTTCCCCTATTTTAGTAGTCTTAATTTTTCAGTAAAAAATAAAACTAGATTATCCTTGCAGATTCAACTAATTTCAAAAATAAACGATGTGGAATGGGATTGGGAAACATATATTATTACCTTATTCACTATTTATATGTATCGTTTGCTGAATAAAAAAGAATTTACCCTAGGTATATTGGGAAATTTTGATGACACTTATAGCGGTCTTTTTTCAAACTGCTTACCTTTGAATATTCAGATGGATACGGATTCTACTTTTAACACAGTCTATAGCCACATAGCAAAACAAAAAGAAACAATTCAGCAACATAATACATATCTGGGAGATTTGGGATATCGTTACCCTGAGTTACAAGAAGTTTCAAGTTTTTTTGAGATAATTTACCCTTGTTTTTTTGAATTTAGTGATAATAAAGGTGTGGGTGTAAAAGAATTAATGAACACTTCAAGACCTTATTTCAAAGTGATTTTAGATAAAAAAAATAAAGAATGTATCATGGAATTGGGGACATCGCCACAGCAAGATGTTAATTCGGGAAATTTGTTGCAACGAATTCAATCACATATTTGTAATATTAATAATTCGATTCATGAAGATATCAAATGTTCAATAACGAAACTAGGTATAATAGATCAGAGCGAAAAATTAATGTTACTTTCTCAATCGAAGCATTTGGAAAGTGATCTGTTAATGTTGAGTGTAGTCGAACTCTTCAAATTACAAGTTACTCTTACACCAAATAATATAGCAATTGTTTTCAATGAACGCTCATTGACGTACAGAGATCTTGACCGATATTCAGATCAACTGGCCTTATACATATTGCAACATATTGCTAAGCAGCAAGCAAATATTATTATTTTTATGAATCAATCTGATTACGCTGTTATTTCCATGCTTGCTGTGTTGAAAATTAATTGTATTTATGTTCCCTTAAATCCTGAAGATCCTAAAGATCGAACCCAATATCTTTTAAACGACGTGAATGCGGCCTTAATATTGACAGACTTTTTGAGTAAGACGCCCGCATTAAATGCAGCAAAAAGTTTAGATATTCCTGTGATCGATGTAGAAGATAAAGAAATATACACGCAGAGTGCATTGCCCAATGCTCTTAATATTCGAATATCTCCCAATGATCTGGCATATATACTATACACATCTGGGTCTACCGGAAATCCTAATGGGGTCCAAATATATCACAAGAGTATTGTGAGTTTAGTAAAAAATCAAAATTATATTCAATTTACATCGAATGATGTTGTGGCACAATTTACTTCCTTAACTTTTGACCCTTCTACATTGGAGATTTGGGGCGCCTTGTTAAATGGATCGAAATTAATCGTTGTAGATAAAAAGTTGAGTTTTAATCCCGAAATGTTCCATGAAGTAGTAAAAAAAGAATGCACAATATTATTGATGACAGTGTCTGTTTTTGTCGAAATCTATAGGTCAATACCTGATGTGTTTGATAATTTAAAAATTCTCATGCTTGGCGGTGAAACACTGCGACCTAAGGATATTCGTTCACTATTAAAGCGAAAAAAACAGTATAAGCTCAAATTAAATATCATTAATGGCTATGGTCCCACAGAAAATACTAATATGACTACATATTATATTATAGAGAAACTCAATAAAGGACAGTCTAGTGTTTCAATCGGAAAAGCAATTTCATTTACTGAAACCTATATTCTTGATGATTATTTTAATTTGTTACCAATGGGTGTTGCTGGAGAGCTTTATATTGGAGGGGCAGGAATTTCAAAAGGATACATCAATAGACAAGAGCTTAATAGTGAAGTATTTATTAGGCATCCATTTTCAGAAGATGAAACCGCGAGATTATATAAAACAGGTGATATCGTTAAAAGATTAGCAGATGGAAATATGGTATTTCTTGGGCGAAAAGATCGTCAAATTAAAATTCGTGGTATTCGAGTTGAGCTTGGCGAAATTGAAAACAGATTACTTTCTCATCCTTCTGTAAGGCAGGGAGTGGTCCTTGCTAAAGTTGAGAAATTAAGAAAATATCAACTCGTTGCTTATATTGTAACAAAAGATAACAATCATAATGTAGATAATATTCAACGTTATATGTCTCAATATTTACCTGATCACATGGTTCCTTATAATTATGTTGTGCTCGATAAATTTCCATTAACGACGAATAAAAAAATAGATATTTTTAAATTGCCCGATCCAATTCAGCAAGACACAAAGAATTATCAAGCTCCACGAAATGAAAAAGAACGTTTGTTAGCATCAATATGGGGTAATATTTTAAATGTAAAGCATATTGGTAGAAATGATAACTTTTTTGCGCTTGGCGGTGATTCAATTATTGCAATGCAAATAATTACAAAAGTTAATCAGTCAAGCTGGAAGATTCGTGCTTCAGATATATTTCATTTTCCGACCATAGCAAAATTAGCTAAAAAAATGAAAAATCAACATCTGAGTCCCTCTGCAAACAAAAGTGATAATCTTACTGAAGGAAATGTTTTACTAACACCGATACAATCTTGGTTTTTTGATATCGGCCATAAAAGCCCATCAAATTTCAGTCAATGTATATTGGTGAAATTAAATAATAAATCACAATCTTTGGCGCTAGAAAAGTCCCTGGATGCGCTTATACAACATCATGATATTTTAAGAGCATCTTTTGAATTTATTGAAGACAAATGGCAGCAGGTTATCAAAAAAAATGTCGATAAAATCACGATTTGCAGAGAGAAATTATCAAGTAAAAAATACGAGTCTGAAATTTCCGAAATGGAAACCATCTTATTCAAAAAATACTCAGAGTTTGAATTGGATAAGCCACCATTAATTAAAATAGTCATTTTCCAAGATAAAGATCAGGAATATTTATCTTTTATAATGCATCACCTAATTATTGACGCAGTTTCTTGGAGAATTTTTTTGGATGATTTTTTTATGGCCTATCACACCTATATAAACAATCAAACAGTGGTGTTACCCGTAAAATCATCTTCTTATAAGCTATGGTCTCAAGCATTATTGAAGCGCTCACGATCTAACTATTTCATTAAAGAAAGCTCGCTTTGGTTACAACAGGCAGCCTCATTTGAAATGCCAGTAGACTTTAGGCGAGGTGAGAATAGAGTGAAAGGGTCTAAATGTGTTTATAGTGAATTCGACTTAAGTAAAATAAGTCTAAGCTATAAACAAGTGAGGCCTATGGATATTCTTATCAGTGCCTTGGTTATTACCTTGTCTAGTTGGTTTAAACAGAAATGTGTGAATTTCTTTGTTGAGAGTCATGGACGTGAATTATTTAATGGTGATTTGGATTTATCACGGACAATAGGATGGTTTACATCACAGTATCCGATGAAGTTTATCCTAAATGAAACATCCGATGAAAAGAATTATATGAATATTTTAAAATCCGTCCGAAAAAAAATAAGTAGTATACCTAATCATGGACAGGGTTTTGGAATATTAAAATATCTTGTTAAAGACATAAAATTAATAAATGAAATGAATGTGTCTTCCTTGTGTTTTAATTATTTAGGTAATTTTGACGTTGGGTTTGATCTTAGTGAAATTCAATTTGTAAATTCTCCGATACGATTAATGAACACTCCATCAAGTATCAGGCCGTATCTGATTGATATATCGACTTGGATAAAAAATGACAAGTTGCATATTGAATGGAGATACAGTCCAAATTTCCACAAAGCATCGACTATTCAAAAATTATCTAATGATTATATAAAGAATATAAACTGTGTAGTTGCAGAATGCCTTAATTCAGTGGCAGAGACAGCTATTTCAAGTGATTACTCATTGACAAAATTGACACAGGATCAGTTGAACATTTGTTTTAATAGATACCCACGATTAGAAAATATTACACAGCTTGCGCCAGTACAAAAAGGATTTTTATTCCATCATTTGCAATATCCTGAGAGCCATTTATATCATTCACAGTTTATATGGACAGATAATCGTGGTTTGGATCTTGTTTTGTTTAAAAAGGCTTGGGACACTCTAATAAAAAGGCATAGTATTTTTCGGACTAGATTTCTTTGGAAACATTTTGATTATCCGATTCAAATTGTAGAATCAAATGGCAAATTACCGTGGAAAATTTATGATTTTTCAGCTTTGTCTTTAAAAGAACAGGATATAAAAATTTCAGCGATTATTCGAGAAGATCAAGAACGATGGATTGATTTTTCGGAAATTCCATTAATGCGAATCAGTGTTATAAAAAAGGATTCAAAAAATAACGTTATTATATGGACACATCACCATATTTTGTTAGGTGGTTGGAGCGTGAATACAGCTTTAGTAGAACTTTATGAGATTTATAAGGCTTTAGTGCAAAATAAAGAATACAGATTGCCTCAGGCTATCCCGTTTTCAGAGTATATTGTGTACCAGATTCAAAGATTTAAACATAATGTCAGTAAGAGATTTTGGACAAAATATCTTCATAATTTTTCAGGACTATCAGTATTAAAAGAGCTCGGCTCAATAGATGAGGGATTGATTCCACACTCTCAGCAGATTGAATTTCAAGTTCCTAAAGATTGCGCGATTAAGTTAAAAAGATTTGCAAGTGAAAACCATATTTCTTTAAACACGGTTATGCTTTATGCCTGGATATTAGTTATTTCACGATATACTAATACGATGGATGTTGCAGTAGGTATTGTTGTATCTACAAGACCCAATGACTTTTTTAACAATGAAAATATTATCGGACCACTTATTAATACCCTCCCATTTCGCCTTATTCTTGAATGTGATGAAATGATTCAAGAAACATTAAGCAAAATCAATAAGCACATCTTAAATATAACACAACAATCACATACCGGTTTGCTTGACATTTATAGTTGGTTGAAACGAAGCACTCAGGAGCCTTTATTTGATACATTGTTTGTTTTCGAAAATTACCCTTTAAATTTCGAAGATGAAAACATTAGTGATCTACGAATCAATGATATTACTCATTACCCACTCGCACTCAATGTATTTCCACATCATGAAATACGCTTAGTGATGAAATATGATAGTAATGCTTTAGATCAGAATATTGTAGAAAATATTATGAAAAACTACTATACAGCACTAAATGAGCTAATAAAACAACAAAACAGCACTGCAAATCAAATTAATATATTATCAACCCGTGAAATGATGCTTTTAAAAACTGATTGGGGTGATAATAAGAAATATTATCCTCAAAATTCTATTATTTCGCTTTTTGAAACTATTGTTCACGAAAATGCAACTAAAATAGCCATTAGATATTGTGATGAAGAAATCACCTATAAACTATTTGATCAATTAACGAATCAATGGGCAAATTATCTTATTGCTAAAGGTCTAAAAAAAGGTGATTCCGTTGTGATATATATCGATCGAAGCATAGAAATGTGTGTGGCGATCTATTCTGTGCTAAAGGCGGGCGGTGTATATGTTCCTATAGATTTATCATTTCCAAGGGAAAGAATTCATTTTATTTCTCAAGATGTAAATGCAACGTTTATATTTACTCAACCGAGTTTAATACTCAATTTAGATGCTAATGATAAAAAGCACTTTATCAATATTTTTGATAAAGATCTGATCAAGGATACACCAGAATCACACCCAGCTGTTGATATAATTAATTCTGATCTTGCTTATGTGATGTATACTTCTGGTACAACCGGCGTGCCAAAAGGGATTCAAATACAACAGAAAAGTGTTGTGAATACTATTTATTCAGTTTTTAATGAAATGAATATTACTAAAGCTGACAAAATGTTATCCTTCACAAGCGTAGCATTTGATGTATCTGTTTCTGAAATTTTAGGTGCACTATTATGGGGCATGGAGCTTGATATAGCCAGTTCAGATATGGTGAATAATCCATCTTTATTAATTCAACGTTTGAATACTTATTCACCGACACTTATCATGGCAACGCCCGCTTTATTACAACTGATGATTAATGCTGGTTGGAAAGAGTGTAATGGAATAAAAATATTATCAAGCGGTGAAACCTTAACACAAGTTTTAGCTGACAAAATTTTAAGTATGGGTGCTAGATTGTGGAATGCTTATGGTCCCACAGAAACAACCATATGGTCATCAATAGCTAAAGTTGAGGCTAAGGCTAAAATCAATATTGGTCGGCCAATTGCCAATACACAAATGTATGTTTTAGATCATCAAAAATTTCTAGTACCTATAGGTGCTCATGGCGAATTATATATTGGTGGAGATGGTCTCACAAAGGGTTATGTAAATCGACCTGATTTGAATGAGGAATTATTTCATTCAAATTCATTTTTGAGAAATACATCTCAAAAAATTTACCGTACGGGTGATATTGTACGATGGATGGCGAATGGGAATTTGGAGTATATCGATAGGTGTGATAATCAAATTAAATTACGGGGATATAGAATTGAGCTTGAAGAAATTCGTACCGTCATTTTGAAACATCGCAGTATTCAAGACTGTAGTGTTCTGAAGATTGGTCAGACACCTGAAGATATGCGTCTAATAGCATTTTATACCTTGAAAGAAAAGAATAAATCAATTGCGGTTAATGAAATTAACATTATCATTTCAGCCTATTTACCTAACTATATGATTCCCGATAAGTTTGTAGAAATTGCGTTTTTTCCTTTGAATTCAAATGGGAAGATTGATAAAAAAATATTACTTGATAATTATTGCGAAGATAATAAAAAGGGAAGATCCTTCGCCATGTCAGCTAAGAACCCAACAGAGAAATTAATTTTAAATATATTTAATAAGGTTCTTGGTGTTAAAAATATTGGATTAAATGACAATTTTTTTGAAATGGGCGGAAATTCAATTTCTGCCATTCGTATTTTATCGAATATTCAAGATTGTTTCTCTATCTCATTATCGATGCATGATATTCTATCAATGCCTACACCCTATGAATTGGCAAAAGCAATAACACAACAAGATTTCCAAAATATTCGAAGTTATGATCATATTCCCTCTCCTATTGTTTGCTTACAGTCAAAAGGTGATAAGCCTCCTTTATTCTTGATACATCCAGTAGGAGGAACAATATTTTGGTTTGTGAAATTAGCTAATTTATTGGGTGATACACGTCCTATTTATGGACTACAAGATCCTGGATTATTCACACAGAGAGCTTATTTCTCTACTTTTGAATCAATGGCAACATTTTATTTAAATGAAATTAAAAATATTCAATCAG
Organism: uncultured Gammaproteobacteria bacterium; assembly: GCA_964651735.1. Classification (GTDB taxonomy): domain Bacteria; phylum Pseudomonadota; class Gammaproteobacteria; order CAZYYU01; family CAZYYU01; genus CAZYYU01. The sequence continues at coordinate 28,309 of CAZYYU010000007.1, read as the reverse complement.
ATGGCCCCTATTACTTGGCTGGTGCTTCTTTTGGAGCAACAATGGCTGTAGAAATTGCAAAAAAATTTATAGCAGAAGATAAAAAAATAGCTTTTGTGGGCTTGTTTGATGGGTGGGGATTATATCCTGAAGAGATTTTAGAGCATAAATTTCTTAAGAAGCTAATGAAAACTCAATACAGTGACATGTTAACGCAGTATCCTGATATTAATACTCAGAATATAAAACCCATTGTTGATATCTCATGGCACAGAGCGCATTTATTAGCAGACTATCAACTGGATTGGATCGATTGTTCATTGACACTCTTTAAGGCAGACAAAGTGGTTAACGCATTGGCTACTATCGATTCTCCACACAATCACTGGATTAGACACACACCTCATTTAAATATTGTGTCTGTTCCAGGTGATCATGAGTCGATGTTTTCTCACCCAAATGTTGAAGTATTGGCTAAGAAATTGAATGAAGCATTATATCAATGTGAATACGGATCTCATGAAATTTATAATACACCAGTCAGAAGTTCTCAGTTATTACCCATTCCGTGGAATCCAGCGTCTATTTCTTATCCTGATGATACCGTAATGCATTTGTTTGAATCTATGGTTGAACAAGACCATAGTGCATTTGCCGCAGTATTTAATGGAAGATGTCTTACTTATGAAAAACTTAATAAATGTGCAAATCAACTTGCTCATTATCTGATCGATCTAGGTGTTACTAAAGGTGATATTATCGGTATACATTTAGATCGAGAATTTGAGATGTTAATCGCAGTCTTAGGTATCTTAAAATCAGGTGCTGCATATGCTCCTTTTAATTTAGCGGAGCCTCCTAGCAGAATTGATAATATGCAAAATTTATGTAGAGCTGTTATTACGCAAAAAAACTTACTTAGAAAATTTAATCTCAGTGAAAAGAAAACAATCTGTATCGATCGAGATTGGCAATTTATTCGACATAAATCAATCTATAATCCTACAGTCGATATTAACCTTGACGATGTTGCTATTATTATGTCTTCTTCAGCTTCCCAAGTTAATCCACCCGGCGTAATTATTACTCATCGAAATATCAGTAACTTAATTCAATGGTCTTTGTCTGAGTTTTCTCAGGAGGAATTAATTGGAGTATTAGCTTCTGCACCTTTGGGTCATGAGCTATCAATTTTTGAAATATTTTCTCCGCTGTGTTCAGGGGGAGCTGTTCACATTGTCAAAACAATTGAAAATTTATCAGAGGTTCCTTTTTCTGGTAATATTACTCTGTTGAGCACAATTCCTTCTTGTATGAATGATTTGCTAAAAAATCAAAAAATTCCCAAATCCATAAAATCAGTCATTCTTGTCAATGAATTCTCGGATTTTGCATTAATTAACAACATTTATGAAAATACAGATATTGCTAGAGTATTTAATGTCTATTTGCAAACTGAAGTGGGTCTTTTGACATCAGCATTATTGCCAAGAAATCTCCAATCAAAACCACCTATTGGAAAACCAATTCCAAATGCAAAAATATATATTTTGAATCAGAATTTGGAACCCGTACATGCAGGGACGCCAGGAGAGTTATATGTTTCTGGAGATGTGTTGTCATTAGGCTATATCAATAATCCAGATTTAATGGCTGCAAAATTTATCGATAATCCTATAGATGGAGACAATAAGAAGCTTTTTAAAACAAATACCCTAGTTACATTAGGTGCTGATGGTAATTTATATTTCTTGGGTTCTAGTGATACTGGATTAAAGATAAAGGGTCTTTATGAAAATCCACAAGAAATTGAAGAGCTTGTAGAAGGTTAATTCATTCCTCTGGCAGCACAAATTCTTTCATAGGCACTTTTTATTCTTTGAGTTTTTTCAGTGGCTACTTTGATCATTTCTTCAGGTAATCCTTTGGAAACTAATTTATCGGGATGATTACGACTCATTTGTCTTCGGTAAGCACGTTTTACTTCAGTATTATTAGCTGCTTTTGTGATCCCAAGTAATCTGTAAGCATCGTCTAGACTGGTATCTGCTCGAGCGCTGCGTTTATCGGTGCGTTGTCTTTCACGAGAGCGTTGATATTGTTGATTTGAAAAATAAGCAAAATCACTAATACGAAATCCTAAACGTAAGCATAAAAATTCTAAAATTCCACGTTTATTGGGTCCGACATAACCGCGGGTGAGAGCCGCTTGAAATTGTATTTCTAAAAACATACGTAACAAATTCGGTTGACGTCCGCAGTGACGCAGTAAGTTACCAATAGCATTATCAAGGTTAAAGCCAGGGCTCTTACCGTAAGTGAAAAATTTGATGGCTTGTTTTTTCATTTTTTCAGACAACATCATATTTCGCATCACCGCACGAGCCGCTTGAATTTCGTGTTCAGTCACCCGACCATCGGCTTTTGCGATATGCCCCATCACGGAAAAAGTGGCTTCAAAAAATGCTTGTTGAGCTAAACTTTGGGCATGATGGCTGGAGCCCTTTTGTCCCAAGGGTCGAATGGTAGAGGCCCGCGCGACATCGAAATACTGTCCCAATATTAGGCCTATAAGTGCGCCTATTGGCCCACCCATGAGATAACCTAAAATGGCACCAACGGCTTTACCTGTCCAAATCAACATATTTTTTGAACCCAAGCTTTGAAAAGAGCATAATAAGCTCTACAATTATAAAATGCATTATAATATACCACATTTACAGACTGCATTAACGGGGCGACTTGAAAACTTAGAACGTCAGTTATTAGAGCAGCAGACTGAGATAGAAGCCTGGTTTAGGCAAGCATGGCAGCGTACGCCACCTCCTTTTTATGGCTCTGTCGATTTACGTAATGCAGGCTATAAAATTGCTCCTGTTGATACGAATTTATTTCCTGCAGGATTTAATAATTTGAGTGCAGAACTGCTTCCCTTAAGTATTCAAGCCGTACAAGCTACCATTGAACGTTTGTGTCCCAAAACCTGTAATATTCTCTTGATACCGGAGAGCCATACCCGAAATATGTTTTACTTGGAAAATGTTGCGGTGTTGCGCAGCATCATTGTTAAAGCGGGATTTAAAGTTCGGATTGGGTCCTTGATTGCAGAGTTAAACGAACCACAGATTATCCCCTTGGCTTCCGGAGGGCAAATTAAGTTGGAACCCCTACGTCGTGAAGGAAATCGTATTAAAGTTGATGGATATGATCCCGATATTATTTTATTAAATAACGATTTATCAGATGGTGTGCCCGATCTGTTGAAGGATATTGAACAAATTATTATGCCTTCACCCAAATTAGGTTGGGCGACTCGATTGAAGTCCTCACATTTTCAGTATCTTGAAAATGTATCTGTTGAATTTGCTCAAGCTTTTGGTTTCGATCCTTGGGTTTTTTCACCCTTGTTTAGGCATTGTGGTGAAATTAATTTTATGACACGAGAAGGTGAGGATTGTTTAGTACGTCATGCTCATACTTTATTAGATGCCATCAAAATTAAATACCGTGAACATAATATTGACGATACGCCATTTTTAGTGATTAAAGCGGATGCTGGAACCTATGGAATGGCAGTGATGATGATAAAAAATCCTGAAGATATTCGTAGTTTAAATCGTAAACAGCGCACCAAAATGTCTGCGAGTAAAGGTGGGAAAACCGTTACCAAAGTTATTATTCAAGAGGGTGTATATACCTATGAAACATGGGGAAAAGAGGCTGCCGTAGCAGAGCCGGTGGTGTATTTAATTGGTCGTCATGTGGTGGGTGGATTTTATAGAGTGCATGCTAATCGTGGTGTTGATGAAAATTTAAATGCACCGGGTATGAATTTTGAACCTTTGGCTTTTTGTGATTCCTGTCAACATCCCGGTGATTTGAGTGATGAACCTACTAATCGCTTTTATAGTTATGGTGTGGTTGCGCGCTTAGCATTATTAGCGGCGGGTTTAGAGTTGCGTGAGGTGAATAATGGCAATTAGTTTGGGTGTGGTTATGGATCCTATAGAATCTATCAAGCCCCAAAAAGACACCACTTTTGCGATGATGCTAGAAGCACAGCGACGAGGTTGGGCAATTTTCATTATGGAACAAAAAGATATTTGGTTGCGAGATGGAGAAGTATGGGCGGATGTAAGTCCAGTGGTATTAAAGGATGATGCCAAAGCCTGGTTTAAAAAAAATAATTCCCAAGCACGTCCCATGGCTGAGTTTGATATTATTTTGATGCGTAAAGATCCACCCTTTGATACAGAATATATATACACCACTTATTTATTGGAATTGGTTGAAGCTACAGGAGTGCTCGTCGTCAATAAGCCCCAAAGTTTAAGGGATGCCAATGAAAAATTATTTGCCGCTTGGTTTCCTCAATGTACTCCACCCACTTTGGTGACTCGTAGTAGTGCGAAAATAAAAGCATTTATTGAGGAACATGATGAGGTAGTTTTAAAACCATTACATGGTATGGGTGGCGGTTCTATTTTTAAAGTGCACAAAAAAGATCCCAATATTAATGTGATTATTGAAACCCTAACGCAGAATCAAAGTAATTATATAATGGTTCAGCAATTTTTAGCCCAAATAAAAAACGGTGATAAACGAATTATCATGATTCAAGGTGAGCCTGTTCCTTATGCACTTACGCGCATACCAGCAGAAGGTGAAATTCGAGGAAATCTTGCCGCTGGTGGCAGAGGTGTGGGTGTGGAATTAAATGATCAAGATCGTTGGATTTGTGCAGAAATAGGCCCAAGTTTAAAGGCTAAAGGTTTGGCTTTTGTTGGGATAGATGTTATTGGGGAGTATCTCACGGAAATTAATGTCACTTCTCCAACCTGTGTACGTGAAATTGATAAGGCTTTTGAAATCAATATCGCGGCGATTTTCTTAGATTCTTTAGGATTATAACAATTAGATAGGACCCCGGATTGCTCCGGGGTTACCTGTGGTTTGCATTAAAGAGAGTGTGAATGATCTACTTCTTCATCAGGTTGATAACTGTCTGCAGGATCCTTACCACCCTTGCCTTTATTTGGGCCCATAGCCTCCTCTGAGTGATCTGAATGATCTTCCTCATCAGCTTTTAACGCAGTTTTCTTTTTCCCTTTTGGTTTTTGAGCTTCTAGGTCATCTTCTTGATCATCACCATCTTTGGGTAGTGACTCGTGTTCGCTATCGCCTTTTTCGTCCTTTATTTTTTCATATTGCTCATGACCCTTAGCAACAGGGAAGTACCAAAGTGGATGTGTAATCGCCACGAGAGATGAGGTTGCTAAACCAATAACCATCTTGGGAATCCACAATACAATTGCGGTCAATAAAGCGGCTGTGATAACAGGAACCCTGATCACTTGGTAAAGACCCCATAAAGCCGTAAAGACTAAGGCGCTGACAGCATCCTTATATTCTTTTGCTTTTAGACCTGCTTGAAACATATTGAAGGCTTCAGCAAAATTATTCATTTCCAGTAGTGATTTTTCATAGAGATAGGTATTTAGCATTTCAGACAGTATGCCAAGAGGAATAAATCCGGTGAGTAACTCAACCAGACCCAAATGGTCAGTTTCTTCTACAACTTTGGGGTTAACCAGCATTTGTAGAGCCCCAAAAGAACCTTCGTTGTAACCTGCGATTAGACGATAGGCGTCGATTTCTGGGCTTAACTTTAATCCATCTTCAAGGAAGCCATCCTTTCCAAAAAATCGAATTTTTTTGGAAAACTCTCTCTCTGAGTCATAACTTCTTGTGATATTTAGAAAGTGTAAAGGACTGTCTTTCGAGATAGAAAATGCTTTTTTCTGATCTTTTTCCTCTAAATCCACTCCATGGGATACTACTTTTTTACTCATGATGCTCTCCTGAATTGATAATAAACTGTCCCTATAATAACATCAATTTTCCATACTTGGAACTAGGCTACTTAGCTCTTCCTCTTCTTCTTCAATTTTTGGAGAATTAGTTTCAGCATCTGAAGCCATAGGCGCTTTATCAAGGGCATAGAACAGTCCAATTCCCAAAGCGATCAGTGGTGAAAGTCCAACGACCAATGCAGCACCGATGGCTACGAAGGCTACGACGAGGGAAATTGCAGTGAGATATAAAGTGAGTTGAGAGAGAGCATTAAAGAATAATCCTAATCCCATTAAAGGCCAGCGGATGATGCAAGAAAAGGCATATAAAACATAATAGGCTTTGTTGTCTTGAGCCTTATCCAAGAGTTTAGATCCCAGTAAGGATAAAAATATAGCCAACGGAACCAGGGGTGTAAAGATCCAGGTTAAGCTACCGATATGTTCTTCATTCTCTAAGGCTTGCTGGGGGTTCATGATCATGTCCCAGGCGGGAAAGAAGAATTTTAGAATGGAATTAATTTCAGCATAACCAATGAGTTCTCGGGTAATTGGATGTCTTAAGAAAGGATCGACTTCTTCATGCAAGTTCTTGGGTTTATTTTTAGGGTTAAAGTTACTCAGGGGACTGAAGAAGGAGGCATAGTCACCAATTCGGAAATCTTGTCTTTCAGATAACTCTAACATATCAAAACCTTAGTTAATTGAATTAGTATATTTTAAAACCTGAAGATTAAGCAAATATTAAGAGAGAATCCTCCTTAGTATCCCAAAGCAGCACCTGCGGGTCGACGACTATCAATACCCCCATGGAGTCTTCCTGAGGGTTTATAAAACAGTATCCCTGACATTCCGCCCCAACGAGGGGAGCCATAGGGTGAGTGCTCTTGAAAGGTGTAACCCATGTTTTCAAGAATTTTTCGGGTATCAGGCGAAAAGGTATAGGGCTCAATAGAAACCACATCTGGCTTCCATTGCATATGGAAGCGGGGGGCGTCGATTGCCTCTTGGATGTCCATGCCAAAGTCAATCACATTTTGGATAACAGTGAGTAGCTGTGTGGGAATCGTCGATCCCCCGGGAGTGCTCAGCACCATCGCTAATTTGCCATTTTTGGTGATGATCGTGGGTGCCATGGAGCTTAATGGTCGTTTGTTGGGTTGTAGCACATTATGGTCTCCACCTATTAATCCAAATGCATTAGGTACATTAGGTAGCAAGGTAAAATCATCCAGCTGATTGTTGAGAAAAAATCCTGTTTTATCGGCGATGACACGTGCACCAAAATAATTATTTAAAGTATAAGTCACTGCTACAGCGTTTCCATATTGATCGGCTACCACATACCCGGTTGTATTTTCGGTTTCGGTGAGTTGTTCCAGTGGGCTTATTTTTTCGGAGTCAGCAGCGAGATTAGTTTTGATATGTTTGCGAATTTCTTTGGCGTAGTTTTCTGAAATTAAACGATCTACTGGATTATTGACGAAATCAGGGTCACCTAAATATTTAGCGCGATCTGCATAGGAATATCGCATAGCTTCTATGGTGTAATGTGCACTGGCGGCAGAATGATATCCAAAGGTTGAGAGTGGGTATCCATTTAAGATGGTGAGGGTCTCGCAAATAGTCACGCCACCAGAACTTGGGGGAGGGGAAGTGGTAATTTCATAGTCTCGGTATTTACAGGTGATTGGTTTAAGCTCTTCAACGGTATAATTTTGAAAATCCAAATGGCTTAATTTGCCACCATTTTTATTGCTTGCGGAAATAATTTCATCGGTAATTTCACCTTGATAAAAAGCTTTGGTTCCGCCTTCATAAATTTTTTGAAGTGAGTTGGCAAGATTTTTCTGAACTAAGATATCTCCTGATTTATAAGGCGTTCCACTTTTTAAAAATATTTCAGCGACGTTGGCTTGTTGTTTGAAAGCAGACACGCCGTAATCTAAAAATTCTATGTCACCTGGTTTTAATGTGTAGCCATTTTTTGCGAGGTTAATGGCGGGTCTTATGACATCTTGTAATGAGAATGTGCCGTATTTTTCTAGTGCAGTATTGAGTCCCATCACAGTTCCAGGCACACCCACTGTTAAATAAGAATGTTTGAGAAAACCACTTAAATGGCCAGCACTGGTGGGTAATTTTATCGTTTTACCGGATTCGTCCAAAAACAAATGAACGTTGGTTTTTTCGGGTGTTTTTTCTCTAAAATTAAAAAAGGTATATTTTCCATTTGCAAAACGAATCAACATGAATCCACCACCGGCGATATTTCCGCAGCACGGGTGAACGACGGCTAAGGCATATCCCATCGCTACAGCGGCATCCACCGCATTTCCACCTTTTTGTAAAATTTCTTTGCCGATTTGTGTGGCATAATGTTGGGCAGAAACTGCCATAGCGTGGCTTTCTGAAGTGGGTTTTGGGGAGGCAGCAAAGGTGTGGCAACTCAGTGCGCCCAAAATAAAGGCCAGACTTATTTTATGGATGAGATTGTTGCGAATTTTCATGTTCATTCCTGTGGTCAAATAAAGTTTCAAAATCAGGTAGTAATAGGGTAATTTCCCGGTCGCAATATAACATGTCGCGTCCCTCGTTGACAAAGCCTAACTCAGAATCCTGTTCAAAGCGCGGGATAAACATATCGCGGTTGAATCCTGAGTTTTCGTAGGAGTTAATAACGACATCAGTGCTTTGTGGTGTGATGAGAAGATGGTTGTTATGAGGAGTATGAATTATTTTTATAGTTTTGTTCGATAAATGTGCAAAGAGAAAATTGTGCTGAGGTGAGAGCGTGATCTTTTGTACAGAGGTTTTAATATGTTCATTATGAGGGGGTATGATAGAAAATTTCGTTGGTGAATTTACACCATCGAAATCGATTTCATAAATAGCACCTGTATTGGTTCCTAAATAAATTTTTTGTAATTCTGGTTGGTAAGTACATGTAGTGAATGTTATTGTTTTATCTTTCAGCACAAAAATTGCTATTTTTTCTATTTCAGGGATTTCGATAGAATCAAGTGGGGGGTTGATGTACGTTCTTTTACTTTGGTAAGGCGCAGGTTTGGGTATGAAAAATACCTCGCGGCCATTTTCAGAAATTTCGATAATGCTATCGGCACCTGCGGGATAAAAAGAGCATTCACGTTCTGAGAGTCGAATTTCATTTAATTGTGTCGAATGGGTCGTGTCAAAATAAATGACTTTATTTCCTAATCGTACAATCGCAGTGTTTCCTTGGGTCATTATCGTTTTGTGATAAATGCTATGAAAAGGGCTGGTTCGCGTGTTTCCTATCAAGTGTGCAGATAAGGTTTTGGTTAATCGGTTCCAAAGAAAAAAATAAACTTTATAATGTGGTGATATATTATCATCGCCGGGATGTTCGCTGAAACCCATTAATAAGGCAGTGTTTTCATTGATGCTCGTTAATGTGTTTGGAAGGTAAGTGTAATTTTCCTCTAAATTGATAGTATCAATCGGGATCAGCAGATTATTTCTACTAAATGCTCGTAGCATCATTGTTTTTGTGGATGCTGTTTTTAATCGTTGTAATGCGATAAGGTGTTCATCGGATAAGATCCGAGAAGACAGCGTTCTTTCCACGACATTTTTTAATGTGTCGAGCAGATTGAAGGAGTGTTTAGATTTTTCTTGAGTGTAATGTTCAGATTTTTCCTCGAGAGTAGAATGTGTTTCATGTTCTATAGGAGATTTTTGTAAGTCACTAAGCGCTTCTTGAATATCTTCTGTGGGTTTATGAGTCAGTATAGCTGAGTTTGGTTTTGAACTCGTATAGCTTGCCCAAAGAGCATATATTATCGGAGCGATGCCTAGGGATATAAAACAGAGTATAAAATAAAATACAGTTTGTCGTTTTCGCCAGGATTCAATATCCGCGAGGATTTGCGCAGTGTCTGCGGTGTTATCATTTAATGTGGACTCATATTTAGTGAGTAAACGTTTTTTTAGTCGTGAATTTCTGATTTTCTCTATGGAATCCTTGACCGTCATTTTGCCTCTCCTCAGGAATTTTGTCATTATAGCCAGATGAGTATATAGTGAAAAGATTAATATTGCCTTAAAGAAGCTTGTATGGAATTAAAAAGTACTGTGCGTGGATTACAGCTCATTATTCATGATAATGAGCAGTATTATACGTATTTTGTTGATTTTTTATCGCCCAAAAGTGAGTATCGTCGCTTGCATGGTGGTGGTCGACATCAGCTGATTGCCAAAGCAGTAGGAATAAAGCCAAAACAAAGCCTAAAGGTGCTCGATGTTACGGCTGGATTTGGACAAGATGCTTATGTGTTGGCGTGTTTGGGTTGTGAGATGACTTTGTTAGAGCGATCAAATATTATTTATCGTTTGCTCGAGGATGGCATCATTCGTGCTCGTGAAAATCCTGAATTTCAAAAATTAAAAATGGAATTAATCAATATTGATGCCTTGGATTATTTAAATAAGCTGGGAGAAAAAAATTGCCCAGATGTCATTTATGTGGATCCTATGTTTCCTTCAAGACAAAAATCTGCCTTAGTGAAAAAAGAAATGCGTATGTTAAAAGCAGTGGTTGGCGAGGATTCTGAGGCTGATCAATTATTAACCTATGCCTTAAAAAAAGCGAAAAAAAGGGTAGTGGTTAAACGACCAAAACTCGCTCCTCCCTTAGAAGGCAAAGAGCCCGATATTGTATACAAAGGGAAAAGTAGTCGATTCGATGTATATATCGTGCGATAGTGTTGTCATTCAGGCCCCTGGCTTTGAGTGAATTCGTCGGTGTCGTTTTCTCCCTCAAATTTATCATGAGTCTTATGAAGTTTTTGGCGTTGTTTTGCCAAATTTTGAGCGGTTGTAAGTTCTTCGGTTTTGCGTGGTTTTTTGGTTTTTGGTTTATCGTCAGAACTTTGTGTTTCACTTTGATCTTCAGATTTATCTTGAGCATTTTCTGAAAAATCAGGAATAGCTTCTGAATAAATACCTTGAGTGCTTACAATTAATAATTTCTTTTTTGCGATATCGATAAACTTAGGATCTTCGACACATTTTAAATCTAGAATTTTACCATCATCCATTGTGGCAGTGTTAAGCAATGTAAATTTTTCAAAATCAGAGGTTTCATAATAATATATATTGCCATCCTTATCAGCAGCATACAAATAATGACCATCATAACTGACAGCGAGCTTGGTTATTTGAGTGGATTCAGGTAGATCTGAAAGCTCACCTTCAAGAACAGGTGCTTTTGGTTTGTAGGAATTGGTTTTAATGCTGTATATGCGATGAGTAGAATCGATGGCATAAATAATTGAATGAGCTGGATTGTATGTGAGTGCTGTAAAATTCTCAGAGGAATTGTCAAAAAGTTGAGAGTAGGAATTGTATGCTCGAAGATTGGAGAATTTGTGCAAGGTGATAACACCTTCATTTTCAGCAGCAACATAAACAAAAAAATTATTTTCTTTAATATATAAGCAGACAGGGAAAATCACTGCATTATCAGGTATATTGGTATATTTAATGGTGATGAAATGATTACCTTCTGCGTCTTGAATAAATAGATTATTTTCATTGGTAGAAAATATAAATACACTAGTACCAGGATAGACGATGGCAGGAGATATTGGTGTTCCTTGATTTTCATCCTCACTCTGAGTGAAACATTTTTTTTCCAACTGATTAGCATCATTATAAATGCTAAATTGATGCTTAATAATTCCATTCTTGTTTTTGTATTTTTCACGAATGAATATTTTACCGTTCGCTAAAATTGTGGCATGACTACGTTCCTCAGTTTCGAACACTTCAGAGCTTTCTTCTTCACTGTCTTTGTCGCTATGAGTTTTTTCTTTTCTTGGATGTAGGGTGACGAGGGTGGCTCGGGCTTGCTCAGTATCATGGGGCAAGATTACGATTTTTTGGACAGTGAGCTTTTGTGAATTTTCCTCAAGTTCTTCCGATGATGAATCGTTGAGCTCTACCTTACCTTTAATGATTAACATCGCATCATGAGTATCAAATTTTGGTTTTGTTGCCCAGTTGGTGTGCGGTTTGTGATGATGTTTGGCCCATATAAAATAAACCAAAGGAATGATGCCTAAGGTGATAATACTGGCAATCACACGAATAACCTGAGAATATCCTTGCCAATCATTGAGATATTTTAATATTTCCTCAGGGCTAACCTTATTGTTAAATTGTCGCTTAAGTTTAATTTTTAACCCATCATTTTTAATATGATCCATTAGCTCATTAAGAAGCATGGTAGACTCCAGAAATAACCAAATAAATGGATTATAAACAAATTAATGTCGTGGTAGAAGCTTTAAAAAAGTATTAACGTGAGAGAGTGTCGCTTTGAGTGTCCGTACTTTCTTCTTCACTGTGTGCGCTTTGAACAGCGGATGTTAACTTGCCTCGTTCTTTAGAGATCAGTTCGGCTAGAGATTGAGCAGGTGTGGTCATTAGTTCAATAATAGCTTCTTTGTGAATTATTATAAATTTACCCACTTTATTTTGTTCTGGGTGATTAAGATTTACTCTGAGATTTCCTTCTTCGTCAAAAGAAACGGTATTATTTTCCAGATCTTGTTTGAACCAATCTCCTACACCTGGTATCGATTTTTTGTTAGTCATATCATCCAAATTATAGAGGTACATATAACCATTTTCATGACAAATTAAAAGAATACGCATCTTATTTTGCTCAGTGCTAATTTCGACAATATCAATGTTGATGATAGGATTTCGATTGAGTTGAACCTTTTTGATCTTACCCTCAAATACGATATACAGTATGCCAAATTGCGTCCCTATATATGTTTTTTGATCATATTTAAAGCGTTTTCTGAGTTTGTCTTCAGGCACGTTCAGTGACTCTGCGCTAAGCTCGGATTCGCTCTCTTCCCTCTTTTCTTCAGTCTCCTCAGATTTATCTTGATTTTCTGGAATGGGTGGTTGAGAATCTGGCAGCTTTTCAATTTGGTCAATAGCATCTTTTGTAGTAAAGATCAGGTTTGTAACCCAATTAGAATGTGGCTGGTGACGACGCTTAGCCCAAATGAAATAAATTAGAGGGATAAATCCAGCGCTAAGAATACTAGCGAGTACACGTAAAAAGGTATAAAAATTTCGCCAATTGCGAAGGTATTTGAGTACATCATCTCGATCTGACTCATTATTAAACTTGGCAAGAAGTTTAGTTTTTAGTCTTGAGTTTGTTACCAAATTAATTTTATCAACAATTGACACTGTGAGCTCCTAAGTAAAAGGCTATATTATCTGTAGAAGATTAAGAAAGCCTTAATAGACCTCAGCTAAATCACCTTTCTTTTCTAACCATTCTTTGCGATCTGAGGCGCGTTTTTTAGCGAGTAACATATCAATCAGAGCATTGGCATCTTCCATATTATCCATACTCAATTGTACTAATCGACGTGTATCAGTGGCCATGGTGGTTTCACGCAATTGAGGCGGATTCATCTCACCCAAACCTTTAAAGCGTTGAATATTGGGCGTCCCTTTTTTCTTTTCGGCTTTTATGCGATCTAAAATACCTTGTTTTTCATCCTCATCCAGCGCGTAATAAATATCCTTGCCCACATCGATTCTAAACAAGGGTGGTGTGGCAACATAAATATGTCCATTTTCAACCAAGGGTCTAAAATGACGTAAAAATAGAGCACATAATAATGTCGCGATATGTAATCCATCGGAATCAGCATCCGCCAAAATACAAATTTTGTGATATCGTAAGCCTTGAAGATCAGAGGAGCCTGGATCAACACCTAAGGCGACAGCAATATCGTGCACTTCTTGTGAATTTAAAACTTGTTCAGAATCCACTTCCCACGTATTTAAAATCTTTCCACGCAAGGGCATTACAGCTTGATAATCTTTGTCACGGGCTTGTTTCGCAGAACCACCTGCAGAATCACCCTCAACCAAAAATAATTCAGTTAATTTTGGATCTTGATTCACGCAATCCGCTAATTTACCAGGCAATGCAGGTCCAGAGGTAATTTTCTTGCGCTCAACTTTTTTACTGCTACGTACACGTTTTTGTGCATTATCGATGACCATTTGTGCCAGAGCTTCACCAATATTGACGTGTTGATTTAACCAAAGGCTAAAGGCATCTTTAACAACACCCGTGACAAAAGCTGCGCTTTGTCGTGAAGAAAGTCTTTCTTTGGTTTGTCCAGCAAACTGTGGCTCTAACATTTTAACGGATAACACATAACTGCAATTATCCCAAATATCTTCAGAGGCTAATTTAATTCCGCGTGGTAATAATTTTCTGAGTTCACAAAAATCGCGCATGGCATCCAGAAGTCCTGTGCGAAAACCATTAACGTGTGTACCACCTTGGATAGTGGGAATTAAATTGACATAACTCTCATTGATGAGTTCACCACCTTCAGGCAGCCAAAATACAGCCCAATCCACTGCCTCGGTTTCTGCCGTAAAGCTACCAATAAAGGGTTCCTCAGGTAAGCTTGTGTCTTGTTCGTGTGATTGCAGTAAATAATCTTTTAATCCATCTTGATAGCACCATTCTTCGGATTGGTCTCCCGTTAAATCGGTAAATACCACTTTTAATCCCGGACATAAAACCGCTTTAGCACGTAAAATATGTTTCAGTGCTTTAACATTAAATTTAATCGTGTCGAAATATTTTTCATCTGGCCAAAAACGGATAGAAGTTCCCGTTTCACGTTTTGCAACGCTTCCGATAACGCGTAATTTACTGGCCTTTTCTCCATCTTGAAAATCCATTTGATAAATATTGCCATCACGTTTAACGGTCACTGTCAGTTTTGTGGAAAGTGCATTGACAACAGAAATACCTACGCCGTGCAAACCACCCGAAAATTTGTAACTTTTATTCGAAAATTTTGCGCCTGAATGTAAACGTGTCAAAATTAATTCCACACCCGAAATTTTGTGATCAGGGTGAATGTCCACAGGCATGCCTCGACCATCGTCAATCACTTCGATGGATTTATCATTATGTAAAATGACTTCAATGCGTGTCGCATGTCCGGCGATGGCTTCATCCACACCATTATCGATGGCTTCTTGAGCCAGGTGGTTAGGGTTTATCGTATTCGTGTACATGCCAGGGCGCTTGCGAACAGGATCTAATCCCTCAAGTACCTCAATGGCTTTGGCGTCATAATGTGATGGTGCGATAGTCATAAGATCTCATTCTACGTAAATAGCTTGTGCAAATTCAACTCTAACCACTGTAAACCAATAATGGTAGCTGCATTAGTGATTTTTCCTTCTTTGAGCAATTGAAAAGCCTCTTGAGAGCTCATGACATGTACTTTAATGTCTTCACTTTCATCTGGAAGGCCATGAATGCCACCGGCGTTGGAGGCATCGACTCTTCCACAATATAAGCTAATGAATTCCGAACTTCCTCCAGGACTTACCCAGTATTCATGGGCTTTGATGAGCTCAAGAATATCTAATCCGGCTTCTTCCATGGCTTCTCGCCGCACCAGATCTTCAATACTTTCACCTTCTTCACTAATTCCCGCCACAATCTCGAGTAGCCAGGGATGTTGGGATCGGAGTGGACCCACCCTGAACTGCTCGATCAACACCACTTTATCTATTAGAGGATCATAGGGCAGAACTGCAGCGACAGGGAGACGGTCAAACAATTCTCGTTTGAGAGGCATGCTCCATGAGCCGTCAAATAATTTATGGCGTAAGGTGATGTTTTTTACTTGAAAAAAACCATCATAGACCAGCTTTTCTTCAAGAATTTCAAAATCTTTATCGGGATGTGATTTTGGAGCCATTATACTGTATTCCCAAATCCGTTGTGGACCGGTATGATAGCACAGATGAAAACCGAAATCGCACGAACGAATATGATAAAACAACAACTGAGAACCTGGAACGTGATGGACCAGGTCACCTTAGATGTTTTGTCCTCGACTCCTCGTGAAAAATTTGTCCCCGAGGCTTTTCGTGATCTGGCTTTTGCAGACACTCCTATTCCTTTAGCGCACCAGCAGTCTTTAATGACCCCTAAAGAAGAGGGCAGAATGCTTCAAGCACTGAAGGTAAAGAATAGCGATAAAGTATTAGTCGTCGGTGTGCAAACAGGATATATCCTAAGTGTTTTGGCAAAACTCGCATTGCAGGTTTATGGCCTTGAGCATTATGAGGATTTTCGTTTGAGCACAGAAAAAAATGTGAAGGCGCTCAAGTTAGAAAATATCACCTTAATCAAAGGAGATATTAAGGAAGGATGGCAGAATCATGCTCCTTTTGATGTCATTGTATTAACAGGATCACTTCCTAATCTCAGTGAATCACTTTTGCAAAGTCTTGCACAAGGTGGTCGATTATATGCTGTCGTGGGAACAAAAGTCCCCATGTCTGCCACGCTCGTCACACGATTATCAGATTATGATTGGAAAGAAGAAAAGTTATTTGAAACGGATAGGCCACGTACGCCTAACGCTAAAGAACCAGATAGTTTTGTATTTTGAGGAATTACTATGTTAATAAAAGTCAGACAGCTAATGGCTGCAATACTCATTTCATTTCCCACTTCACTTTTTGCTGCGGATCTTATAGAAGTTTATAATGTTGCTCTAGAAAACGATCCTGCAATAAAAGCTGCGACTGCAGAATTTATGGCCAACAAGCAAAGTATGCCCATCAGCCTTGCGAATTTTTTACCACAAATTTTTGCAACAGGATCATTGCAACGCGATCGATTGGATAATCACACTCCTGGCGTTCCTTATGATGCTAATGGTGTTTTTTATTATGATTCTACGCAATATGCTATCTCTGCTAAACAATCCGTATTTAATTATGCGAATTGGGCTCAGCTCAAAGGCGCTAGCGCTACTGTTAAGCAATATGCTGCAAAATTAAGTGCAGCAACCCAAGATTTGATGATCAGAACGACAGATGCTTATTTTAATGTACTCGTCGCCAGTGAAGATTTACGGTTTATTCGTGCCGAAAAAATGGCAATATATCGAGAACTTCAACAAAATGAAGCGCGTTTTAAAGTAGGCTTGATTGCCATTACCAGTGTAGAGGAATCAAAAGCGTCTTATGACGCTTCAGTAGCGCGAGAAATCGCAGCTCAAAATCGCTTGGAAGATAAAATTGAAGAGTTACGAGAAATCACTGATAAAACTTTTCCCGCATTACAAGGAATTGGAAAAGATTTGCCGCTCATTAAGCCTAATCCTGCAAATATTGATGAATGGGTGTCACTCGCTGAAAAACAGAATTATGCTTTGAAGTCAGCACATTATGCAACCTTGGTGGCTAAAGCAAATATTAGTCAACAATTTTCAGGTCATTTACCCGTTGTTAATGCAGGAGCGGATTTTAGCTATTTATATCAAGACAATCCCTATGGAACTAATTTAGCTTCTAGAATTAAAACCACAGATGTTTATGTATCTGCAAATCTTCCTATTTTTAGTGGGGGCGCGACCACTGCTTTAACAAAACAAGCTCATTATTATTATTTACAAGCTTCTGCGAATGAAGTGAAAGTGCATCGTTCAACGGTTGGTAATACTCGAAAATCTTATCTTGGTGTGATGTCAGGTATCAGTCAAATAAAAGCTGATCGACAAGCCATAGTTTCTAGCAAAAGTGCTTTTGAAGCCACAGAAGCAGCCTATAAAGTGGGTACTCGAACTTTCGTCGATGTTCTAGATTCTCAATCCAAAGTCTACAATACTGAGCGAGTCAGTGCCCGTAATGAATATGATTATTTGTTGAATACACTCTTGTTGAAACAAGCTGCGGGTACACTGTCAGTTGAGGATTTAGTGCAAATCAATCGTATCTTGAATAAAAAAATTGATTTAATGTCTTCAAAGACATAGTGACAGCTTAATTCATAAGCTCAGCAATAATATCCATGTGCTTTTTAACTGAACCTTTATTTGAATTCACAATTCCAATCCCACGCTCACTAAATTGCTGACGTTTTTCTTTGTCTTTAAAAAGATCAATAATAGCATTGGCAAGCTCATTTTGATTTTCAACCAATATCATGGCATTGGCAGCTTTAAATAAGGCCTCACCTTCACGGAAATTAAAAAGTTGTGTGCCCGTCACCACAGGTACTCCCACCGCAGCGGGTTCCAATAAATTATGTCCACCGATGGGTTTTAAACTACCTGCAACAAAGGCAACATCAGATATGCTGTAATAGAAAAACATTTCACCCATGGTGTCACCCAAAAATATTGAGATGTTATCAGATAAGCTTTCATTCTTACTGCGTTGAGACACCGTGAAATTTTTATTCTCACACAGTTTTAAAACAGAAGCGAATCGTTCTGGATGGCGGGGAACTAAGACGAGTAGTGCATTTGGAAATTGCTCTAAAATCATCGAGTGTGCATTGAGAATAATTTCCTCTTCACCTTCATGAGTGCTGGCCGCTATCCAGACGAATCGATCTTTGCATGAAGTATTTTTGAAATGTTTTCCAGCCTGAACCATGTCTTCATTGATTTTTGCATCGAATTTTATGTTGCCACATAATTTGATTTTTTCGGAAGGAACACCAAGTTTCAGAAAATTTTTTAAGGCGTATTCACTATTCACAGCAAAACAAGTGATACCTGAAAGCATGTTTAGAGTGAATTTTAAAATTTTTGCATAGCGTTCAGCAGAACGATCAGGTAGACGGCCATTAGCTAATAAAACCGGTATGTGAAAAGATTTGCAGTATTTTAATAGGTTTGGCCAGAGTTCTCGTTCTACCAGAATTAATAATTGAGGGTCCATGTGTTTTAAAAATCGCTTAACAGCACCGGGAGTATCATAAGGAATATAAACATGAGTGAGTCGATCAGCAAATCGTTGTTGAGTTCTGCGTGAACCACTGATGGTCATGTTAGTGACGACAATATCATGATCCGGATATTGTTGAAGTAATGACACAATAATAGAATCTGCAGCGAGAGTTTCTCCCAAGGAGGCTGCATGTAAACAGATCGATTTTGAACGCTTAGGAAAAGTGTAGTATCCAAAGCGTTCAGCGATTCTTTGACGGTATGCTTTATCCTTGCTGCTGCGCCATAGCATTCTTAAAAAAATGTAAGGTGTAGCCAGGTAAAACAAAATGTTGTATATAGTGTATGTCATAAACCCATTATCCCAGAGGAGAGAGCAATGATGAAGGATTTTTTTACATTTCGACGTATGTTGACGCCCTGGTTGATAAATCTGTTGTTCTGGTTGGTGACTTTGGCTGTCATGGGAACGGGTATTGTGGATGTTTTTAAAGGGGAAGTCCTCAAAGGTTTGGAAATTATGTTCATAGGTCCCATCTTAGTTCGTATTATGTGTGAAATAGTAATTGTGTTTTTCCGTATGAACGAAACGCTTACCGATATAAGAAATAAAAACACCCCTTAAAATTACACTTCAGCCTTAGAAACACTGGATTTTGCTTTTAAAGCAGCAAAAGCCTTCTTACTCACCTTCAAGGTTTGCTCGATGATTTTTTCATCATGAGCAATCGTTAGAAAGCCACATTCGTAAGGTGAAGGCGCCAAAAACACGCCACCATTTAACATTTCTAGAAAAAAGCGCTTAAATGATTCTTTATCGCTATTCATCACATGCGTAAAGCTAGTCACAGCAGGTCGGTCGGTAAAAAATATTCCAAACATCGCTCCCACTTGGTTAACCACCAGAGGTACCTCGGCAGCTTTGGCCTGATCACGAAAACCTTCGGCCAGCGCTTTTCCATTGGTATGCAGTTTTTCATAAAACCCAGGTTTCATGGTTTCATGCAAGGTTGC
This sequence comes from uncultured Gammaproteobacteria bacterium, assembly GCA_964651735.1. GTDB lineage: Bacteria > Pseudomonadota > Gammaproteobacteria > CAZYYU01 > CAZYYU01 > CAZYYU01. The sequence continues at coordinate 8,652 of CAZYYU010000007.1, read as the reverse complement.
CAATCCTGCAGTGACTGAAATTGGATTGCCCGATAAGGTGCCCGCGTGGTAAACCGGCCCAATGGGTGCAATTCGCTCCATTAAATCTCGACGTCCACCGAAGGCGCCACAAGGCAGACCACCGCCCATGATTTTACCGATGGTGATTAAATCCGCATCGATATTGTAATACTCTTGAGCCCCACCTTGAGCCACCCTGAATCCTGTCATCACCTCATCCAAAATCATTAAGGCCCCATGAAGATTACATAATTCACGTAAACCTTCTAAAAAGCCAGGCTGTGGTGGTACACAACTCATATTGCCTGCTATGGGTTCTACAATGACTGCTGCAATTTGATGTTGGTGGAATTCAAATAACTTGGCTACCGAGTTTAAATCGTTATAGTCAGCTGTCAGTGTATGTTTTGCTGAATCCTTAGGTACTCCAGGTGAGCTAGGTACTCCCATGTCGAGTGCATTTGACCCTGCATTGACTAATAAAGAATCAGATGCACCATGATAGCAGCCTTCAAACTTGATAATGTTATCACGACCCGTGGCGGCTCTCGCCAAACGTATAGCACTCATCGTAGCCTCAGTGCCAGAATTGACGAGTCGAACCATCTCAAGATTAGGAACGAGTTGACACAGTAGTTCCGCGAGCTCTACTTCTAATTCAGTGGGAAGCCAATAACCTAAGCCCTTTTTAGTAGCATACTGCACCGCTTCAATGACTGTGGGGTGAGCATTACCCAAGATATTTGCACCCATGGAGCCTACATAATCAATGTAACGATTTCCATCTTGGTCGATTAAATAGGGTCCTTCTCCACCTTTTATGAACACAGGTTCTCCTCCAACGGACTTAAACCCTCGACCCGGAGAATTTACTCCGCCAGGAATATGTTCTTGGGCACGTTTGAAGAGATCAGCGGATTTTTGACGTAACATGGAGTGGTTCTCTATTAAATTTTAGTGATTTGATTATAACAGGGCAGCTAAGCCATTGTCATCCACCTTGTTATTCAGTAACCTAAGTCCCATGAAAAAATACATGTGCATACTCTGTGGTTATATCTACGATGAAGAATTTGGCTGGCCATCAGACAACATCGCGCCTGGAACAAAGTGGGAAGATGTCCCCGAAGATTGGTTATGTCCAGACTGTGGTGCTACTAAAAACGATTTTCAAATGATAGAACTGTAATCTTTGAAAGATTCAAAAAGGCCGAACAATCACCATCACTATAATCCCAATCAACAACAACACTGGCAATTCATTATATATTCGGTAAAAAACATGACTATGCGTATTTTTATCTTCTCGAAAATCTACATAGAATTTCCAGCAATACAAATGATAAGCCCACAGCAAAACTACCATGCCCAATTTAGCATGCATCCACCCCGCTGTTTTATAGTAAGCCCATTGATCAGCCAGTAGCCAAAACCCAAGGAGAGTCGCGATAATAGCGCTTGGAGTGGAAATACCGAAATACAATTTACGTTCCATGATTTTGAATCGATCTTTAGAGATTTGATCTTCAGCCATGGCATGATAAACAAAAAGGCGGGGTAAATAGAAGATCCCGCTGAACCAGGTAACGATCGTAATGATGTGAAATGCTTTAATCCATAACATGCGCGAAATGATAACTGAAGAAGCATCAACAGTACATATATTCAGTGAGATGTCGCGCCCTCTTGATCATCTCCCATAAATAAACGATAATAATTCTCATTTAATACCTATAGGCCCAATACAATGCCATCATTAAACCAAGTACCACTTAACTTCACCGACAATGCTGCTAATAAAGTTTTTGAATTAATTAAAGAAGAAAACAACAATGATCTCAGTCTACGAGTTTATATCACCGGCGGCGGTTGTTCTGGATTTCAATATGGTTTTAGTTTTGAAGAAAAAATCAAAGAGGATGATATTGTCGTCGAAAAATCCGATGTCAGATTGTTAGTCGATCCATTAAGCTTTCAATATTTACGTGGCGCAGAAATTGATTATAAAGATGACGTACAAGGCGCGCGATTTGTCATTCGAAATCCCAATGCAAAAACTACCTGTGGTTGCGGTTCATCGTTTTCTGCAGATGCTCTTGAAGACGAAGATAATTAATGATTCCTTAGAGGAAGCTTTGGGGGTGTTGGGCCATACTTTGTTATGCAGGATACACACAACCCAGGATGGCAGCTTTACTTGCTCCTGTAACAGAGGGTAAATTGCCAGGTAGTTGAGATAAATGTTGTTTGGCCAGCCAAGCAAAAGTCATGGCTTCAACCCAATCTGGATGAACTCCATATTTTTCGGATGAGTATAATGGAATTGTTTCTAAATTAGCCTGTAGAGTTTCTAAGAGATGCAAATTATGCACCCCACCACCACATAAAATAATTTCTTCTGTCAGTGGTGAATATTTTTCAATATGTGTTGTAATGGATTTTGCAGTTAATGCACTCAAGGTCGCTTGTACATCTTTTGCTTTAATTGTTGGCGAGAGGTGAGCTTCTAGCCACGCTAAATTAAAATGTTCCCTACCTGCACTTTTAGGAAGTGGAAAATGGAAGTAGGGATCAGCAAGAAGGTCATTTAACAATATATTATCTACTTTTCCGCTAGCAGCCCATTGACCGTTTTCGTCATAAGATTTTTGTAAATGTTTTTCAGCCCAAAGATCAAGCAAAGTATTTCCAGGCCCAGGATCAAATCCAATGATGGGTTTAGTCAGATCCTTTGGTAAATAAGTAATATTTGATATGCCGCCGATATTAATAACGGCACGATTTATTTCTGTGTTACGAAATAATATGTTATGAAAGGCTGGGGTGAGTGGAGCGCCTTGTCCACCTAGTGCAATATCTTTGTTGCGAAAATCAGCAATGGTTTTGATTCCGGTTAAGGCAGCAATAATATTGGCGTCACCAATTTGCAAGCTGAATGGAGCATCATCATTGGGATGGTGAAAAATGGTTTGGCCATGACTGCCAATGGCAAGAATATTTTCTTTTTTGATGGGACTAATAGCGAGCAAATTATTGACAGCGACTGCAAAAAGTTTCCCCAATTTAGTATCTAGCTTTCCGAAATTTTCCAAGCTCGTATTTTTTTCTAAAATTAATTGATGTAATTGTTGTTTTAATTCTGCAGGAAATTTTTCGCTGTGTGTCACGATTAAGTGAGGATATTTATCAGAAAAATCCACTAAGGCAACATCAACAGCATCCATACTCGTACCTGATAAAATACCGATATAAAACTCAGTCATGATAGCTTCTCTGATAGCTGGAGCTTGCAGATTTTTCATGGATATCCATTCTGGCAAAAAGATCTTGAATGTGTTTTTTAAAGTGTGCTCTATGTTTGTTAGGAATAGGATCGCCTTGAGGCAATCGCACTGTCAGTGGATCGCGGTGTACCCCATCAATTCGGAACTCATAATGCAGATGTGGGCCCGATGCCAGACCCGTCATACCCACATATCCAATGACCTGGCCTTGTTTAACTGGTGCATTTCTTTTGATATTTTTTGCAAACTTTTTCAAGTGTCCATACAGTGTACTGTAATGTTGACCATGTTGCAAAATGATTGCATTACCATAACCACCTTTGGTGCCGACAAAAGCAACATGTCCATTGGAGGTTGCTTTAACCGGTGTACCCATAGCTGCAGCATAATCTACTCCTCGGTGCCGTCTAAAGCGATGTAGAACGGGATGCCAGCGCTTTAAAGTAAAGTGTGAACTAATCCGGCTGAATTTTACCGGTGTGCGACTAAATTGTCGTTTTAAGCTATGTCCATCGAGAGTGTAATATCCCGTATTTCCTAAGGGATCTTGATAACGAATAGCACGATATTTTTTGCCTTTATTAATAAATTCCGCAGCAACAATGTCACCTGTCTTCACTTTTTCACCTTGAAGATAAAATTCTTCATAAATAATATTGAATTTATCCCCAGCACGCAGATCTTTGGCAAAATCAATATCCCATTGAAACACTTTCGCCATTTGAAGCATTAATTTTTCAGGCACATCGGCTTTTGCACCGCTACGAAACAAGGTATCTACAATCACACCACCACCATAAACTTCTCGGCTTTCTAGGGCCAGCGTTTTTGAATTTGCGCTGAATCCACTTGGCGTGCGTAGAACCGTTAACACCGTTTTCAAATCTGGCCGATAAATTAATTTTTGTATTTGTCGTTTATCATCCAGAAGCAAATAAATCGTATTTCCTTTTGAAAGATGAGTTAAAAATTTAATCTCTTTACCTAAAGAGAAAATTTGCTGTAACTCGGAGTCTAGAAGATGGTGACGTTGAAAAATTCGGGACAAAGTGTCGCCATTTTTAACGATCACATTATGCCATTTCACCGGCGAAAGTTGGCTGAGGTCAGTTTCTGGGTTTTCAGAAACTCTGAGAGGAAGCGGTAATTCCTCGGTGTACATTCTGTCTAAGGGTTCATAAGTGAGTAAAAATAATCCTAGGCCAAGAAAAAGGAGCATTACTAAGGATAAAATGGTTATAATACGCCAAGGTAAGGGGTGAGATGGTTTAGATGACTTGCGGTTTTTTGATTTCATGTTTCATCCCTATAAGCTTTGTCTACGTCCAAAAAGCGAATACGATAGCCTTAGAATGACCCCAGGTCAAATGTTTAAAAAGGAGGACTCCGTGTCCATAAATGACGATCTGGCTCTCATTAAGCGGGGAGCCTTTGAAATATTAATAGAATCAGAGCTCGAAGAGCGATTGAAGTCAGGAAAACCTCTTCGTATCAAGGCGGGCTTTGACCCTACAGCCCCCGATCTTCATCTGGGCCACACCGTATTAATTAATAAATTAAAACAATTTCAAGACTTAGGGCACGAGGTTTTGTTTTTAATAGGTGATTTCACAGGTATGATTGGTGATCCTTCCGGAAAAAGTGTGACTAGGCCACCCCTCAGTCATGAACAAGTTATGGAAAATGCGAATACTTATAAAGAGCAAGTTTTCAAAATTTTGGACGAAAGCAAAACCACCATTATGTTTAACTCCGCTTGGATGGGGAAAAAAAGCGCTGCAGATATGATTCGTTTGGCAAGTCATTACACCGTTGCGCGAATGTTAGAGCGAGACGATTTTTCTAAACGCTACGCCGCTAATCAGTCCATTGCCATACATGAATTTTTGTATCCCTTGATCATGGGCTACGATTCAGTGGAGATGAGGGCTGATGTTGAACTGGGTGGGACTGATCAAAAATTCAACTTACTGGTTGGGCGTGAACTTCAAAAACAATATGGACAAAGGCCTCAAGTCGTCATCATGATGCCCTTGCTCGAAGGTACTGATGGCGTCCAAAAAATGTCTAAGTCACTCGGTAACTACATCGGAATCACGGAATCCCCCGATAGCATGTTCGGTAAAATCATGTCGATTTCCGATACCTTAATGTGGCGCTACTTCGAGCTATTGAGTTTTAGAGATATGAAAGAAATTTCTCAGTGGCGAAAAGAAGCAGAACAAGGCGCAAATCCACGAGATTTCAAAATAAAACTCGCCACTGAAATTATCACCCGTTTCCACAGCGCATCCGAAGCTAAAGACGCAGTTGAAAAATTCATCGCTCGGTTTCAGCGCCATGAAATTCCAGAGGATTTAGAAGAAAAGGAAATTATTTGGGAAGCAGACCCATCCTCTAGCAACGATGGAATCCCTATTACAAATTTACTCAAGCAAGCTGGGTTGGTAGAAAGCACTTCAGATGCAATGCGTTTGATCCAATCTGGGGCAGTAAAAATTAATGATGAAAAAATCAGTGATAAATCTTTGCTTATCAAACCAGGTGATACAAATATTTATCAAGTTGGTAAAAGACGAATCGCAAAAATAGTAGTAAGAATGGCTTCTAGAACGATGAAGGCTTAGGGACAGTCACGTCAGCTTTTTTTTGTTAGCTAGGGGTAGTGGTTAAATAATTATTATTATTTTGCTTTCTAATTATTTATATTATTAAGAATATACCAACGTGACCGAATAGAATTGTGCTCATCAATTATTAAGGTAACCTTAACAACTAAAGTTTTTCTCTCAAGGTGTCAGGCTTAACTTGTTAATTTTCTAAAAATATATAAAAGCAATAAACAGGAAGAGGGGGGCCTTGAGAAGAATGTGCGGTACATGGACGTAATGGAGACACAAGAACATGGATGTTCGTTTCTTCTCAAGGCCCCCCTCTTCCTGTTTATTTCCTTATTGATTTAAGTTAATGTATCGCTCATGAAAATATTATGTGTCATTCCAGCCCGATTAGGTTCAACGCGTTTACCGCGTAAAATGCTCGCCGATATCAACGGCCAGCCATTGATTCAACACACCTACCAGCGCGCCAGCGAATGCAAAACCCTCACAAAAGTGGTCGTTGCAACCGACAGTGAAGAAATCGCTGCCGCTGTGAGAGAAGTCGGTGGTGAAGTCATCATGACTAGTGTAGATATACAAACCGGTTCGGATCGGGTAGCCGTAGCCGCAAAAGAATTTTCAGACATGGATATAATTATTAACTTACAAGGCGATGAGCCTTTCATACAACCCACCATGTTAACAGAATTAGTGCAACCCTATTTATCCGGCGAAAGCCCGGTGATGGCAACCTTGGGTTATGCCCTAAAGTTTCCTTCAGAATATAATGACCCCGGCATCGTAAAAGTCATCATGGACCAACAAGGCTATGCCATTTATTTTTCCCGTTCACCCATCCCTTATTTCAGAACTCAGGTCGATAATGTCCCGATTTTACATCACATGGGCGTCTACGCTTTTCAGCGCGACTTTTTATTAGAATATACCAAGCTCCCTCAAACCCCACTCGAAAAAGCCGAATCCCTCGAACAACTCCGAGCCCTAGAAAATGGCTACAAAATTCGAGTCTCAAAAACCGCTGGCAGAACCCTAGAAATAAACACCCCCGAAGAACTCGAAGCAGCTTTAGCTCAATTTGTAACACAATAGATCAATTTTATACGAGAAAGTGACTTCATCTTCATCGAGACAAATGTCTATATATCGTTCGAAATTCTGGCGAATGTTTAAGAATATTTTTATCTCTGTCACTCAATTTGTTCTGATTTTCTTCTAGAGTAGCTTCAATTAAATGTTTAGCAGCGCTACGTTTATCTTTAGAAGCATATCGAAAAGTGATTCCCAAAAATTTTATTTCCCCATAATCTCTTGTTTTACGAGCAATATATTTTTCTCGAATATCACACAATTTTAGGAGATCGCGATGTTTGCCCCGTGGAGCATAAAATGAGGGACGATGATGTCGATTATCATCCGCTTGTGAGATAGCATCATTTTTTCTTAGTAATAATTTTTCAATTTCAAATGTAGCCACTTTTTTTTCAGGTCGTGCATCATACTGAAGATAAGTGCCCACATGATGAAGTAAAGTTTTACCGGATTCATCTTTTCGGGTTATTAAATCTGGAAATTTATCTAATATAGTTTCTAAAAGATCTTTATCACCAATGTTAATAGCATACAATCCTGCTTTAAATTGTTCCTTACTATTGTGTTTAAGCGCATCTGTTTCTATTATCAAATAATGCATGACATCCGCATTTCCCCCCTGTTGTGCTGAGAGAAAAACATTATAATCACCCTCGCCAAAAGCAGCTCCATTTGCCACCAGAACTTTGATAGTTTCAAGTTTACCGTTGTATGCGGCCTCCATGAGGGGTGTCATTGGAAAATTTTGGTATTCGTTAACTAAGCTCTTATCAGCATCTAAAAGCGCCTGAACTATTTCACTTCGACCATATATCGCAGCCAAATGAATCGCTATAGCACCTCGAGGAGATCCAGAGGGTGATTTAAGGTTGATGCCTTTTTTAATCAGAAGTTTAGCAGCATCAGATTGATCATATAAAATGGCCGCCATCAGTGCATTAGCAGTTTCATAATGCCCAATAAAATTTTTGCCAACAATTTCTCGTATACATTTATTCGCAAAATCATAGACACCATATTGGGATTTAGCGAAGGCGTGTTGTTCATTGAGCAGTGCTTCATCCACAGGATCAGGTAATAAATATTCTATAACATCGCAATTGCCATATTTAGCCGCAGCAAATAACAGAATTTTTTTCTGAGAGGTGTTGAGAGCCACTTTTTTTAATTCCGTTAGATTACCAGCCTCAACCAACCGTATTAAACCCAGCTCAGGATCCTTCAATTCAAACTTCGCTTCCCGATATCCAAACATCTTAAGTCCCCCCCTGGCCATTCACACCAATATTATAGCAAATACACCGCCACGCTAGGCAATTTCTAGCAAAAATCGCCCTATTAGTCCTCACCAAAAGCTAATTTGAATATTCTTTGAAAAAACCCTTGACAATACTGTGAGAGTCGCTAGAATCGTCCGTCTTCCCTGATGAATGCTTTAGGGAAATTCGTTCTTTAACAATTTGAGCAAACAGACAATGCAATTTGTGTGGGCACTTGTTTTGATATCATTGAATCGATATATCAATACAGTGCCACGAAAATTCCTAAATTTTTTTGGTTAGTGTATTGAGCCTTAATAGCAGCATTATTGCTGCAATGGATTAAAACTGAAGAGTTTGATCCTGGCTCAGATTGAACGCTGGCGGCATGCTTAACAC
>CAZYYU010000006.1:0-174036 GCA_964651735.1 uncultured Gammaproteobacteria bacterium | reverse complement strand
TCTATCTAAGATTTGCTCCCCCCTCAGGGAGGAGCTGTCCCGAAGGGACTGAGGGGGGGGCTTCAAAAAAACCTCACTCATCTCCCCCTGAACAATAACACCCCGAATCATATCATCCAAAATCAAACCACAAATAAAAACAAACACACAAACCACAATCAATATATAACCACCCTCAGAGGACATTTTCTTTCACCTCAAAATACATAGGAATTTCTCTAGAATTCAATGTCACTCTGACCAGCAAATTTTTTTTAGCATCATCATAAAGTTTCACAGAAAAACCTAAAACATCGCTTATTAATTCCTGAGCATTTAATTCGTCTTTTTTAAGATAGATAGATCGTAATTTATTTCTCGATGTTTCTCTAAGATATATTTTATAAATATTATTTTTGGAAGTTATTTGCAATACCTCACTTAAAATATGCAAACTTGAAGAAGTATCCTGAGATGAGTAGGTTTTAATATCAGTACTCTCATCGATCAGTTTTTTTAAAATCAAATACAATGAACAAATATTTTCCTGTTCTTCTATAAGAGAAGATTGTTTTAAATACTGATCTTTCATCAACAAATAACTTGAAAAAATACTCAGGAGGATGACAGTGCTTAAAGCGGCTGCGATTAACACTTCGATGGTATAAAAACCCTGCTGATGATTATTCATCTTGAAGGACTTCCACAGTCTTGTTGTAGGATTCTCTGGTTTTATCCAGGAGATAAGACTGCAGTTTTAGGGTGCTGAATATTGTCAGGCTCAGGATTAATACTGCGACCATAATTTCTATGAGAGAGGATCCGTTCATGAGTTTTACTTTAGTTGAAAGTCGATGAAGGGAATACAGTGAAAATACCCGGATTGACAATTGGCGCGCCCCCTCCGGGGGAGCTGTCGCGCAGCGACTGAGGGGGGATATAATTCTTCGAAAAGCTTCATTTAAGGGCTTTAATTTTTTAATTGGTAACCGGCCGTACTCTCCCCCTCCGCCCTTCGGGCACCTCCCCCTTGGAGGGGGAGGGGCTCTATTTTAAGAGTAGCTCATTCATCCGCTTAACAAAACTAGCAGGATCTTCTAATTGACCACCCTCTGCCAATAAGGATTGTTCAAACAATAAATGCGACCACAGTGAAAATAATTCTTCATTTTGCTCAGAATGCAAGTTTTTAATAAACTGATGTTCAGGATTAATTTCCAGAATTGGTTTTGAATTCATAATATTCTGACCTGCCTGTGCTAACATGCGCTGCAAATAGGCACTCATCTCATTTTCATCAGAAACCAAACACGCGGGAGAATCCGTTAAGCGATGACTCAAACGAATATCTTTGACCTTTTCACCCAACACCTCTTTCATTTGTTTGATCAGGCTTTCATAGTCTTTTTCCAACTTCTCGGTTTTTTCCTTAGTTTCTTCGTCATGTTGAATATTATCCAGATCACCTTTCATCACAGATTGTAAGTGTTTTCCTTCAAATTCTGTTAAATGAGCCACTAACCACTCATCGATTCGATCGGATAAAAACAAAACTTCAATGCCCTTCTTTTTGAAAATTTCTAAATGTGGGCTGTTTTTACACGCGTTAAAAGTTTCCGCAGTAATATAATAAATTTTATCCTGATCTGCTTTCATTCGACTGACATAATCGTCCAAGGAAACAGTCTGTGCTTCCGTATTAATGTGGCTGGATGAAAAACGCAGCAATTTTGCGATACGATCTTTATTAGAATAATCCTCTCCAGGACCTTCTTTAATCACATTACCAAACTGCTTCCAGAATTCAGTGTATTTTTCTGGATCTTGCTTTGCTAATTTTTCGAGCATATCTAATATTCGTTTAATACATCCGTTTTTAATCTGTTCGATAACAGCATTGTTTTGTAAAATCTCTCGAGATACGTTTAAGGGCAAATCACTAGAATCAACAATTCCTCGTATAAAACGCAAATATTGAGGTAATAATTGTTCAGCATCATCCATAATGAATACACGACGTACGTATAATTTCAAACCACGCTGATGTTCACGATTGAATAAATCAAAAGGTGCACGCGCAGGAATATACAGCAAACAAATATATTCTAACTTACCTTCGACTCGATTATGCACCCACTGTAAAGGGTTCTCAAAATCATGTGATACATGCTTATAAAACTCATTGTATTGTTCATCCGTAATTTCATTTTTTGACAGTGTCCACAGAGCCGTGGCCTGATTAACAACCTCTTCCGTAATTTCAGTTTTCTTTTCTTTTTTATCACTGTCTTTTTCGTGAACTTCCACTTCTTTTTTCATCACGATAGGAAATAAAATGTGATCTGAATATTTTCGAATAATGCCTTGTAAACGATAATCATCCAAAAACTCTTCCATCTCCTTTTTAAGATGCAAAATGATTTCTGTACCACGTTGAGGCATATCAATATTAGAGACGGAATAATCACCCTGCCCATCAGAAATCCATTCAACACCTTGGTCAGATTTCATACCTGCACGACGAGATCTTACGATGACTTTATCCGCCACAACAAATACAGAATAAAATCCCACACCGAATTGACCAATGAGTTGACTGTCTTTGTTCTTATCTTCAGAGAGCTTTGCTAAGAATTCACGTGTACCTGATTTTGCTATCGTTCCCAGGTTATCGATGATTTCGGCCCGAGTCATGCCAATTCCATTATCACGAACCTTGATAAGGCCCGCTTTTTTATCCGCTTCTACAAAAATTTTTAATTCATGATCATCTTCAAATACCGCATGATCAGATAGGGATTCTTCCCGCAGCTTATTTTCTGCATCAGAGGCGTTAGAGATTAATTCACGTAAAAATATTTCTTTATTGCTGTATAAAGAATGAGCCATCAAATTGAGTAAATCTTTTACTTCTGCTTGAAATGATCGTGTTTCTTGTTGAGCTTCTATATGCATAAACAATCCCCTTTTCGATTAAAAACTGTGAATTAGCTATAAATCTTACCATAATTAACAGTGGTTTCAATGATCAAAACACAGAAGTTCTCATCTACCTGTCATTGCGAGTCCAACGATACAATGACGGTATAATATTCCCCAAAGAACACAGGACTACTAATTTTGCTCTACGCCAGCATCAGCGGGAGCTTGTATCAGGACCGTAAAAAACAGGGATGTTTTTTCCGAGCCCCCAGGGACGGGTTCACGGCGTGTCCTGATACAAGCTCCCGCTGATGCTGGCTTTCTCTCCAAGTGGCTCTAAACACTCGAAATAATTATCACGATATTTTAATAAATATATGCTATACTTAATGTGGAAGAGGTAATTATCCGGAGGGTAAAATCATGAAATCAGTAATGGGCGTACTTAGCCTAGTTGCATTTGTTCTAAGCTTTGTAGGTGCAGTAAACTGGGGTTTAGTGGGTGGTTTCGATTATAATCTCGTAACAACACTGATCAGCTCGCACCACATCGTAAAGATTGTTTATGATGTCATTGGCGTAGCTGGTGTATTCTCAGCTTTTGTATTCTTCAAACATTGTTCGAAATGCGGTAAGTAAAAGAGAGGCGGAGGCCTGAAACCTCCGCCTCTTTTTTTTATTCTTCAAATAATTCTTTATCAATACCTTGAGTTTTCAATAGTGCCCTCATGTTCCTTAAAGCCTCGAACTGAATCTGACGAACACGTTCTCGGGTGAGGTGTATAGACTTCCCTACTTCTTCTAAGGTTTGCTTTTCATAACTTTTGAGTCCAAATCGACGAGCCAAAACCTCACGTTGGCGCTCAGGTAATTGCTCAACCAACTCATCAATGTGAACTAACATATCCGAATCCACACATTTTGACATTGGATCATCACCTTCTTCATTAGCAATGATATCGCTCAAAGGGCGGTCAGTTTCGCCGGTTAAGGGGGTATCTATAGAAGTCACGTCTTTCTTTAAATCCAACATTCGTTGAATATCCTCTATAGGTCTATCTACTTTTTCAGCGATTTCTTCTGGGGTAGCGTCATGATCAAGATGGCTACTCAAAACACTGGCTGCACGCAGATACACTGTCATTTCTTTCACTACATGAATAGGCAAACGAATGGTTCTGCTTTGGTTCATGATCGCACGTTCAATCGTTTGACGAATCCACCAGGTCGCATAGGTTGAAAATCGAAATCCTTTTTCGGGATCAAATTTTTCAACGGCATGCATTAAACCCAGGTTACCTTCTTCAATCAGGTCTAAAAATGCAAGTCCTCTTCCCAAATAACGTCGAGCAATCTTAACCACCAATCGCAAATTGCACTCAATCATTTTAGAGCGGGCTTTTTGGTTACCTTTTTTGGCTTGACGAGAAAATTTTTTCTCTTCAGCAGCCGTTAATAAAGGTGAAAAACCGATCTCATTGAGATACATTTGAGTGGGGTCAAAATCTGAATTACCTGACTTACCACGCTTGGTGGCAAAATCATGAATATTAGCAGACTCCATATCAGCTTCAGTATTGAGCTGAAGATCCGTGTTTGTAAAGCTCATCTTTTCAACATCCTTTGTCGATTAAGAACCAGGCATCATGCCTTCCTGTTCTCGAAAAATTTACACCGTTACTCCTGTAAGCAATGCAAATCTATACTCGAAAACAGTTCACATTGTACACGATTCCCATTAATTTTAAAGCATTTTTTTCTTTTTATTATTATGCAAAACTACTATCATATAATTATTCTAATTAAATTATTATAATTTAGCTAATTTACAAATAAATAATCATCCTTTTGTTTTGATTTTACTCCTTAGTCATTGTTTTATGGGGGGATTTTTCATTTGATCACTTTGATTGTCTCAATTAGCCTGTCATGATAAAATTTACTAAATTCTAAGTGAGGCATAAATGGCAGATTATCCATCGATAAAAGTAGATGATATCTTCAAAAGCATTAATTCAAGCAATCTCAGCAAATACATGAATATACCTTCCGTGGAAGAAATGAGTTATGAGGAATTGAATGCTTGGTATCAAGCTCGTTTACGTAACCACAAAGCCATTAGCATTTTTTTCAATTTACTTCTGTTTGTAGTCAGCGCTTCCTTATTTCATTTCATTTGGTTCATGTTCAATAATCATCCATATCAAAATTTCTTAATGCGAAATCGTTTATTTGCCACTGCCGACTTAATATTAGAAGCCGTTGCGGAAAAGCTAAAGAAAGCTGAAGCGGAGTACAATGAGACCTTATTGGATGCCGTAGCAGAAAGCTCTGTGGGATCCGACACCCAAACTGATAAAACTGAAGAGACAGCCTCTGAAGAGCCAGCGCTTAAGGCGCCTTCTATAGAAAATACTGAGGTTAACGATAAAAGGCTTGAAGTTCGAATTATCGATACTGAGGATCCAAAAACAGTTTCCTTAGCAGTTCTTCATGGAGACATTGCCACTCAATGGATACGCCTCTTAGATGACTATACCCTTATCCGTTCATTTATACGGCCAGAATTGACCGTCAAACTGCGTGAACGTGCTTTGCATGAACTATTCTCTCGTTCAAGCAAAGCAGCTACTTCTTATTTGACGCATTATTTAAGCTTCTATATCAGCCGTGATTTACTCAAACAACAACCTATCCCTTCTAATAAATTCGCTCACTTTTCTGAAAGACATGAAAACAATATGGATATTTTTGCGCTCACTCAAACGGCTCGAGTTAAACTCGGCGATGAAAATGCTGAGCATATCTTGTACCTATTGAATTCTGTACTAAAGCCAAGCGACAAGATAAGATTCTTTTGTCTTGCATCTCTAAATCCCAATGGACTCGATATTCCTTTTTTGAATTCTCATTTCTATACCCCTTTGTGGATATCGAAAAATGAAGAATTACTCTATAGCTTGGGTGGTGATCTTTCAAAAATAGCGCCTTGTTTTCATAAACCCATCATTCTAAATTTTTTCCAATACTCTAGGTTCGAAAGATTATCTCTTAATCAATGGGATGAGGAAACTCAACGACTACTCACCTCTAGAATTAATGAATTATGTAATTCCTATGATAAGCAAGTATATTATAAATCTTTTTTAAGAGGATTGGACGTTGATCAACTCCAAACTGCAGTTCTACATGATTTTATTCGCCATTTGCTGATTTCCATCTCAATAAGATCAACGACAACCTATCATCGTTATATTCATGTGCTCTGCCAAGTACTCCAGCATACTCAAGACAGTACCGCTATCCAAATGATCGCTGAAACATTATGTGCCTTATTAAAGTCCTTGGGAAAACGGAAGCGTTCAGAAAAAGAACACTGGGCAATACCTCTCATTCATGCCCTATGTTGTGTTAAATATCATAAACTCGATGATGACTTTAAAGAAAGATTCATTGAATTACTTCACGAATTTTATAAGGATACTCCGAGTCATAAACTCGCACTTTACATTCTAAGCACATTTAAAATAGACGACATTACAACATCCGAAGAAGACACCTATGTTCTGAGATGTGTGCAGCAAAAATCAGATCACGCGAGTGTCGTACTACTTGGATCAAGCATTTTTGATGATCTCTCTGAAAATAATCAGCTACGACTTATTTTTAAATACCTATCACTAAGACTTAAAAAACATAAGCTATCTGACAAGAGACAAAATCAAGTCGTTGCCATTATCGATAAGCTTATCTCTCAGCATTTTGCATTTGATGCAAAGGGCGAATTTGAACTTGGATTCCGTGTGATAGTAAATTTTGATTTATATCTTTTAGATCCTGCACTACGACAACGATTCATCGATATATTTAAAAAATCATTAATTACTATAGATGCTTACACTTTACGAATATTAGAATTGGGATTTAATCACATTAAATCATTTATTGAACTATCAGAAGATGAGCAAACAGCCTTATTAGATTATTTATATGCTCTTAGTACTGAAGCGGATTATCTCGACGCAGTCATTAACGGATTAACGTTAATTAATCTTAGAAGCTTTGATAAGGAGCAACTAAACACTTTTTGTGCATGGTTCTTAGCACTTATCGATAACATTAACGATATCAATAAGCTCAGTCAATCCATTTTTCCTTTGCTCAGAAAATTATTTCTTAGGCTTAACACCGATCAAAAAACACTGTTTTTTGATGCTATTAGAGAATATATCGACAAGCATTACGCTCTTCATTCACAGGGAATCTTTAAATTTCTAGCCTCATGGCCCTTCTCAAACACTTCATTGCAAGACTATATTGTTAGCAAAATAATTGAGATGATTAATTCTCCATCACCTAAATTCAACCCGGAATCTATCGCTCAGGCATATTATAAATTACCTACCTTAGTACAACATTCTCTAAATAGACTACTCTTCGAAGTATTGAAAAAACCTACCAACACTCATCTGATCTACCACTTACTTGGATTATTACAAACACATTCACTCTTGAGCACCGAAGAATGCGATACCCTCAACTCTTGCTATACCTCTGCCAAAGGAGGAAAAAATAAGACTAATTTTAAAGTACTTCCACTGTTCTGGAACACTAGACTCAGTGCTGAACAAAAATCACTTCTATGTACTGAACCTACAGTAGTACCAAGCGCGGTAAAAGTGGAGCTTTCATCTTCCGAAGAATATAGTGATTCATACGAAGTTTCAGAATCCAGCATCTCATCAATTTAATTGGATGACATTATGAACTCTCTCCCAATCCTTCAACCCAGGTTCTTAGATCTTTTATCGCTTCATGATGAGTCCAATCTATTTTCATGGGTGTGATGGAGACTTTGTTTTGAGTGATGGCGTAAAAATCAGTGCCCTCCCCTGCATCTTCTTCGGGTCCTGCAGCACCAATCCAGAAAATATCTTTACCTCGAGGATCTTTGGCTTTGATGACTTTTTCAGCGATATGACGTTTGCCGAGACGGGTGACTTCAAATCCTTTTAATTCATTGTAAGGCACATCAGGAACATTCACATTTAAAATCGTATGTTTGGGTAAGGGATTTTGCATAAATCGTAGAATCACTTGTTTAGCAACCTCACCCGCAGTGTGATAATGCTTACATTCGCCAGCTAATGAAATTGCCATTGCTGGCAAACCTAAATAGCGACCTTCGGTTGCTGCAGCAACAGTTCCAGAATATAAAGTATCATCACCTAAATTAGAGCCTTCATTAATGCCTGAGACCACCATCGTTGGAAGCTTTTCTAATAATCCGGTAATACCAAGATGAACACAGTCGGTCGGCGTTCCTTCTACACTGATGGCACCATTGGGCAAATGTTTGATACGTAAAGGTCTATCCAGGGATAAGGAGTTGGAGGCACCACTGCGATTCCTATCGGGCGCAATAATAATCACTTTTCCCAAGCTCTGTAATGCATTAGCTAAGACGGCTAAACCTTGGGCGTAAACACCATCGTCATTGCTTAAAAGTATTTCCATAGTTAGCATTCTAGCAGTAATATACTGGCAGTGAAACTCAAGAGGAAAAACTATGCATTACTTAATATTCGTATTCAGCGCCTTTTTCTTATCCTCCACTGTCCTCGCAGGACCAGAAACCATCAATTTACATATAGATACCTCTTATTGCTCTGGAAATATTCAGTGGCGAGAAAAGCATTGCGAACAAATCGATCATATCTCAGGTCAAAATCAAAAATGTTATTTCTTACCGAGTCCTCAGAATGAACTTTTCTTAACCCTTCAAGGTGAATCAGTTGTTGAAATCAGTGGCGTGTGTAATGGGTTTATTCGAAGCTGCGTCTATCAATTTAGACCCTCTCTTGTGCGTAATGCACGATATCCTTCTGAGGTAGTCACTGCTTTTCCAAATGGAATAACCTTAAATACTACACTGATTCGAGATCAATTGACGTATTTGAAGGTTGAGTGTGAATAGCTTAAGAAAACAACAAAGAAACGACGTGAACTTCAATTCCTAAACCTGCTCCTATAGCCCCTAGACCTTCACGTGTTGAGGCTTTGATATTCACTTGAGTAGGATTTATGCCCATCACTTCTGCGAGCACTACCTTCATTTCTTGACTATGTGGTGCAATCTTGGGATGTTCAGCAATAATGGTGATGTCAACATTGGCGATTTTGTAATTGCCTCTGTCCAACATATCAATTACTGCATCTAAAAAGAGTTTGCTGTCTTTGTTTTTATTGGAAGGATCAGTATCTGGAAATATATGACCAATATCACCTAAACCTGCTGCGCCTAATAGTGAATCACAGAGTGCGTGAATCACCACATCTCCATCAGAGTGCGCTTTTAATCCTTCAGTATGGGGAATGCGAACACCACCTAATATCAGTGGTTTGCCCGGTGCAAAACAGTGAACGTCATATCCGTGACCTATTCTGTACATTTATGTCTCTATATCATGTGCAAAAGTGATTTTTGTATTCCTCTGTGAACCCTGAACCATCAGAGGTTTATAGCCTGCCATTTCAATGGCAGAAGATTCATCGGTTACCAGGATATCATTGGTTCTGCTTTTTTCAAGAGCATCTTTGAGTAATTCAAATCTAAACATTTGAGGGGTTTGGGCATGCCATAATTCTGAGCGATCAATGGTGTTGAGAATCTCACCTTCCGCTGAAATTTTCTTTAAAGTGTCTTTGACAGGCACACCTAATAAACCACCTACTGGATGTTCATTAAGTACATGGATTAAGGTGTTGATCTCATCGAGACGAATAAAAGGCCTTGCTCCATCATGTACCAAGATCCAATCATTTGGTTTTGCCAGTGTCTTGAGTGCTTTTAGTCCATTGATTACGGAATCTCTGCGGACTTCTCCACCTATTGTGGTGAGGATTTTTGGATGATTTGCAATAGATAGGTGCTGCCAGTGATTGTCTTCTGCATTCACTACGACGAGCACTTTTTCGATCAGAGGATGATCTAAAAAGGGTTGTATGCTGAGTTGTAAAATCGGCAGACCATTAATGGTGTGATATTGCTTTGGTAAATCAGCGGCAAAACGTTGGCTTTTACCGGCGGCGGGGATGATGGAGAAGTAGTTTGTCATATATATATCCCCCCCTCCGCCTTCGGGACCTCCCCCCGGAGGGGGGAGGAATTATTATCTGGCTATTTGATAAAAAGTTTCGTTTTGTGCAATCATGCCCAATTGTACTCGAGCCCTTTCAATGACTGCCTCATCTCCGCCGCGCAGATTTTTAACATCGGCAGAAACGATCTCATTTCTTTCAATTAAAGTTGCGTTTTGAAGGTCCGCAACAGCAATTGCTTCACGTAAATGCATAAAATGCTGGAACCCACCGGGTCCACACCACAGTTGATACTGTAAACAAATCAATAACGCAAACAATGCCCATGTAAGCGGTTTCGTTGATAGCCCAATCATTTCAATTCCTTTGACCTTCGGTCCATAAATAATAAAAGAAGAACTTAGCCCAAAAGTTCCTCTATACGTAGTAACTGGTTATACTTCGCAACTCTATCGGAACGACACAACGATCCTGTTTTAATTTGTCCGGCATTCGTACCAACAGCAAGGTCGGCGATGCTAACATCTTCTGTTTCACCCGATCGATGTGAAATTATGGTTCCGTACTTAGCACTTTTAGCTAAAGTAATTGCTTCCAAAGTTTCGCTAAGTGTACCAATTTGATTCAATTTTATCAAAATAGAATTTGCAATTCTACTGTCTATTCCTTTTTTTAATATTTTTGTGTTGGTTACGAATAAATCATCACCCACCAATTGAATTTTATTGCCTAATTTCTCAGTTAATAAACGCCAACCTTCCCAATCATTTTCCGCCAAAGCATCTTCGATGCTGATAATGGGATACTGATCAACCCAGGTTGACAAATAATCCACAAACTCTTCTGTATTCATGGACTTATTCTCTGAATTTAAAAGATATCTTCCATTATTATAAAATTCTGTGCTAGCCACATCCAATGCCAGTGAGATTTCTTTGCCCGGAGTAAAACCAACTTTAGTTATGGCTTCCATAATCACATCGATTGCAGCTCGATTGGAGGATAAATTTGGGGCGAAACCACCTTCATCCCCAACTGAGGTGCTAAGACCTTGTTTTTTTAGAATACTTTTAAGGCAATGAAAAACTTCTACACCATATCGTAAGGCTTCTGAAAATGTGGGGGCACCTTGGGGGACGATCATAAACTCTTGGATGTCGACATTGTTATCGGCGTGGGCGCCTCCATTGATGATGTTCATCATGGGAGTTGGAAGAATGAATGAGGTGATTTGGTCTGGACCATTTATGAGATCATGGATATATTCGAAAAAATGTTGTTCTTTTTCATCTGCAGAGGCTTTTGCTGTTGCTAAAGAAACTGCCAGTATGGCATTCGCACCTAGATTTTCTTTATTCTCTGTTCCATCTAATTCAATCATCGCCTGATCGATCGCTTTTTGATCACTTGCTTCTGATCCTACTAAGGCAGAACTTATTGAGGTATTAATATGTTGAACAGCTTTGAGAACGCCCTTACCCGAGAAGCGCTTAGGATCCTTATCCCTTAATTCAATGGCTTCACGTGATCCGGTAGAAGCACCAGAAGGTACTGCAGCTCGACCAAATGCACCAGATACGAGATACACATCGGCTTCTACCGTAGGATTTCCTCTAGAATCTAGAATTTCTCGAGCATTAATACATTTAATTTCAGACATCGGCGGTTACTGCATTTTTAATGATTTGATCAATAGCTTTTAGCTGAGCTAAAAGTGGTTTTATCGCGTGTAGTGGCCAGGAATTAGGACCATCACTTAGCGCTTCAGCGGGATTGGGATGAGTCTCCATAAATAATCCTGCGATACCGGTAGCCATAGCAGCACGAGCTAGTGGTGGAATAAATTCTCGCTGTCCACCGGAGCTTGTACCTTGTCCACCGGGTAATTGTACAGAATGGGTCGCATCATACACCACTGGACAACCGGTTTCGCGCATAATGCAGAGCGAACGCATATCAGAAACTAAATTGTTGTAACCAAAACTGACACCGCGCTCACAAACCATAATATTTTTATTGCCAGTGGCTTTGGCTTTCTCGACGACTGATTTCATGTCCCACGGTGCTAAAAACTGGCCTTTTTTGATATTTACGGGCAAACCACATTGTGCAACATTTTGTATAAAATTGGTTTGTCTGCACAAAAATGCGGGGGTTTGTAACACATCGACGACGCTGGCAATTTCATCCAACGGAGAATCTTCGTGCACATCGGTTAACACAGGAATATTAAAAGTTTTTTTTACTTTGGCTAAAATTGCCAAGCCTTTTTCAAGACCCAAACCTCTAAAACTGTGGTGTGAAGTACGATTAGCTTTATCAAAAGAGGATTTATAAATAAAGGGAATTTCAAGATCCACACAAATTTCTTTCAATGTTCCTGCGGTGTCGATAGCCAATTGTTCACTTTCAATAACACAGGGTCCAGCGATGAGAAAAAAAGGTCTTTTTTCACCGACAATAAAATTACAAAGTTCCATACACTTTTTCCTTTTGTACGCTAGCGTGTATTAAAGCGGCATTAATAAAACTGGTGAATAAGGGGTGGCCATCACGAGGAGTAGAGCGAAATTCAGGATGAAATTGACAACCCACAAACCAAGGGTGATCTTTTAGCTCTATCATTTCCACTAAATTATCTTTTTCTGAACGTGCAGAAATAATCAATCCTGCTTTTTCAAATTGATTAATATAATGATCGTTTACTTCAAAACGATGTCGATGACGTTCATTAATAATATCTTGTCCGTAAATTTTATGAACCAGCGAATTTGGAATTAATCGTGATGGTTGAGCACCTAATCTCATGGTTCCACCTTTGTTGGAATTGGCGTGTCGAATTTCTTTTTGTCCTGAATCTGCTGTCCATTCTGTCACCAATGCAACAACAGGATGTGTGGTATGAGCTTCAAATTCAGTACTATTGGCATCAGAAAAACCTAATACGTGCCGAGCAAATTCAATGATGGCAATTTGTAATCCCAAACAAATGCCTAAATAGGGAATATTATTTTCTCGTGCATATTGAGCAGCTAATAATTTTCCTTCACTACCTCGATCTCCAAATCCACCCGGTACTAAAATACCGTGAACATCTTTAAAAATATGAACACCTTCTGCTGATAATTCTTCCGCATCAATATATTTAATTTTTACTGCCGTTGAGCTATGAATTCCTGCGTGAATTAAGGCTTCATTGAGTGATTTATAGGAATCTGCAAGGTCTATATATTTTCCTACCATCGCAATGGTAATTTGATGTTGAGGATTTTTTTGGGCATTCACAACCCATTCCCATTCACATAAATCTGCAGGATCAGTATCGAAACCTAATTTTTCAGCAATTATTCCACCCACACCTTGAGCCTTTAATTTAATCGGAATTTCGTAAATGGATTTTACATCCGCTAAGGAAATCACAGCACGCTCTTCAACGTTGGTAAATAATGCAATTTTTTGACGCTCTACCATCGGTAAGGGCTCTGCAGATCGACATAATAACAAATCTGGTTGTATACCAATTGAGCGAAGTTCTTTGACAGAATGTTGGGTAGGTTTGGTTTTGATTTCACCCGCTGTTGGAATATAGGGAACTAAGGTTAAATGAACGAAGAGTGTTTTATGTGAACCAAGTTCTAAGCGCATTTGTCGAATAGCTTCTAAAAAGGGTAATGACTCTATGTCACCCACCGTACCTCCAACTTCCACCAGTGCCACATCAACATTAGCAGCCCCTTCTTTAATTTTGCGTTTGATCTCATCGGTGATATGGGGAATGACTTGAACGGTTTTGCCTAAGTATTCACCTCGACGTTCGCGGTTAATGACTTCTTGGTATATTTGTCCCGTAGTAAAATTGTTAGCTTTGGTCATTTTTCCACGAACAAAACGCTCATAATGACCCAAATCCAAATCGGTTTCAGCCCCATCATCGGTCACAAAAACCTCACCGTGTTGAAATGGGCTCATCGTGCCAGGATCTACATTAATATAGGGATCTAATTTGATTAAAGTGACGCTGAGACCTTGGGCTTCTAAGATGGCACCTATTGAAGCGGAAGTAATGCCCTTCCCCAAAGAAGAAACCACACCACCAGTGACGAAAATGTATCGAGTCATAATTGAAAATCCCGGATTTTTTTTACTAAAACCGGGAATATATTCTATCAGGAATGTGGGTTGAAATATAGTGTTGTTTCTAGGTATATGATGAGCGAGGCTCAAATTTTTTAAATGCTAAGGGCTGTACTTCCCCCCTCCGCCCCTTCGGGGCACCTCCCCCCTGAGGGGGGAGGATTATATTTGCTCCCCCCTCAGGGGGGAGCTGTCCCGAAGGGACTGAGGGGGGGATAGTATAAAGTCCATTTCATTGCTAGCATATATTTTCCACCTCTTAAATAACTAAAGGAGACCATCATGACAAATGTACTTGTTCGATCACTAGCCACCCTCGCCCTCTCTACCCTCAGCTTCTCAGCCTTTGCAGGCATCGACTACTGCTCAAATCACACCTGCTGGTTCTGGACCCTCAATAAAAGTCAAAATCAACAGCTTTTTTTTCATTGTGATGTGGGAGATAAAGTCACTTATGTAGAATTTAAAAATCACAATGTCTTTGTTTCAGGTTTTGTCAGAGGTAATGGCCCACTGGCTGGCACCCTAAGCTTTGAAGGCCGTGAAGAAGTTGGACAACTTAGCTCATACTATTTCACCGTAACCGATGATCATTCTCATAATCATTTCGACCCAAGAACTGTTGAATTTAAAGCCAACGGGCCGATTAACTGTGAAATCGGTCAAGGTGAGCGTACTCGTCCTTATCTTTAATCGACCTTAGGACCACAACCCCATACAGTTTAGATGTCCCAATACTTGCTATTGGGACAGCTTTCTTCCCTTTTACTATAATATCAGTAGACAACTATAAAATGAGGTCCACTAATGTTATCGAAGAAAAGTGATGCTCAACAATTTCCTGACTCGGTGTCTCATGATGAGGAAACTGCTTTTATTTCTCGTGCTGGAAGTGCATTTTTAAGCACCGCGTGTGCAAATGCTGAACCCGCCATGGTGAAACATTTTATCAACAAGAAAAATGATAAAGGTGAATCGCTTTATCCCCTAAAAGAAGCTTTTATAAAAATTTTTAGTAAGCCAGAAGAAAAATACCGACAATGGTTTAGTAGAAATAGACCCTATGATGAAAGTTTCGAAGGATTTCACCGAGTATGCTCCCAAGAAGGTGATTTGACATTTGAGGATATGAAAAACCGTGAATTGTGCATTCGAATTATTTTACAACATGAAAAAGAAAGAATTAAAAAAGAAAATCCAGAATTCAATGAAGCTCAAGTCAATAAAAAAATAGCTGATGAATATATTAATGTAGCTTCGCAATCGCCCTTATTTCCTTTGCTTCAATCTGGATCAGCAAGCTCACTGGTTAAAGTCATTATCGATGAAATTGGTATAGAAAATATTGTATTTAATATTCCCTATTTCTACTACCCAGGTTCTGAATATAGTAGAACTCCGATGCAATATTACAATTACTATCAATTTAAACCTTTGGAAGTTTATCTGAGTGAGTATTTGAAAATGAAATACCAAGACAAGGATAATGAGAGTCTATATGGTGAAATTTGGAATTTTCTGAATCTTCAAACGAGCTTATTTCCCGATAAAATGCGAGTTTTTCCCGAACATCTTAAAAACGCTATCGATATGGCGAGAAAAGAATTAGGTCCGGATGTTGATGAAGAAAAGCTTCGAAAAGTAACTAATGATTTTGAAGCAAAAATGATGCCCGACGCCTTTGAAATACAAAAGTCTATCCAAAAATCAAATAGATATTTGGCCATCGGATTATCATTCACAATTGTCGCTGCACCTTTTGTGTGGTTGTGGTACGCCTATAAAGTTGCAACTGCACCTATTAAAATTCGAGAAACTACACCTAAGGCCTATAGTCAATATCTAAAGTCACAAGGTGTTAACTCTGAAGAAGATTTATCCACGAGCGAAAGTCAACAATTAAAGATGTCTACTGAAAGAATTTTAGAAAATATTTCGAAACGAGAACCCATGCGAGAAACAAAAGCTAAGGGAACTTCTGTTTGGAATACACCGGAGGTTGCTGTTCCTAAAGGTGATAAAATCAAAGTATTCACGAGCCGTTATAATCAACAATCGAGTATTTTTGAAAAAGATATTCGAAAGGCTGAAAGAGCAGTGCGGCAAGAATCTGCTCGAAGTCCCATACTCTAGTATCTGTTTGTCCTGATGAGGCATCAGGATGTACGTATATCAGAACATACCAAAAGAAAACTTGACCAATATATTAATCATTGTTAGTGTTAAACGGATATTTTAACCATGGAGGTATTTACATGAAAACGACTAAACTATTTTTAGGTTCCTTACTTTTATCCACAATCAGCATGAGTTCTTTCGCGCTTGGCAAAGATTTCTGCGCTGCTGGGATGTGTTCTTTTAACTCATTATCCAAGGCGGGTGATTCGGCTCAATTTTACTGTGACGCTGCACCTGAAGTGACCAAAGCAAGCTTTCAGGATCATAACGTGAATGTTAAAGGCTTCAATGCTAATGGAGAATTAGTCATAACACGTTTTGCGGCAAGTAAGATAAATCGATTCTATTTTACAGTGACCCCAGATCTGAACAGACCCAAACTTTCCTTACAAACAGTGACCTATACTGCTAATGGAAAAATGACTTGTAGCATTGGAACTGGTGGGCGTACATTCCAGTTTTATAGTATTCATAATATTCTATAATCCCCCCACTCAGTCCCTGCGGGACAGCTCCCCCCGAAGGGGGGGAGCCTTATAATTGAAACAATTGGTCTGTTTGTTCTCGTCTTAAGGTAAAATGCACCATTAAGGTTCGATTCGGCTGAATGATTTTATCAATTTGTGATTTAGCGATGATGACCTCTCCAAAATGTTGTTCATCGAAGGTTTTATAGCCAACGGTATTTTGCTTGGCATCAAACTCTGGAAAAGCGGTCAAACTAAAATGTAATTTATCCCAGGCTTTGTCCATATGTTTGTACAAATTTGAACAGTTCATGTATAAACTTTTAAAGCTACTATCATCGGAATACCCGTGTGCAGAATGAATGACGTCTCTATAAAATATTTCTTCAAACCATTCTGTTTTGGAATCTCCGTCATAAAATTCCACGAAATAATCATTAATATGCTGTCCAAACTGATCTTGTACAAAAATGACCGTATTTTGATACCCTGCTTTATCCGGATCTGAATGATATTTTTCTACAAGAGAGTTGGTTTCATTTTTTAAGGTGTTACACCATTCTGGAAAATCCTGATCACTAAGGGCTAAGGCTTGAATAATAGTTTCTAAGGATTTTTTATTCACAGGACCCTCATCTTTGGCAACAATGGTATGATGATTTTCAGCATCCAAAATTCCAAATGCGGTTTGTCCTTGAGAAGGTTTCAAAATATAAGTTGGTTTAAGAGGATCTTTGGTAAAATCGACATTTAACAGTGATGCATTTAAATTGGCGCAGGACATTCTTACGGTCCCATCAGATCCCACTTCATTTGCCGCTGCAGAAATTCCACTGTAACCGGTATTTCCCACTAACACTGTGCACAAAATTTTTCCTGGCCCATAAAAATTATGCTCACTAAATCGGTCTCGCATCGCAAGTTGCCAGGTATATGGGCTAGCTAGTTCTAAGCCTTTTAATAATTTCGCTCCCACGTTAAATATTTTTTTTGATTTATAGCCCTCAATGACCCGTGCGTAAAATGCCCTACCCCGATGCGCTAATTGAGAACCAAAATTAGCCGGAGCAAGCATCACCAAATGTTTTATTGGCACACTTTCAGGGGTGTAAAAACGTGATATCCAATCTCGAACAATTAAACCGCCAGTACTATGGACCAACATATCGACCGAACCTGGCTCTCTGGGCAATTGATGATGAATCCAGGCGCGTTGCATGACAGTAACAATATCATCAAAGGTCACATCATCGTCCATCGAGACATAATCAGCGAGGTCAACTAAAAAGGGTTCTCGGATGTTTTTTTTCAGTAGGGTCTCAAGGCGTTTAAAGGAGGTAGAGTGATCGCTCCAGCCGTGGATGATGATCAATGGTCTCATGAGGATTTCCTTTTGAGCTCGATGATGAGTGATGATTTTAACTGGGGTATTATTGATTAGCTATCTCCCCGGAGGGGGAAGCAAAAATATATTCCGGGGGATTGATCAAATTGGTGCATATCTGGTATATTTAGTCATCGTATCAACCGTAGGATGAATCGATGGCTCTAAAAATATTAAAGCATTTAAGCTCTGAAATCGCTCAACAGCGATCATCAGTTCCGACTTTTTGTGAGATCACAAGTGATTCCTATCTCCTCGCAAAAAATTATAGTAAGCCTTTTAGTAGAATGACCCAGACGACTGCTCAAGCTGAATTATCGAATGTTTATGATTTCTCTACGGGCGCACAAATTACCTTAGGTGATTTGGACCAACTCAATCCCAGTTTATTTGATGAACATCGATTAAGTTTAGCGCCTGGCCAAGAAACTGTGGCTAGATTTGACTTTTAGTTTGAATTATTAGACATAAAAAAAGGGCCTTAATTAAGGCCCTTTTTTTTATTGTAGTTTCTTATTCAATTAAAATGTCTTTCGAAGGTCTTCTTGTTCCTCATTATCAGTAGCCCCTACCTGAGGGTGACTACTTGCTAATCGAGGATCTTTAAAACTTGCAGCATTTTCATGTGTCCTCTGCGCATTTTTATCAGCACTATTATCATGCTCGCTATTAAGACTGTTAACTACTTCTTCACCTACACTCGTCGATTGTGCAGCTTTAAGGGATTTACCTAAGTCATAATCTGATTTGAGAATGTATACTAACATGGTGATCAGTGCGGTAAGCGTAACAACAGTTACAACCCCACATAGTGCTATACCAATAAAGAAAGTCGGTGGAGTAGGAATACATAATAAAACAGCACCGATTAGACCTAAACCAATGAGCGTGCCCCAAAATCCTAATCTCACATTAAAACTAAGGAACCAATCCATAAAACCATTAAAATCTTTCATCATGACCTCATTAATTAATATTGTCTCCCCAGCTAATTAGCTGAGGAGACACAAAATTATCTATACAAAGATGACCTAAGGTCATATTGTACGGGTTGAACGTCACGTACATAGGAAGCCGCAGAAAGTGGATTATCATATTGACTCGCGCTCGCATTAAACTCAGCACTTGCTTGAGGAGCTTGTTGATACTGCGGAGCAACATCAGGAGTCACTTCGATGACGGCATCACTATCATCGCTGTCTTTAAACACTGAAAAGCCCTTAACTGTCTGATCAATGTAATTCAGGAGCTTAGCGACACCGACGACTGCCCAAATGGCACCATAAGCCACTAAAGGAGCAACGACGATAGCGAGTAAAATAATTCCAACGGGTGGAATAACGATCAAAGGAACTAAGCCTGCTATGCATACTAGGAGCATTGCATAACTAAACCAGTACACAAAGTTAAAGTCTTCACTCTTAGCGAAGCTTTCCATTGAGTTAGCAAAATCATTTAATCTAGACATATAAACCTCTGTATTTTATAAAAATTTTAAAAATTAATTTATCTTATATAGTCGCAACAGATGCATCACTTTCAGATTCATCGAATGCTTGTTCTCTTAAAGGATTCGCTTCAGCCGCTGCACCTTCATTAAATACAAACTGGGGTTTGTATCCTGGGACCAGATGCTTTGCAGGTTGTCCATAAGATTCTTTAAAACTCACACCAGGCTCATCAGCGACTACTGCCATGTCTCTCGAATCCTCAAATTCATTGCCATCAAAATACTCAACTTTGGGCGCTTTGCCTTCTAGAGCTTCTTTTAAGCGAAGATGAGTTTCGACTTCCGCTTTGCTTGGGCCAAAAATGAGATCGACGACTTTAAGAACACCTACTGCTGCCCAAAGAGCACCGTAGACGACTAAAGGAGTCAGCACTAAAGCTACACCTACAAAGAAAACGGGAGGGAGAAAAAAGAATGCCATGCAGCACAGACCGAAAGTTCCAAGACCTAAATAAGTTAGCCAAAACGCTACGTTAAAGTCTTCACTGAGAAGGAAATCGACGGAGTCATTCACAAAGTTATGTAATTTCATCATATGAGCCTCGGTAAGTTATTAATATTTCGTCTGATTATATTACCATATATGCTATTTGTGTCAATAACTTTCTATGTTTAATATATTTTAATGTATCAGAAAAGTTAAGTGAATCTAAGTTGAAGCGATAAATTAACAAAATAATTTAGATATTACAACTAACATTTTGTATTTTATAAAGAAAAGGCACAGGCTTTACTAAATGAAGCCTGTGCCTTGAAGGTTATTTAAGCACTTACCCCTACTTTATCGGAGAAATCATTGTCTTCTGATTGAACAGGTGGATAAGAGGCTGCATCTAATGGGTTACTAAAAGCAGCTGCTCGTTCTCTATAGACATACTCAGGTTGTGGTTGTGCACCATCCGCAGGAGTATCTTTAAACACTGGCTCTGTAAAATATTCTGCTTGAGTGGATTTCCCTTCTGCAGCATCCATCGCTTTACGTTCTACGTCGCTAGGGCTAAAAATCAGATCAGCTAATCCAACAAGACCCACAAAGGCCCAGGCCAAACCATAAGCCAAAGGTTGAGCGAGGATAAGTATCGCAGCTGCGATCATTAAGGGAGGGAAGAGTGTGCAGAGTAACAAAAGACCTGTTAATCCTAATAAGGCATAAGATCCCCAATACCAGGCATTAAAGTCATCATCAAGTAGGAAATCGACTGAATCAGTATAAAAATCATGTAATGTCATTGTTTTCACCTCGGCAAGTTATTAATATTTCAGGATTATATTTTATCACATATGTATAATTTGTCAACGGATTTATGCAATTATAATAACTAATAGAACAAGCTCCCGCTGCCTCTGGCTTGTTTCCGTTGAGCTGAGACTTGACCCTTCCTAACGAGCTGTCATAATTGTTCTTTTTGTCTGTGAAAACTAAGATGGCTCAAGAGAAATCCAAGAAAAGTTTATGGCTACCCTGGCTGATGTGGGGCATGGGTACGTGTTTTTATTGCTATGAGTTCTTTTTACAGGTTTCACCCAGTGTGATGGTCGAAGACCTGATGCGTGATTTTAAGGTAACTGCAGCCGCCTTTGGGAACCTCTCAGCTTTCTACCTCTATGCTTATGCTCTCATGCAAATACCCGTGGGAATGCTCATTGATCGATTTGGCGCTCGTCGCTTATTAACCATCGCTTGCCTATTATGTGCTGCAGGCGCCCTGGCATTTGGCACCGCTCAGCAATTTACTGTAGCTGCAACGGGACGCACACTTATCGGTATCGGATCCGCCTTTGCAGCGGTTAGCTGTATGCATTTGGCGGCCAGCTGGCTGCCTCTCAATCGATTTGCCCTCGCTACTGGCCTATTACTAACCATCGGCATGCTAGGCGCAGCATTTGGTCAAGGCCCCCTCTCCGTTGTCATCCCCCTACTCGGGTGGCGTAAAACATTAATTATATTCGGCCTCTTAGGTGTACTGTTATCCATTATTTTTTACACCTTCGTGCGAGATCGAGATGTTAATGAGAACGCAAATCTTGCACCGATGCTACCCATGAACTTCTTCTCCGGCCTAAAACATGTCGCCAAAAACAAAGCCTTATGGGCCATCTCTATTTACGGTGGCTTAATGTTTTCCACCGTACCTGGCTTTGCAGGCCTATGGGGTGTTCCCTTCCTCACAAAGTTTTATGGCTTTGATAACACCAAAGCCGCCTTCATCTGCTCCATGGTATTTGTAGGCTTTGCAGTGGGTGCTCCCCTCTTCGGTTGGTTCTCAGACCGTATTAACCGCCGTAAAACTCCAATGCATATTGCCTGCCTAGGTTCACTAGCAAGCCTTTCACCCATTCTTTACATCGAGAAACTGCCCCTAGGATTATTAATTAGCCTATTATTTGCCTTTGGTTTTTTCATCAGCGCATTCTTGCCTATGTTCTCACTGGCTCGCGAAATCAATCCTCCAGAAACCAATGCCACCGCTTTGGGCTTTGCCAATACTTGGAATAGTGTTGGAGCCGCTTTAGCACAATTATTCATTGGTATTTTATTGGACATGTCGTGGAATGGAACAATGGTTGGGGGAGTTCGAACTTACAGTAATAGTGACTATCATTTCGCGATGACCTTCTTCCCCATTGCGATAATCTTAGCCTTCTTTTCCTTATTCTTCGTCAAAGAGACTTACTGTAAACCTTTGCAAACTTATGAAACTCAATAAGCTTTATATCAAAACTCATGGCTGTCAGATGAATGAATATGATTCATCAAAAATGATCGATGTGCTCAAAGCAAATTTGAACATTGAATTAACAGAGATTGCCGATGAAGCGGATATAATTTTATTGAATACCTGTTCTGTTCGTGAAAAAGCCCAAGAAAAAGTGTATTCAGAATTGGGACGTTGGCGTGAAATCAAAGAACTTCGACCTAATATTATAATTGGTGTTGGTGGTTGTGTAGCGAGCCAAGAAGGTGAAGCGATTATCAAACGAGCTCCTTATGTCGATGTGGTATTTGGTCCACAAACACTGCACCGATTACCCCAATTAATTTCAGAAGCCACAGCAAAAAAGAAATCCGTGGTCGATATTTCCTTTCCTGAAATTGAAAAATTTGACAAATTACCTGAGCCCCATGCTGATGGTCCTACCGCTTATGTCTCGATCATGGAAGGCTGCAGTAAATATTGTACTTTTTGCATTGTTCCATTTACTCGTGGAGAAGAAATTTCTCGACCCTTTGATGATGTGATTGCCGAAATTGTGATGCTGGCAGAACAAGGTGTCAAAGAAGTCACCTTGCTCGGTCAAAATGTCAATGATTATCAGGGTCTGATGCATGATGGACAAATTGCAGATTTAGCCTTATTAATTCATTATGTTGCTGTCATAGAAGGAATTGAGCGCATTCGATTTTCCACCTCTCATCCTCAAGCATTTTCAGATAATTTAATTCAAGCCTATGCCGAAGAACCTAAGCTCGCTAACCATTTACATTTACCAGTGCAAAGTGGTTCGGACAGAATTCTGGTTGCTATGAAAAGAAATTACACTACCCTAGAATATAAAGCCAAAATACGCAAATTAAAAAAAGTGCGACCTGATATTAGTGTCACTACGGATATCATTATTGGATTTCCTGGCGAAACTGAAGAAGACTTTTTAGCAACGATGCAACTCGTGGACGATATTGGCTTTGATAATTCCTTTAGTTTTATTTATAGCCCACGACCAGGCACACCTGCAGCACAATTACCCGATGATGTGCCAATGGAACTTAAAAAAGAAAGGCTGGATATTTTGCAAGCAAAAATCAATGCAAATACTCAGCACTACAGTGCGGCAATGGTGGATACCGTTCAGCAAGTTTTAGTGACGGGACGCTCCAAAAAAGATGAACTGCGCCTTCAGGGACGAACTGAAAATAATCGGGTTGTGAATTTTGATGGAAGTGAAAGGCTGATTGGTCATATCATACCCATTAAGATCACTGAGGCGCTGCGGTATAGCCTTAGGGGAGTTGTGCTGTAATTTGCTATAATAGTTTAATTGCTCCCCCCTGAGGAGGGGAGGAAAAAATTGATGAGGATTACATTGAGTAAAACCAGACACAGTGCTCAACTGATATTATCACCTGTCGATAATCGTCGACTTGCCGATTTGTGTGGAAATTTTGATCAACACTTACGTCAACTTGAACGCTATTTAGGTGTTGAAATTAATAATCGTGGCCACGTATTTACCATTATTGGTCCTAAAAAGCCTGTGGATCATGCTCTTGAAATTATTGAAAAGCTTTATCATGAAACGGAACAAAAAAATAATCTTGATATGAGTAAGATTTTTATGATCTTACAATCTGATCGAAACAAAATGGAAGCCAAAAAAAACGCGGATATTGATGATGTCAGTGTACATACTCAACAACGTATCATTCATGCGCGCGGAAAAAATCAATATCGATATCTAAAAAATATTATGGATCATGATATTAATTTTGGAATCGGCCCTTCAGGAACTGGAAAAACTTATCTGGCAGTGGCCTGTGCTGTTGCTGCATTGGAGAGTGGCAGCGTTCAACGAATTGTATTGGTTCGACCTGCTGTCGAAGCGGGTGAAAAATTAGGATTTTTACCCGGAGATCTAGCTGAAAAAGTTAATCCTTATTTACGCCCTATTTATGACGCACTCTATGAAATGCTGGGCAATCAAAAATTGATGAAATTAATAGAAAGTGGAATTATTGAAGTGGCTCCCTTGGCATTTATGCGAGGTCGAAATTTAAATGACTCATTTATTATTTTAGATGAAAGTCAAAATACCACCAAAGAACAAATGAAAATGTTTTTAACGCGAATTGGCTTTGGATCACAAGCCGTTATTACCGGCGATATTACTCAAATTGACTTACCCTCTCACACCGAATCTGGTTTACGTCATATCATAGAAGTGCTCAAAGATATTGATGATATTTCTTTTACTTTTTTCCAAGCTGCTGACGTGGTCAGACACCCCTTAGTGCAAAAAATCGTTGAAGCCTACGATAATTTTGAGAAACCACATGAGTCTTGAACTAGAAATTCAAAATGATTGCAATGAAAATGGTGTTCCTGAGGCCACTGATTTTAGGCGTTGGGTTGCTGCTGTTTTACAGAATAAAAAAGCAGAAATCACACTCCGTATTGTTGATAAAACAGAAAGCGCCTATATGAATAGCGAATACCGCAAAAAAGAAGGTCCTACGAACGTCTTATCATTTTTTTATGAAGATGAAGCAGACAATATGCTTCAAGGTGATATTTTAATTTGTGCTGCGATAGTGAATGAAGAAGCTAAGCAAATGGGTATTCCCGTATTATCGCACTGGGCACACTTAACGGTTCATGCCTGTTACCATCTATTGGGTTATGATCATCAAAGTGAAAAAGAAGCTAAAATCATGGAAAATCTGGAAACAAAAATTTTATCTTCTTTAGGTTTTGATGATCCTTATGCTACTATTAATGGGATTAATGACTGAGAGGGACTGATCATTTATGTCGGAAGATTCGAATCATAGCAATTCTTGGTTTGCTAAGCTTAAGAACTTTTTTACGGGTGGAGTACATAATCGTCATCAATTAATCGCCGTTTTACGGCATGCTGAGCATCGGCATTTACTGGATGCAGAATCTCTGGCGATGATCGAGGGTGTTCTACAAGTCTCGGATATGAAAGTCCGAGATATTATGATTCCTCGAGCCAACATGACTACCATTGAATTAAATGCAGAAACCCCGAGAATAATGGCCATCATTTCAGAATCCAAACATTCTCGCTTTCCTGTGATTGGAGAGAATCGTAATGAAGTGCTGGGTATTGTGCTTGCCAAAGAATTATTACCTTACATCACACTTCCAGAAAATATCAATTTGAAAAAAATCATGCGCACTGCAGTGTTTATCCCTGAAAGCAAGCGCTTAAATGTTTTACTGCGCGAATTTCGCCTGAGTCATAACCATATGGCTATCGTTGTTGATGAATATGGAGCAGTATCTGGATTAGTGACCATCGAAGATGTGCTTGAACAAATTGTTGGTCAGATTGAAGATGAATCTGATATTGACGAAGATACCTTAATTCACCAACAAAATAAAAATCGATTTACCGTAAAAGCCTGGACGCCGATTAAGGTATTTAATCGACATTTTAAAACCACTTATCGAGATGATGAATTTGATACTATTGGTGGTTTTGTGATGCATGAGTTTGGTCATTTACCTCGACGTAATGAAACGGTAGTGGTTGATACTCTTAAGTTTAAAGTATTACATGCGGATAATCGGCGAATCAGATTGTTGCAAGTAAGCTTTATCAAATAAAGCTAACAAGTTAAGCCTGACACCGCTTCGAGGACTTCGTGTGCTGTGGGGCGTTCTTTGTGTCGATTGTTCCAACACTTTGCAACTAGTACGGCTAGACCTGGATGATTCACTGCCTCAGGTTTTTCTATGCGAGAACCTGATAATATATGAGCACCGTAGCTTTTTTGGTTTTTATGATGATGCCCATCCACCTGAACCCAAGCACCTATCTCCCACAATACAACACCGTAACTATAAACATCTGATTTTTCACTATGAACATCAGCTTGAATATCTCCGTGTTTAGCTAAGCCTGGGTAAAATTTGGCATAAATTTCTGGTGGAAGATAAAGAGGTGTTCCAACAGGACCAAATTTATAATTAAGGGAGGATATGGATAAATCAAAATCTGAGATTTTTGCCCTAAATTCTCCTTGATTCCATGTAAGAAGAACGTTATCTGTTTTTAGATCCCGGTGAATTATTTTTGCCACATCGTGAAGATATTCTAAACCACAAGCGATATCTCTGGCCATCTTGAATTTAATTTTCCAAGGTGGCGCGAATTTTGCTGAATTTTCTATGACGCTCCCAAGATCGCCTAACTCGGCATATTCTAAAGCAATATAATTAAAAACGGATTGATAATTGCCACAGTAGAAATACTGAACAATATTTTCATGTTTAATTATGAATAGTATTTCGCATTCTCGGTGGAAATTTTTCACGGCCCTTTTTTTAAAGGTTTTTACGGCTAAGCATTGATCTTTGGCTTCGAATTTTACGATATCTGAACTCGTTCCAGATCCTAGCTTTGGCAAGTCACCATAATCACAGTCATTAAAATTAGTGACTATTTGCAAATGATCCCGTTTTGAAGGGCAACCGATCTCTGTGGCGAGCTTATTATAGGCCTCTCTGATCACCATATCATTGGTATCAGACTGAGTTAATACTATATGATTAAATACTATTTGTGCGGGAGCATTATCGAGATTCTCTAAATATGCCTCAGCGTCTTTTTCAGGTGGAATATCACCTAACATATCATGATGTTTCGCTCTGAGTGCAAGCACCATTTCTTCATAAGGACTTTCCTCTTTTTCATCCACCAATGCGACTAAGGATCCTGGTAATAATGGTTTAATGTCCACAGTGTCGGATTCCAAAGTCGCAAAAAAGTCTTCAAGTTGTTCACGAGTCATCGTGTTGCTGATGTGCATCACCAGTTCTGAAACGATAGGACCACAGGATACTGTTTGTTCAAAGCCATCTTCTTCAGGATCATGTTGAATAATTGTCTTCGATAAAAATACACTCAACATTGCATTTTCAGTTTTAATCTGTGTAAATATTTCCCCTAAATCCTCCTTGCTTCCCATAGGATCAATTAATAACACTTTATTATCAAAATACAATCCAGCAATAAAATGAATACTAGCGCCAGGACTTTTTGCAACAAATATCGCAGGTCTTTTAAATTCATCCGACATTTTCATCAACTGTGATAACTGTAGTACAAAGCTGTCGGTATTCGCATCTTGATCCCCATCATTAAATTGTACACGAATACTTTGACTCCAATTCCTAGGCATGTTTAATAAAAGCCTGCTTGTATCGCTAGAATACCAGGTTGCAAATTGACGTTGATCTGCTTTTTTATTGATAAACAATTTGACGGCAGAGTTTTTTGCTGCTTCGGAAGGCTCCTCTTCAACTGAAGAATTTTGAACTGCAGGCGACTTAGAATCCTCTTCGTTTGAAGGATTTCTTGGCTTTGCTGACTCAGATTCCTCTTCTTTTTTTGAAGTGCTGCTGTCTTCAGAATCCACCTGATTTTCAAGCTGTGATTCTTCTTCATCCTGACTACTTTCAGAGGCATTTGCCTCCTTCAACACTTCACTTTCTTTGAGCCTAAACCAACGAGATTCGCGCCCATTTTTTAGTGCCCAATGGTCATAAATTGGCCAAATAGCAAATAAAGTAAATAGCGAAAGAAAGGATCTTAACAACACTGTAGCGATGATATATTGACGAATAACTTTGAGTGAACGCTCAAGCTTTTCTTCTTCATCTAAGCTTGTTTTAGCCTGTATTGCTTCAATACGAGCTTTTAAATACTCTGATTCAATGTTATTGATGTCTATGTTTTGTGCCATTTTTGCCTCTTTCAATTGTTTCAATGTTGTTATTATTATTAGGCTATTTTAAAGGGCTAAGCTTAAGATAAAATTAAGATTTAGGCTCGAATAAGGATCAGATCTGCTTGAACAATGCCTTGATTATCGGTACGTCGCAATGTAATTTTATTCACATAAATGCGGTTTTTATTTTGAATCTCTTTTAACCACTTTACCAACTGATCAAATGCCACTGCTTTAAAAATGAGCTGCACTTCTTTATCACTGATTTGTTTAATTTCACTCACACTCCCCGATAAATTTGAGGTCTTGGTGGTGGTTTCTATCAAGGATAATAATGAAATATTTTTCGCACCTGTTTGAGCGCTTGAAAGTTGTGATTGCTTTACCTGTTCAGTAGCTTCATTCATCCATGTAAGCACCTGTCTGCTATCAACAATACTGGCCTTTAATTCTTTGACCTTATCTGCTAAGGGATCAATCAGTAGAAAATAGACCATCACTACTAAGAGTAAGAATCCAGCGAGGATCGCAATTTTCTGATCTCGAGGGTTTAATTCCTTTAAATATTTTTTAATATCAATCATGATGCCATTCTCACATCAATTTTGGCCTGAATCGTAGTGCCTGCTTTAGTGGCATTACTGTGACTCACCAC
Source organism: uncultured Gammaproteobacteria bacterium (assembly GCA_964651735.1). Lineage (GTDB taxonomy): Bacteria > Pseudomonadota > Gammaproteobacteria > CAZYYU01 > CAZYYU01 > CAZYYU01. The sequence goes on along the minus strand of CAZYYU010000006.1, from coordinate 145,230 downwards.
TAATCCAGCACGTTGAAGACCTTGAGTAAAATTATCTAAAATTTCAAAATCCGGCACATCAACATCCAGTTGCGCTTTGGAATCCCCATAAGTCACCATTTGAATGACCAGACCTTTCTCTTGTTTCACAATAGGACCTACACGCGCCACCAAAGTCAAAAAGGCACCTTTGGTCTGATTAGTGCGCATCGAACTTAATAACCGTTGAACCCGAATACGAGGAGTAACAACACTGGTCGATTCTGGAAATAAGGTTTTATAATTTTGCGCAATTTGTTGGTCAATTTTATTAACCGTGTGATCTAAATACACATACTTTAGGGCATTCCCCAATAATAAAACCCCAAACCATACACCAACTAACCCTGCTATAATTAAGGCCGTGACTTCAGTACTAAATAATTCATGAACTAGTTTAAATTCGTTCTGCAATAAATTGATATAATTATGTTTTTTATACTCATCAAATTGTAATCGCAGACCCTGATTGTCCAGAGTAATAAAGTCCATGGGTATATCTAAGGTCTTTAAAATCTCTCGAGCATTATGCTCATTCTTTGCATATACCACAATTTTCTCAGGTTTTTTGGAACTTTGTTCCAATTTCAGCTTAATAATATCAAGCAGTGATTCAGGATCACAGACAAAACCCAGATTTTTTGCAGTTCGTATTATTATACGATCCTGCTCCATCCACAGAGACCAGGTATTTTCGTCAAAAGGGATTAATGTACTTTCCGAAATAATCGCAACAACATTAGTATTATTGTTCGTAAAGCCCTTCGCCACATCAACCCAATTTTTCATCCTCTGTTTATTCACCACCGCTACGGGAAGATCTTGTTTAGAATTATGATTACCTAGACAAAAATGAAGATTTTTAGAATCCTCCAATAATTGTTCTTCCAGTGCGAAAATAAGGGCTTGTTTCATTTTTGAGTGACTTAACTTTGGCAAAAATACCTGAGTTAATAATACCTCTTGTCCAGGTACCATTAGGACGATATCCGTATCCACAAATTTATTCTTCATCTCAGCAGATTTTGCGCTCATGGGACCACTACGATGGCCTTCTTTACTAACTTCAAGCCAATCCACAGCATCATTTTGCGCTGAAATTTTTAAAAATACTAATTTACGCATGTTCCTTCCATCACCTAGAGCGTCCCTCTGGTTTGCCACAGCAATTGAACGACTACTTTACCGCCTGAATCGTTTCGTTGCAATAAACTATAGGTTATCAGCTCCAAATCCTCTTTGTTCACGATGGTTTTTAAGAGAAAACTTTGCAACCCATTCGATACCGATAAAAAGGGTGCCAACACTTGAAAATCTTCAGCACTTACCCCCTCTATCAATCTAAACTCTGACACACTTTGCATCGGTTGATGAGCCATACGATACGGTGGGCTCAGTAACAAATAGGGATCAGCCACGTTAAAGGTGGCTTTACTAATCCATTCCTGAACTTGATTCGCCACCGTTAAGGCCCAGCCTTCAGGAAATTGTTGTTCTGTTTTTTTGACCAGTTCTTGAAAAGTTTGCATTTGCTCTGATTTTTTCAATGAATTCAAATCAAATCGTTTGTTGTAATAATCTAATTGGGCTTGTAGACCTTCATTATTAAAAACAACAGGCCATACTTGTTTTTCATCATCTGGATTAAAACTCGGATTTTGAAGCACAGAAATCGCCCAATAGATAGAACTTTTTGTGTATTCTTCCGCTTCAATAGACCGTACTAACTGCTGAGTTCGATAAATATCAACGCGTTGAGATAATGCTAAGGACACTGCAATGGCAGAAACTATTGAAACCATTAAAAGTGCTGTGAATAATGCCGTACCTTTTTGCTTATACATTATTTCCCCTTTTAAGGGCAATGACGCGCCTAACTTTTTCCTGATTCTCTAATTCAATGGTGAAAATCAAAGCATCTGGCAATATATCATAAGCGCCTGTATTAAATGGTTTAGCATCCTTATCGAGCATTTGCACCTGAAAATCCTGCACTCCTAATAAGAGCGGATTATCGCTATATATCGTTGATGGTGCGCGATCAAGAACTGGCCACACTCGACGTATAATCGTATTGTGATCAAATAAATACGCTAATCTCAATAAAGTACTTCGTTTTGCTACTGCAAAAGGATTGACATAACCTCCCCGCGTAAATTCATATTGACGAGCCTCATTATCAATGATGAGACAGGAAATTTGAGTTCCATCATTATCCACAATACTTCGAGGGACTATTTGTGAAAAATCCCGTGCAATAATAGTCACGGCACGTTGAATTTCAGATAATCGCTGATGGTGAGCACGAATCTTTTCATTACTACGAAGTACCATTGAAAATCCGCTAATGATAATGGTCATAATGATCGCAAATATAAACATAGCAATTAAAATTTCGATCAGGGTAAATCCTGCATTTTGTTTTTTCACGGCGTGGACTCCATGTATCCAAGCAGTTGAGTGACTTGCTTTCCGCTTTGTCGATCATCCACCCTCACTTGTAGCTCATTAATTGCAGGATTTGAGGATAGTTTTACACTGAGTTCCCAGCTCCACTCTTTACCCAACATAATCTCTATACCCGTGGTACTTCCGTGTAATTGATTTGTTTGGGCCTGAGCTAGCACATTTGAGGCAACCCAGGTTGCAGCTGTTTTATCACGAACGTGAAGATAATTTTGACTCGCATTACTCATAGAATACATGACTGCTGCAAAACAAAGGCTCACAATTACCAATGCAATCAACACTTCAATTAATGTAAAGCCTTTAACATTACCTGATTCGTAAGTTTCCAGACTCATCCCCTTGTATTAAATATTTGCTTGAATTATTACCCTGCTCCTCGACCTGTAAGATAAAAGGTGTCATCTCCCCACCTGGTAAAAACAGTACTTCAGGTCTATTCAGAGGAACAAATTTAGAAATATCTACACTGGATTCAATCGGTTGCAAGCTTAAATTAATTCCCTGAGGAATAATTTGTGAATTCCAAAATTTATTTCGCTCAGATAAAGCAACCCATTCTTGGGTATTATCATTTTTCGTTTTAAGCTCAAACACTTGGAAATTATGTTTCGAGAATTTAATACCCAATACTTTGGTGCGCATGATCGCTTCTTCTTGAGTCACCTGCATATATCGCAAAATTTCTTGACTGTAGGTTTGAGCGGTATATTCGTAAGTTGGCGCTCTAAATTTAAGTACAACCAAAGTACTCAGAATACCAATAATAAAAATAACAATTAATAACTCAAAAAGCGTAAAGGCTTTCATTGCCAATTTCCCACAATTCCTTTTCCACTATCGGGACCAGCTCCCCCGGAAGGACCAAGACTAAATATATCAATTTCACCGTGATCACCAGGATTTAAATACTGATAAGGATGATTCCAAGGATCATTATTTAAACGCTTAATATAGCCACCTGCACGCCAATTATTCGGCACAGGATCGGAGGTGGGTTGTTCAATTAAAGCTTTTAAACCTTGATCCGTTGAGGGATAAATTCCATTATCCAGCTTATATAGATCTAGCGCAGTTTCTAAGCTTTGAATATCATTTTGCGCTTTAGCGACTCGCGCTTGATCGGTACGTCCCGTTAATTTTGGAATGATGAGTGTCGCTAAAATTCCGATAATAACGACTACCACCATGATTTCAAACAAAGTAAATCCGGATTGTTGATTTTTCATTGTCATTCTCACTGCTTTTCTCCTTTTAAATTAAGTCACGAGCTGATTAAGTTCAAATATGGGTAAGAGTATGGCAAGCACAATTAATAGCACAATGGTACCCATCACCATGATCATTGCCGGCTCAAAAAGCGCTAAGGCTATATTAATTCGCCGGGCTACCATACGTTCTTGATAATCCGCCGCTTTGATTAACATCGATTCTAAACTTCCACTCATTTCACCTGAAGCAATTAAACGAATAGTCAATATTGAAAAATACCCGGTAGCCTGTAAGGCACGATGAATGGCAGTTCCTTCACGCACTTGTTGTATCGCAATTTCTATAGCTTCATACATGGGTAATATTTTTACCACTTGATTCGCCGCATGCATGGCCTCAAGGACAGGAACCGATGAGGCAAACAACATACCAAAGGTGCGCGCAAATCGGGAGGAATTCACTTCTAAAATCGTCCCACCGATAATCGGTATCCTTAAGAGTGAATGTTGAAAAAGTCTTTTAATATGTTTTTGTTTTAATAGTAATCGCCCTCCATAAACCATTAAAAGTATCAAAATAAAAACATACAAACCAAATTGACTGACAATGTCGCTCAGCGTCAATAATATTCGTGTCAGCAAGGGTAAAGCTTGACCAGATGATACAAAAATGCTCACAATTTTTGGCACCACATAGGTTAACAAAAACACGAGAATAGCTATCGAAACTGCTGTTAATAATCCGGGATAAATAAGCGCTTGCTGTACTTGTTGTTGCACTTGTTGTTGGCGTTCAAGATAAGCTGAGAGTCTTTCCAAAACATCGCCCAGTTTCCCAGATTTCTCACCGGCTGAAACACTCGAGCGGTATAGCTTAGAAAATGCCATCGGATAAAATTCCATACTGGCAGCGAGCGAATGTCCTTCCACCACTTTTTCATGAACACCCAAAATGATGGATTTAATATGTGCTTTTTCAGATTGTTCGGCTAAATTAATCAATGACTCTTCTATCGGCATTCCTGCATTTAATAAAGTGGCAAACTGAAAAGTCATCATCGCTAAATCTTGGGTACTCATGGAGCGATTTAAACGTGATATTTTCGAGAGTAAGGATGTTGATGACCGATTTGTCGCAGATGAACTGACTTCCAAGGGAATTAAATTTTGTTTTCGCAGTAAATGTCGGACATGTTGAGGAGTATCACCTTCCATGATTCCATTTTTTTGCTTTCCGAATTTGTCGACACAGACATATTTATAAATTGGCATAAGCCTACCCCGACGTCACACGAATCACTTCGTTTAAACTGGTAATACCTTTTAACACGATATTAAAACCATTGACTCGAATACTGGGCGAATTCATTCGTACATATTTTAACATCTCTTGCTCGCTGGCATCTTCATGAATCAAGGTTCTTAAGGTATCGTCAACTTTAATCATTTCATAAATTCCAATTCGACCGATATAACCGGTATCCGTACATTCCTCACAACCTTGAGGAACATAAAGTGTAGGTGCCTCACTTTCCTTCATACCTAGGAGTTCACATTCCTTGGGCGTTGCTTTCATGGGTTTTTTGCAGTGATCGCACAGAATTCTGACTAAACGTTGGGCCACAATGCCAATGATGGAAGAAGATAATAAAAAAGATTCCACGCCCATATCCCGAAGTCGGGTAATCGCACCAATAGCAGTATTGGTGTGCAGGGTAGATAAGACCAAATGCCCTGTTAAACTAGCCTGAACGGCAATCGACGCCGTTTCCAAATCCCGTATTTCACCTACCATAACCACATCAGGATCTTGACGCAGAATAGCACGCAAACCTTTAGCGAAAGTCATATTAATTTTAGGATTAACTTGGGTTTGACCAACACCTTCCAAATCATATTCTATAGGATCTTCCACGGTAAGAATATTTCGCGTGGGTTTATTTAATTCTGTTAAGACAGCATAAAGCGAGGTGGTTTTTCCAGATCCTGTGGGTCCTGTCACGAGTAATATTCCATGAGGAACTGAAATCATTTCCTCCATAAGTTTCAAAGAATTCTCATCCATTCCCAAATCAACTAAACGAATATTTTGTGACTTCTTGTCCAATAATCGCATTACCACGCGTTCACCATGACTGGCAGGAATCGTGGAAACTCGCACATCTACCGTTCTATTCGCAATCTTTAGCGTAATTCGCCCATCTTGAGGTAATCTTTTTTCTGCGATATCGAGTTTTGCCATCACTTTAATTCGCGAAATAATTAAGGTGGAAAGTACTCGTGGTAATTCCAGTAAATTTCGCAATACACCATCAATTCTAACCCGAGCAATAAATTTATCTTCAAAGGTCTCAATATGTAAATCCGATGCAGAAAGTTTAATCGCCTCAGTAAACATGGCATTTAATAATTTGATTATCGGTGCATCATCATCCGACTCCAATAAATCTGCAGCCTTCGGTAAATCTTTCAACAAATCTGATAGACCCAATTCACCGCCCAAATCTTCGGCGACTTGTCGCGCGATTCCTGACTGTGTTTCATACATTTTAGTGAGTAATTCGTTAAAGGTTTCATCTTTTACTTTTTCAAGTCGAAATGGAACCTGAAGATGTCGACGCAACTCTACAACAGCATCAGGCGAGGCACTGGATTTATACATAATTTTTGCGAATGTTTCGTTTAATTCGACTAACAAAACACCATGACGTTTTGCGAAGGAATAAGGTACTTTGGTCATTCCTTACCCCACTTTCTATTATTGATGATGGATTTTAAATTAAATCCCTTAAACTGAGGAAGCATCTGAATTTTTTCTTGAATTTCTTTGACATTTTCAAGATTTGCATTTTCGATGGCAGCTTCTGGAGTGGCATTTTCACTGGGTGCCACACTAGGCGCGCCCACACTCCAATCGAGATATAAGGTTTCTAAAATACCACTTCGATTTAGTACAACACGATCATGATAAACCCTCTCAAGCTTCAGTCCCGAGGAAATATCATCACCCACTTTATAAATTTGGCTTTCTGTGTTTTGTGAAGAAATGATCGCAGAGCTGTCTTTATTATCATTTGCCAATAACACACCTTCTAACTTGAGGGAGGTATTTACTCGAGTAGATTCTTTTTGATTTTCACCGAAAATATCTGAAGGATGTAATTGAGCAGCAGAGATTATTGTAGGCGCTTGCAGTGATTTGTTATTCAGATGAACTTCAGCATGTACTAATTTAATCACTTGAAAAATATCATACATATTCCAAAGAACACTGAGGACGATAAAAAAAGACAATAAAGCGATAGACGCCAGAATTACCCTATTTTTCCAGGACGAAAGATACAGGTTGTTAAATGGCATTCGCATTTCAAGCCCAAGGTGATGGCAATATAATGACCGCCTCAGGCACTTTAACAAGGGGAACCTTTTCAGGAGGTTTAATTTCAGAATGAGCCTCTAGAAATTCTTTCTGATATCTAGCATCAAATTTATGCATATTAGATTGTCTCTCATAATTTTGTGCCCAGGAATTTTCAAAGATTTTATGTTGGCCAGGTTCAGCTAACATCTCACGATATTTGCGAGTCGTCACCATTCCGCTTTCGTCGGCGTCATAAATAATCACCGGTTTTAAGAACAACATTAAATTAGACTTTGTAAAATCTTTATATTTATTTTTGAAGAGTGATCCAATATAAGGGATATCTCCTAATAAAGGCACTTTCTTTTCCGTGAGATTATATTGATTTTGCAACAAACCACCGAGCACTAAGATTTGTCCATCATCTGCCATCACCGTGGTTTGAATATATCGCTGACTCAGATCAGGATTTCCACTGGCACTGCCTGAACCGGGGATAACACTGGAAAGCGTTTGCTCAATGTATAATCGAACGGATCCATTAGGTGTAATTTGAGGTTTAATGGAAAGTGTCAGTCCCACGTCTTCTTGAGTAAAGGAAGTGAAAGGATTACCACCCGTTGGATTATTATTGATCTGGCCAATGGCAAAAGAAACAATACTACCAATTTTAATAATGGCAGGTTCGTTGTCCAAGGTTAAAATATTGGGTGTGGCTAATATATTGGTTTTATTATTATTTTTCAAAGCCCTTACCAGGGCATGCAAATTCATACCTTGGAAAATTCCCACAGTTAAGCCACTACCCACAGCATTCAGAACACCACCTGTACTGTATCGCTGTTGAACACTGTCTATCTGTGTCATCGGATTTGTTGGGGTAAAACGAGTATTAAACTGATTATTAAATTCGCTCCAATCTACGCCCAATTCTGTGTTTTTATCCGTATTAAATTCAGCAATAATAACTTCAATTAATACTTGAGGACGACGAATATCCAATTGAGCCACGATTTTTTTAACACGAGAAATTAATTCACGAGGTGCTGTGATCACAATAGAATTAGTTGATTGTTCCCATTGTACACGAGGACCAGCGGTACCTGTTTTTGAAGGTTGTTGTGAAGTAAAGCCACCTCCAGCAACTGAACCTCCCCCGCCCAAAGGATTCGTTGCACCCGTGCTTGATTGATTCGCCAAGGGATTTTGCAAATTAAAATTACCCATCAATGAAGGAGGATTTTGAGATGCAGTTCCCGTGTTAGTAGATTTTTCAGTCCCGCGACTATCGGCAGGTTTTCCAGTAGCTTCGAGAAGATAATTATTTAATAAATTTTGGACAATAGGAGCAAATGTCTCAACAGGTAGGTATCGTAAATAGATCACTTCCGTTTCTTCATGAAGCACGTGTCGCTTTCCATCGAGATGCGCAATCATCGACATGAGTTCACGACGTTGCTCAGCAGTACCTCCATTCACAATCAGTTTGTTCGAACGAATATCAGGTACAATAGTCATGCGAGAAAATTCACTCTCAATATTTTGACCTTTGTTGGACGCATTGAGTAAATCATTCAACGTCTTAGCCAGATCTTCTGCAATAGCATATTGCAGCGAGATAATTTCCACGTGCTGAGAAACCGGTTTATCCAGACGTTTTATAAGATCGATAATATTAGGAATATTTTCAGCATCATCCGCAATGATCAAATCATTACTGGGTTTATAGGCTTCAAGATAACTGTATTTGGGTAATAAGGGTGTTAAAATTTTTACAAGGTCACTCACCGGATAATTTTTGACGCGATAGGTAGTGACAACGATAGGACCATTTTCGGTATTAGCATCACTTAATAATATTCCAGCAGCAGTGGATTTAGAGGTACCAATGGGTACAATTTTTACCACCTTACCCTCAGGAATAGCATCAAATCCATAGGCCCGCAATAAGGCGATAAAGGCTTGATACAGTTCATCTGGTGTTAACTTATTTTGCGAAATAAAAGTGACTTTAGCGCTGACATTGGGACCCACAACAAAGGTTTTTCCAGTCACCGTAGAGACTTCATTAATTAATGTTCGAAGTTCAGCATCTTTTAAATTCCATGATCGAGTTGGATCTTTATTTTGGGGTTCAGGAGCAACGTCGGTCTGAGTAGTCTGAGGCGGCATTTTTATTTGAGATTCGAGTGCCTTCACTGATAATTTGGATATAGCCTGCTGAGGAGCGACTGCAGAAAAAGCAATACTAGTGATGAGCAAACTCATCACAACTGATAATATTCGACCCAAATATGATCTTAAATCAATCATTAGTAGCCCGTTGTTGTAAAGCCTTCCATTGATAAATGCCCGAGGTACTGGTGTTCATCTCAGCTGGCAAAGAAAGCATGACACTATTGGCTTCGGATAAAGAACTGAAAGAACCACAGGTCATAACATGCTCCCTATCATTTTTACCTTGCTTAATCTGAAAATGATATATTTCACAATTAACAGGGTTTGAATTGAGGCTTTGCTGGAGGCGGTCTGCGTCTGCACCGGTAGCAATTTGAATCGTATAGTTATCCGCCTTATGGTGAGAGATTTTACTCTGACCTATCGATGAGGATGTTTTATCATCTGAGAAGCTCACTCCCATGCTTTTTAAGGTAGAACATGATCCAAAAAATAAACCGATTATTACGGATAATGATGTGGCAATAATAATTTTGCCTTGACTCATGAGCACTCCTTGCTAAAAAGATTAATGAATGATTATAACCTGATTTAAAATTCACACAATAGTGTTCGTGGCTGAGTAATCAGATATAATTTTCAATTTTTAAAGGAGTGGCCGTGTATTCACTGAGCAAAAATCCCTTCATCGGACATCTCATTGCTCTGTTCGCAGGCGTATTACTGACGCTTTCACTAGCACCCTTTCATCACCCCACCCTGGCTTTCATTTCAGCAGCACTTTTATTGATAGTATGGAGCCAATGTTCTCCTAAAGTTGCAGCCCTCCGTGGCTTATTTTACGGTATCGGCTCTTTTGGAACCGGTGTTCACTGGGTGTATGTTGCGATTCATCAATATGGTCACGCAGAATTCATTTTTGCACTCTTACTGACGGGCTTATTTATCGTCGTGCTTTCCCTTTATCCCTGCGCGCAAGGTTATGTTCTAAATCGTTTTTTCCCTAGGCCAAGTGCCACAAAATTTTTCATCGCCTATCCGGCCAGCTGGGTTGTAGCAGATTTATTGCGAGGATGGGTATTTACCGGATTTCCATGGCTTTACTTGGGTTATAGCCAAATGGATTTCCTATTAAAATATTTTGCACCCTTTGGTAGTGTTTTTCTGATCACCTTTATCACTGTTTTTGGGGGAGCTGTACTTATCAGCCCTTATTTTTTAAAACGCTATCAATGGATAAGTGCAATGCTTATCTTGTTAGTTTTATTTGTAGGTGGATATGCCCTCTCCTTGCAAAAAATATCGTTGCAAAACGGTGTGCCCCTGAATATCAGTATTGTTCAAGGCAATATTCCTCAACAAGAAAAATGGGATGCTCAAAAAATAATTCAAACCATTGATAAGTATCAACACCTCAGTGAGACACTGTGGTCCTCGGAGCTTATTATCTGGCCTGAAGCGGCTATGCCGGTATTCCAGACCAGTGCTAAATTAATTATTGATGAATTAAATAAAAAGGCAATCGATCATAATAGCCATCTTATTTTTGGCATCCCTCTCAAAGAGGATGAGCAGTATTTCAATGGACTAATGCTCATCGGAAAGCAGCATGGTACTTATAAAAAACAACATCTGGTCCCCTTTGGTGAGTACACCCCTTTTGAGCCCCTAAGTTCTTGGGTGATGAATAAATTGGACATACCAATGTCTGATGCTACCCCAGGGCCCAAAAATCAAAAATTACTGGAAGTCAAAGGGGTGAAAATTGCCTCCTTTATTTGTTATGAAATTATTTTTCCCTTTTTAGTTCGGACTAGTTCAGCAGAGGCGAATTTACTCTTAGTCATCTCCGATGATAGTTGGTACGCCGATTCGGTGGCTAAATATCAACACCTGCAAATGGCGCAAATGCGAGCCTTAGAAACGCATCGTTATATCATTTTCAGTACGAATACTGGGGTAACTGCCATCATCAAACCGGATGGGGAAATTCAAGATAAATTACAAGAAGACACGACAGGAACATTATCGAGTACTGTATTTGGATTGAGTGGGAAAACCTTTTGGGAGGCGCCATTGTCATCCCGGCGAAGGCCGGGATGACAAGAAAAAACTACTTCTTACTCACCGGTTGTACACTCACAACCTCAACCACTTTCTGAGGCTGAACCTGTTGTGGTGGCAATTGACTCTGTTGATTCTGTTGAATGACTGCCGGCCCAACTTCTCGACTGACTTCAGGTATCGGAACCGATACCGGATAAATAAGTTGTGCATTAATCAACACGGCTTGCGGTGGAGTTTGAGCGACTTTTGATGAAGGCATCGCACCCAAAGCCCCTTTTTCCACGATAAATCGTTCACCAAAGGATTTGGTTTCAATCGGTTTTTGAACCATTTTTTCTCGATTCCCATTTCCACCACCCAGAAATCCAAATTTACCACTCTTTGCGGGCGCTACCATATCACCAAATACTTTTTCAAAGGTAAAATCCAAACCACTGAGTTTTGAAAGTCCTAAGTGATTTAATTGTGTTTGTAACATCACCGACCCTGGGGACTTGGAATAAACCGCTGCAAATCGCTCATACACTTTATTCCAATCAAAAACCAAACCTTCTTCAGTCACATGTGCAATGGAATCTTTTTTATTCACCGTCATTTTTTCTTCGATAAGTTGCTCTCTTAACCATCGAAGAAAGGCCTCAGCATCCTCCGTAAATTCAGCCTCTAAAAATCGCAGGGGTACCAAACCGATAATCGCTTCTAAGGAAGCATCTTTGATATTTAATTTCATCAATTTAATTAAATGACCCAGTTTTCCTGCCCAATCTTCATGACCCGTTAAAACTGCAATCCACATATCAAAAATACTGGTATCAGAACTTAACCAGGACAAGCCAAGTTCAGGTAAAATATTCGTTGCAATAATTGGATTAGCCGCGTGTTTTAAAGATTCGGGAACCCGAGAAAATTCTCTTAATTTATAATAATCCCCTTTTCCGATCATAGAGCTATGATAGGGACACCATTCGGCAATAAACTTACCTTCAGCATCTGAGATCATCGCTTTTTGATTTCCCATAATATGGTAGACATCAGCGAGCAGTGCCACACTAAATACGGCGTAGGTATACAAAGGTGTGGAAGGTTTGGTTTCAGTATCGATCAATAATTTTAGGGCCATATAACCATGTCGAAGTCCATCTTGTAGGAGCCCGCCCAAATGTTCTCCATATTGAACTGGCAACACTTGAACATGTTCAACAAAATTATTAATTAAGGTCTGGTAGTATTTATCAAAATAGGCATCGGGAAGCTGAACAAATTTCTTGATTTTCTTCACATAAGTCATCATTTCACTTTCAGGAATAATCTGATCGGCTCGCAAAATAGGAAATAAGGTCGAGGAAGTGTAATCGACATTTGCGCTTTTACGGATTTTGTTGGAAATATTAGATATAAATGAATTCAAGATGGCCTCCTTTGGATACTATGCATATTAGATTAATAATTTATAAAAATCAAATCATATTACCTATATTAAGCTTTAACCCTTCACTGTTAAATCAGAAAGGGAGTCCTCTTTCAAAGAATGTGCGATACAGGGATGTAATGGAGACACAAGGACAGGGATGTCCGTTTCTTTGAAAGAGGACTCCCTTTCTGATTGGATTAGCACGAAGAGATGACAACACACACCCCATTCTGTATGATTTAATGATCATAGTTCATAAATTAGGCACCATGGAACCCATCTACAATCCCGCTGACATAGAGCAGCAAGCCCAAGCATTTTGGGAGGACAACCAACGCTTCGATGTCAAAGAAGATTTGAGTCGTGAAAAATATTACTGCTTATCCATGCTTCCCTACCCCAGCGGCCAGTTGCACATGGGACATGTTCGTAACTACACCATTGGGGATGTGATCTCCCGTTATCAGGGTATGAAAGGTAAAAACGTTCTACAACCCATGGGTTGGGATGCCTTTGGTTTGCCTGCTGAAAATGCCGCGATTCAACATAAGCTTTCCCCAGCCGAATGGACCCGTAACAATATTGATCAAATGCGCACTCAACTTAAACGCCTAGGGTTTGGTTTTGATTGGAAACGCGAAGTAAAAACCTGCGACCCTGAATATTACCGTTGGGAACAATGGTTATTTATTCAAATGGTCAAAAAAGGTTTAGCCTATCAAAAAGAAGCGGATGTTAATTGGGATCCCGTGGATCAAACCGTCTTGGCAAATGAACAAATTATTAACGGTCGTGGTTGGCGCTCCGGTGCATTGGTTGAGCGACGAAAAATAAAACAATGGTTTTTAAAAATTACCGATTATGCGGATGAATTATTAGAAGGATTAGAAAGCTTAGAGGGTTGGCCTGATCAAGTTCGTACGATGCAACGGAATTGGATTGGACGTTCTGAAGGGGTGATGATTGATTTTGAGATTAAAAATCACGAAAAAATACAAATCTTTACCACCCGGGCAGATACCTTGCCGGGTGCTACATTTTTAGCGATTTCTATTAATCACCCATTGGCGCAACTCGCTGCGAAAAAAAATAAAGCGATTGCGGATTTTATTGAATCCTGTCTACACACCAAAGTCGCAGAAGCCGATATGGCCACCATGGAAAAACGTGGAATTAATAGCGGATTCATGGCTATTCATCCACTGACTCAAGAAGAAATTCCTGTATGGATTTCAAACTTTGTATTAATGGAATACGGTTCAGGCGCCATCATGTCAGTGCCAGCGCACGATGAACGTGATTTTGACTTTGCTCAAAAATATCATCTTCCCATTAAACCCGTGATTCAATCTGAAAACAATCAGGCCTGGGATTTTTCAAAAGCAGCAATGACAGAATTTGGAATGACATATAATGCTGGTCAGTTTGATGGTTTAGATTCAAAAGCAGCCATTGAAGCCATCACCGAATTTTTAGCAGCTCAACATAAAGCCACACGAAAAACACATTACCGTTTACGAGATTGGGGAATTTCACGCCAACGTTATTGGGGCACACCAATTCCCATGATTTATTGCGCGGATTGTGGCGTGGTTCCCGTTGCTGAAAAAGATTTACCCGTCATTTTGCCCGAAGATGTGATACTCAGCGAACCAGGTTCCCCCTTAAAAAATATTCCAGAATTTTATCAGGTGAACTGCCCACAATGTGGTGCAGCAGCTCATCGTGAAACCGATACCTTTGATACTTTTATGGAATCCAGCTGGTATTACGCGCGTTATTGTTGTCATGATCAAGATACCGCCATGCTCGACGACCGCGCAAAATATTGGACGCCTGTCGATCAATATATTGGTGGTATTGAACATGCCATCATGCATCTGCTCTACTCACGGTTTATGCACAAAATTTTACGCGATGAGGGATTGGTGAATTCAGATGAACCTTTCACGAATTTACTGACCCAAGGTATGGTATTAAAAGACGGTTCAAAAATGTCAAAATCCAAAGGAAATACCGTCTCTCCGGATGAACTGATTAAATTATATGGTGCCGATACCGTTCGATTATTTATTATTTTTGCTTCCCCACCGGAAAATTCTTTAGAGTGGTCGGACAGTGGTGTGGAAGGTGCACATAAATTTTTGAAACGTCTGTGGACTTATGCTTATTCCAATAAAGATTTATTCATCGCACTTAACCAAAAAAATGAATTACGCTATGATTTTTCTGAGGCTGAAAATTCCATCAAGCAAATGAGAAAAGAACTGCATAGTATTCTCAATCAAGTGAATCATGACGTAGAACGATTACAATACAATACCTTAGTTTCTGCCAGCATGAAAATATTTAATTTACTGAATGAATTAAAGCTAGAGGATGAAACCCAGGCTGAACTGAGTCTTGAAGCATTATCGATTCTCCTCTGTATTTTAGCACCCATTACACCTCATATCTGCCACAGTTTGTGGCGAGAACTCGATTTTGGCAAAGATGTGTCAGAAGAAAAATGGCCTAAGGTCGATAGCAAAGCCCTAAAAACAGATTTGATTATGTTGGTTGTACAGGTCAATGGGAAAAAACGGGGTGAAATTAACGTTCCTGTTGATGCGGATGAAAAAACAGTGACTGAGTTGGTGTTGAACGACCAAAAATTAAAGCAGCAAGTCGCCGATAAATCTTACAAAAAAATTATCGTAGTCCCTAAGCGTTTGGTTAATATTGTCATATGAAGAAAAAAATTATAGTTCTTGTCATATGCTTTCTGAGTGGATGTAGTTTTCATTTACGACATTATCCTCTCCATCGTAACACGCACAATATTTATGTGAGTTCTACCGATCAGTATTCTCCCTTGGCAAATCGATTTAGACGAGAGCTCGTTAACGCAGATTTTGCCTTAGCCCCTGATCCAAAACATGCTCAAGCCATGGTGCATATCGAAAAAACCAATCTCACCCAAACCGCACCCACCATCGGTACCAGTAGTCAATCACGAGTGTTCCATTTTACTTACACGGCTTATTTCAGTGTAAAAGACCCTAAAAATCGTTATATCATTAAAAACCAAGCCATTGTGACCAGAGCGCACCTCACATTAAGCCCAGGCCAACTCTTGAGTACTAATAATCAACTCGTTATAGTCACCAATGAAATGGAACGCGATTTATCCTTGCAATTCATTTACTGGTTAAACTCACCCCAAGTGGCCAAACATTTCCATGAAAATTTACCCAAACCAACTCACAAGACACCTGCATAATTCACTGGCTTCTTTTTATGTAGTGGCGGGTGACGAACCCCTGCTCGTCCAAGAATCGCGAGATGCAATCCTTCAGCAGGCTAAAAAAATGGGGTTTGAATCCAAGGAGATTATTCAAATCGATAAAAATTTTGACTGGGATGAATTTCTCTATGCCTCAAAAGCACAATCTTTATTCAGCACCAAAACGATTCTAGAGTGCCGTTTCCAAAGTGCATCTATTGGAAAAACCGGCGGTGAGGCGATGCTTGAATATTTGCAATCTCCTCCTCCCGATAAATTACTACTGATCATTTGTCCAAAAATTGAAAGCAGCACCACCAAAACGAAATGGTATGAAGCCCTTGATAGATCGGGTGTGATTATCAATGCATGGCCTATCGAAAGATCACAATTAACAGCATGGATTAAAGAACGCATGGCTCAAGCAGGATTAAGTACCGATAGTGAAGGTTTAAATAGTATCGCCGATTTTACCGAAGGAAATTTACTCGCCAGCGCCCAAGAAATTGAAAAAATAAAGCTGATTCACAACAGTGGAAAAGTCTCAGCCCAAGACATTGAAAAAATTCTTGGCGACAGTTCACGTTTTGACATTTATCAATTAGTGGATACTGCTTTATCAGGAAATCCACAAAAAGCCATTCGAATTTTAGAACATTTGGAAGAAGATGGTACAGAAGCTGTGTTAATTTTATGGGCCATTACTCGAGAAATTCGCACCCTCATCAATATTCATTATGGTTTGTCGGAAAATAAATCTATGGATCAACTTTATAAGCAATATGCGGTGTGGACTAAAAAACAATCCATCGTATCCACTGCCTTAAAAAAATTATCACTGCCTCTTTTAGTAAAACTTCTGAAAAATGCCGAAAAAACAGATCGCATGATCAAGGGTTTAGAAGCGGGAAATGTTTTTGATTCACTCACCGATATGATCATGAGCTTATCTCTAGGAAAGACGATATGAAAAAAATCATCGGAATTTATGGGGGCACCTTTGATCCTATACACAATGGGCATCTTCACGTTGCCAAGGAATTATTATTCCAATTTCCAATGAAAGAAATTCTATTTATACCCTGTTTCGAACCTGTACACCGACAAGCACCTATCGCAAGCCCAGAACAACGACTCAGTATGTGTAAACTTGCACTGGAAAATGAAACTCAGCTTCGGGTCGATGATCGAGAAATTCAACGCCAGGGTAAATCTTATATGATCGATACTCTGAAATCCTTAGCAAAAGATTATCCAAATACACCCTTAGCACTCATCATTGGCGCGGATTCTTTTGAAACTTTTCATACATGGAAATCCTGGAAAAATATTTTCAATTACGCACATGTCATTATCGTTAATCGACCCCAATCCCTTTCTCCGCAACATGCTGAGCTTAATCAGATGATTTCAGAGTGTACTACCAATGATATTCATCAACTCACTCATGAATCTTCTGGTTTACTATATTTTGCCCAAATTCCACCCTCACCTGTTTCAGCAACAAAACTACGAGAGCTTGCTTCCAGTGGAAAGGATATTTCAGCTTGTGTGCCAAAAAAAGTATTGAATTACATTCAATCAAATAAAATCTATTAATAAGTCCTCCCCCCTCCGGGGGGAGGTGTCCCAAAGGGGCGGAGGGGAGCAAATACTTGACCTCATTCACACTCCCTGTATAGTACAAAAAAACTTCCAAGAGGCCCTCTATGTATCTCCAAGACCTCCAACTCGCTACAACAGTCGCTAACTTCGTAGAGCTAACACGACTCCTCCCTCAAATATTAAGACAACTCCCAAACGACCAACACTGCGATCTAAACACCGAAGGCATGGAATCCCTTTTTAACTACGACTTTAGAGAAAAAAAAACACAAACGATGAATGAAAAAGGACAGGTTCTCAAAGCAACTACTCTAGACGCCTACGATAAAAAGTTTTCTAATCTTTTCAAAATTGGTACTTTTCTTTACGCACATACCGAAGGTATCGCAGGACAAACTCATTTGGGCGGATTTCTTTTTGTGCAACCCTCCCCCAATCGATTATTTGAGCACAGAATTCAACTGGGCTCCTTATTAGACAATATAAAAAATGGCGATGAAATTGCTTATCGTCAGGCCAAATTTTTCTTCGATAATTTTGGATTGAATTACATGAAAGCCTGTTTTGAGAATGCCACTGAACTCTCATCCCAAGACGATGGCATCCTACTCATTCTCGGCGATCAATTTCCCAGTGGTAGAATTGGAAATTTTGAAGCTTATCACGATTATTGTGAACTTCTCGAAGTCAGCGGAAATATCCGCAAATACACTTGGAATGCTAAGGGAGAAAAACTGGGAATCACAGGCGTCAAGTATATATATCATGCTGCTGTACCTGGATTCGAAAATCAGCTTCTTGATTCTCCCGACATAGATACCTTTTATAAAATATATTGTGAATCCCTCGCTGCTAAAAAACCGCTCATGATCCATTGCACGGACGGATTAGATCGCGCCGGTTGCTTCGCTTTTGCTTTTCACCTACTGCATAACTGGGATAGAATTTTTAACGAGAAAAGCGCCGGAGATATCGTCAAAAACATTGTGGCGGAACACGAAAAAATCCAATATCTCCGAGGCCCTTCATTTTGTACCGCTACCAATAGACGATTACTCGGTGTCGTTCAGCTCGTCATGATGATGAAAGCGGTTGAAATTACTCGAGAGATTCTAAACAAAAATGATTGTAAAGATTACATTCAATCACTTTTTATCATCGAATATGCCTTTAACAGCCCTTCATACACACAGAAACTTTTAAAACAAATACTGACCCAAAGAGCGAATATCGAATGCGATTATTTCGAAGATTTTGCTTATGAGCTCCCTCACCCTGAAATTACTATCTGGAAAATTGAAAAAATAATTAAAGAGGATGCGACTCTCACTAATAATGAACAATTCAAACCCTGTCTAGAAATGTTCACAGTGTTTAAAGATAATTACTTAGAAAATGGATTTCCTAAGGGCATCGATCATCGATATTTAACCGACACCCAGCTCATCAAACTACTGATTACTATAAAATTACTCAGCTGCGCAGAAGGCTTTAGAACCAACCTTAACCTAAAGATAAAAGTACTCGAAGAAAAAAATCAAAGCAACAAGGAAAAATTCTTCGACATGATGCTCATTTATTTTGAACTTGAAAAAATGCTGATAATAAAAAAATTAGAAATAGTCTTCACCAAAGTTCCCCAACATTTAGAACAAAAATCTGAAGAACTTAAAAGAGAATTTGAAGTGCTAAAAAATAAAATTCCAAGCTCTACTAACATGTATCTGAATCAACTTCAAAAACTAAAAATCATGCTAGATCTCTTAAAAACAATGGAACCCACTGAATCTGCAAAATCAAAAGCTAGCCCACGAACTTTAGGTTTATCTACCAGCTTAACTTCTGGCTTAAAAGTCCTTAGACGAAGTTCAGGTTTTCAGCCAAGAACCATAAGAAGAGGAGCCGATGCAGTAATTCCTTCTGGTGAAAAACCTACGGATAAAGATTCTCATTCCAATGAAGAGGGTACTAACTTAAACCATTAATATCCCATAAACGGTGAGAGGACCCCCTACAACCTAGCTCATTTTCCCTATACAATAGACAATTTTTTACAAGTGATAACCGCTATGAAACCCGAAGCGCTAAAAAAACTAGTCCTTGACACCCTGGATGACTACAAAGCCGTAGACGTCACTGACATCGACGTGCACGAATTAACCTCGGTCACTGATTATATGATCATCTGCAGCAGCACCTCCCGCCGACATGCGCTGACCATCGCTGAACATCTCGTCACCAATGCCAAACACCAAGGTGTTGTACCCCTGGGTGTTGAAGGTGAGGTAGAAGGTGAATGGATACTCGTTGATTTGGTGGATGTCATCGTTCACATCATGCAACCCAAAACCCGAGATTTCTATAGCTTAGAAAAGCTGTGGACCAAAGCCGAAGAAACTCGCAGCAAAAAATGAAGATCGATTTAATTAGCCTCGGCAAGGGAGCCCCAAGCTGGGTGAATAATGGATTCCAAGATTACGCTAAACGCCTCTCTGGCCCACTCAAATTAAACCTGATCGAAATTCCCACGCCCAAACGATCAAAAACCACCTCAATCGAAAAACTCAAAATCGAAGAAGCCAAACTTATTTTAGAACACATCCCTGAAAGACAATACACCATCGCCTTAGATGAGCGCGGAACCTTATGGAATACGGAAGATTTGGCAAAGCAAATAAAGCAGTGGCAAGAAAATCACCAGTCCATATCAATGATCATCGGTGGACCCGACGGCTTAGATCAGTCTATTCGCCAAAGAGCCAATAATATCTGGTCTCTCTCACCCCTCACTCTACCCCATGCCCTCGTCAGAATTCTGGTAGCAGAACAGATATATCGCGCACATTCTTTATTGATTGGGCATCCCTATCATCGAAATTAAAATAAAAAAAGGGGTCAAATTTGACCCCTTCCCTTAAGTAATATTCTACTTAGAGCTGAATTCCCTGTCCCTGCTCTTGACCACCTGCATAATGATAGTCATCAAATTCCGCTGCACCTTTTCCCTCTTTATGCTTATCCATAGCATTCATAATAGGCAAGGCAACCGCGGCTGGAATAGCAAGTGCTATATAGGTAACCACCATCTTAAGAGCATCGAGCAAAAGTGCGAGAAAAACTAAAGGTACGGTAGGAATCGCCAGTGCAATGATACCCAAAGCATTATTATCATCTAAATTATGCATCGCATACATCATTAGAGCAGCGAGTGGCGCCAATGGGTTAGTCACATAAGTTCCCAAACCAAAATGTTGCTCATCATCAACAGCCTGATGAGGAAATAAAATTAAACGAGCATTTGTAGCGAAGTAGCCCACTGGAGGGTTCTTAGTGTGTGAAAGAATATGGTGATATCCCCCAAACATCGTAATTAATGGAGACTTTTTCAATTTATCTAGTGTTTTATCTTTCCAATTCGCAGGCGCTCTTTGAAAAGGGTTAAAAATCGGGGCTATTTTAAGGCCTCTTATTTTTTCTTTACCTTCACCTTCAGCTTCAACAGGATGCGGTATTGCGCCTTCGCCCTGATCTTGAGGTGGATATTGGTCTTCACCGTGATAGTGTTTGTCCATGGTAGTCTCCGAATTGATTAATAAAATAATATAATACCAATTTTTAGCAATTACTGTCAATGCTTCTCTTATCTAATGTTAATAATGCCAAAAGACCTTAAGACTTGCAACCATACCCCACTCACGTTAATGTTCCGCCATGCAAAACCGGATAACCCTGAAAAACTACGATCAAGAGTCGAGACTCTTTAGGTCTCGCGTTCTCATCTTTGCCGCACTCTTCGGTCTCTTGACAGTAGTGCTCATTGGCCGGCTTGCTTATCTCCAAATTATTCAACATACCCACTACACAACTCTCTCAGATCAAAACCAATTGGCACTGATCCCCATCGAGCCCAATCGAGGTTTAATCTATGATAGAAATGGGGTCTTATTAGCTGAAAATATCCCCACTTTCAGCTTGGATATTATTCCTGATCGCATCCCCAATTTACCGAAAACCATCAAAAAACTCCAAACCATCGTCAATATCGATGATGAGGCCTTGGCGCTTTTTAACCGACATCGAAAACAGCATCGTTCCTTTGAACCTGTTCCGCTGAAGCTTAAGTTAAGCGAACAGGAACTGGCAAAATTTTATGTGAATCAACATGATTTTCCGGGTGTGATGGTCACCGCCCGAATGACTCGCCACTATCCGGACGGACCCGAGATGGTTAACTTTTTGGGCTACGTTGGCCGCATTAATGAAAGCGAATTAAAGAAATTGGACCGAACCGATTACAGTGCTTCTAATCACATCGGAAAAGTCGGTATCGAACGTTATTACGAAACTCAGCTACACGGTAAAGTGGGTTACGATCAAGTTGAAGTAAATGCCGCGGGTAGAAATGTCAGAACGGTTGAACACCATCCTCCTGAACCCGGTGAAAACTTGTACCTAACGGTCGATAGCAGACTGCAACACATCGCCCACGAAAGCTTTGCCGGTGAACGCGGTGCCTTAGTAGCCATCAAACCCAAAACGGGAGAAATATTAGCCTTAGTCTCACATCCCAGTTATGACCCCAACGATTTTACGAATGGAGTAAGTGCTAGCAAATACAATGAATTACAAACCTCTGAAGATAAACCACTTTATAATAGAGCCCTGCGAGGTCAATACCCTATGGCCTCAACCATCAAACCTTTTTTAGCCCTACAAGCCCTCAACACACAGGCCGTTGACCCAGAGGCTACGCTACATGATCCCGGCTGGTTTACCTTACCCAATAATTCACATATCTATAATGACTGGGAAGATCGGGGACATGGCTATGTCAACTTACGAAAAGCCATTATTGTTTCCTGCGACGTCTATTTTTACACCTTAGCAATGAAGTTAGGGATTAAAAATATCTCAGAGATCTTAAAACAATTTGGTTTTGGTGCACTCACCGGTATCGACACCTTGGAAGAGATGCCCGGTATCGTTCCAACCCCCGAGTGGAAATATCGCACACAGCACGCTCGCTGGTATCCTGGTGATACCGTTATTTCGGGTATCGGTCAGGGCTTTATTCTCACCACCCCCCTGCAACTTGCCTCAGGCGCTGCCACAATCGCGAACAGAGGTGTGCGATATCAACCCCATTTATTGTTCAAATCCATGAACCCCAAAGGTGAATCCCAACTCAATCCCATCGTTCCTGAAACACCCGTCAAACTCGAGAATGAAGAATATTGGGATTATGTGATCGAAGCCATGCAAGGCGTGATTAACAGCACTAACCCTTCAGGAACTGGTTATAAATTTGGTCGCAATCCGCCCTATTCTGCAGCGGCTAAATCCGGAACGGCGCAGATTTACAGACCTCCCAAATATGCGGAGCTTCCCGATGTGCAAGTTCCAAAACGTTACCAAGATCACAGTTTGTTCATCGTCTTTGCCCCCGTTAAAGATCCAGAAATTGCTCTGGCTATTATTGTTGAAAATAGCAAAAATGCACAATATATTGCCAGAAAAGTGATCGATGCTTATTTACTCAAGGATAAAACATGAGCGAGACCTTAAAAAAACTTCACCTCGACCCCATACTACTGAGCTTTTTAATGCTGGTTTTGGTGGCAGGTATTTTTATTCTTTATAGTGCAGGCGGACAAAGCCTCGCTGTTTTGTCACGACAGTTATTTCGTTTTGCCCTGGCCCTTTCTGTACTCTTTATCTTTGCTCAAATACCCCCACACCGTTATTACCAATGGGTACCGCTGGTATTTATTGTAGGATTAGGGATGTTGGTCGCAGTCGATATTATTGGCCATATCGGAAAAGGAGCGCAACGCTGGTTAAGTATCGGTTTTTTCCGTTTTCAACCCTCAGAACTCATGAAACTGGCCGTACCCATGATGATCGCCTGGTACCTTCACGACAGACCTTTGCCGCCCACGATTAAATCCGTTGTGGTTTGTACGCTAATTTTTGCTATTCCGATGTTACTCACTGCAAAACAACCGGATCTTGGCACCGCTCTTGTCATCGGTGCAGCTGGAGCTTTCGTATTATTATTAAGCGGATTGAGTATTCAATATATTGCCGTTATTTCAGGGCTCGTCGCCGTGTGTATGCCGGTACTCTGGCATTTCATGCATAATTATCAACGCGACAGAGTGCTCACCTTTTTAAACCCTGAGCGTGATCCTCTGGGTGCGGGATATCACATCATTCAATCAAAAATTGCCATTGGTTCAGGCGGAATTTTTGGCAAAGGGTGGCTCAACGGTACTCAATCCCATTTACAATTTTTGCCCGAACATGCCACGGATTTTATTTTTGCGGTGACGGGTGAGGAATTTGGATTTTTAGGAAGCGTCCTTTTGATTATTTTACTCTTAGGTTTAGTGGCTCGAGGTCTGTATATCAGTCTTCAAGCCCAAGATACTTTTTCTCGTCTTCTTGCGGGAAGCATCAGTCTCACTTTTTTCATGTCTTTTTTTGTGAACATCGGAATGGTCACTGGAATCTTACCGGTGGTCGGCTTACCGCTGCCTTTAATTAGCTATGGTGGAACCTCGATGGTTACTATTATGGCGGGACTTGGTATAATCATGTCAATTCAGACTCACAGGCAATTGATTGGCAGATAACAGATAAACACTAAGGATATAGTCTCATGATTAAAAAATTGATCACCATCGCTTTTATTTTAACCAGCACTTCAAGTTTCGCGGCACATTATCATCACCAACCTTATCACAACGATGTTTTAGATTACATCGATGAATTTATTGAAGAGATGGTTGATAAACATAATTTCGATGGTGAATACTTAGATGATCTTTTTTCAAGAATTGATCTGAATGATACCGTTATTGAAAAAATGAATACGCCCTATGAGGCCAAACCTTGGTATAAATATCGTGAATTATTCATCACAGACACTCGAATTAGTGATGGCCTGAATTATTGGGAAAGGCACAAAAAAACCTTAGCCAGAGCAGAAAAAGAATATGGTGTACCTGCCAGTGTCATTATTGCTATTCTTGGTGTTGAAACTAAATACGGTATCTCAAAAGGTGATTTCCCCGTTTTTCAAGCACTCTCCACCTTAGCCTTCAACTACCCTCCTCGATCCGCTTTCTTTAAAAAAGAACTTGAGGAATTTCTTCTGCTGACGGAAGAATTTGATTTTGATCCACTCGATATTAAAGGCTCCTATGCAGGAGCAATTGGATTACCCCAATTTATGCCCAGCAGCTATCGTCATTACGCCGTACCGCATCGTCAAAATAAACCTTCTGATCTAGTAAATAATGATGCTGATGCCATTTTGAGTATTGCTAATTATCTGAAAAAAAATGGATGGGTAAAAAATCAACCCATCGCTGTTAAAGCAAAAATCGAAGGTGAAGATTATAAAAAGCTCATTGCTGACACAAAATTTTTACCCATGCATTCCATCGATTCATTATCTAAACATGGAATAAAACCTCAAAAAGCGCTGGATAATCAACACCAAGTTGCACTGGTAGAATATGACACGGCCGATGGTCATGAATATTGGTTAGGTCTTAAGAATTTTATAGCGATCTCTCGTTATAACAAACATAAACACTATGTTCTTGCCGTGTACGAGTTGAGTGAAAAAATTAAGCAAGAAAGAAAAAAGTTGATTGCTTCTCAAAATAAACCTCAACAAGCCACACTG
Source organism: uncultured Gammaproteobacteria bacterium (assembly GCA_964651735.1). Classification (GTDB taxonomy): domain Bacteria; phylum Pseudomonadota; class Gammaproteobacteria; order CAZYYU01; family CAZYYU01; genus CAZYYU01. Next base: position 119,952 of record CAZYYU010000006.1, on the reverse strand, counting down.
CTGGATCAACTTCTAAAATCTTAACGATATTCTATGTCAAAAAATCTCTATGATTTAGCTTTAGAAGCTCAACATGAAGGTGATATAGCCAAGGCTATTGACTATTGTCAGACCTTGTTGAAAAAAAAACCTGAGCATCTTGAAGGTATTATTTTGCTGGGCATTTTATACAGCCAACAAAAACAATGGAGCAATGCCATCGACTGTTATGAAAAAGCCTTCGCCATTGACCCAACACAGGAAAATGCTTTTTTTAATTTAGCGATTGCGCAATTAAATGATCAACAAATTGAAGCGGCTATCGAAAATTTAAAAAATACACTGAAACTCAATCCAAATCATGCAAAAGCTCATCGTCAATTGGGCCAAATCTTACAGCAACGCGAAGCACTAGAAGAAGCCATTACACATTATAAGCTAAGCATTGAAAATGATCCTGATCATGTAGACACTTATATAAATTTAGGTGCTGCCTTATTGAGCAGCGGAAATACGCTGGATGCCATTCAATATTTTAACAAAGCCCTGGTTATCGATCCTCAAAATTTTGAAGCACACTACAATTTAGGTGCAACTTATTTAAATACTCGAAACCTAGACCAAGCCTTAATCCATTATATTAGTCTTTTAGACTCACATGCCTCACCTGAGATTTACTACAATATTGGCGTAATTTACATGTATCAGGAACGACAATCGGATGCGATCGGATTTTTACGACAAGCCATCGAATATGACAACGATTATTTCAATGCTCATGTCAATTTAGGGGTTTGTTATTTAAAAATAGATGACATTCCCAAAGCCACTTACCATTATGAAATTGCCCACCAATTAGACCCTGAAAATGAGGAAATTACCTACTTAGTAGACGCACTCGAACAAAACAATAATCAGAGTAAAGCGCCCAAGGAGTATCTGTGTAATTTATTCGACCAATATGCCCCCTACTTCGAACAACATTTAACAGAACATTTACATTATCAATCACCCAAAAACCTCTACGAGGCGGTGTTAAAAACACTAGGTACAGAAAAGAATGATTTTGTCATCGTAGACTTAGGTTGTGGTACGGGATTATGCGGAACCTTATTTAAAAAATTATCAAAAAAATTAATTGGTATCGACATTTCTCCCAAAATGAATATAGAAGCCAAAGCAAAAAACATTTACGACGAAATTATTACTGAGGATATTCAAGATGCCCTTAAAACCCTAAAAAATAACGACATTATTATCGCAGGGGATGTCTTCACTTATATCGGAGATCTGGACAACATATTTTCACTCGTACAACAAGCACTGAATAATAATGGAATTTTCGCATTCACCTTAGAAAAACAAGATGAAAGCGAAAAATCTGATTATCATCTACAACAAACCGCCAGATTCACACATTCCCCTAATTACATTCACCGTCTCGCCAAAAAACATGGTTTCACCATCAATACAGAAGAAGAAATCACCCTACGCACCCAAAACGAAAAACCTCTGCCAGGTTTAGTTTTCGCTCTAAAAAAATAATTTTCCTCCCCCCTCCGGGGGGAGGTGCCCGTAGGGCGGAGTGGGGGGATTAAAAATGAGCAACCACAGTTTTCAACTTTAGTCAACGTTGCCAAATATTCCCCTGAATGTTATCGTACTCCTTCAATTTCTGATACATCGCTTCTTTGTATAAAGGATTACCAATGAAGATCAAAAAAATAGAGGGAATTAGCAAAACCCACCCTATTACTATCAATGTCATGGCTACTTCGTCAAAAATGCTGAGCCAATTTGATGATCTTGATAGTTTTATTGATTACTTCGGTAAAATACCCAAAGGGGCCGATGCTGATGAATACCGAACCACTTTTATCGATCAAATTAATCAAGCTAACACTACTAATCCTATTAATCCAAACGATTCCATTGATGATCAGTTTGACCAGGCCTTAGAGATTTTTCATACCCGATTACGCGCAGATTTTTTTGGACTGAGCCAAGCCTTAAAAGACATTAATTTACCTGCCATCAGTATGAAAGGCCTTTATCATGGCTTATTAGATGCCTTAGAAGATGGCCTAAACGAAGAGCAACTGAATACTATTTATGAGCAAGTGGATGAGGAATGTAAAAATAAATTTTTCCGACAAAAAGATGATCGCCTCACTTTGAAAAAGACCAAAAGTACTAAAGAGCTTATTCGTCACCTACGCAACAATACTGATATAAAAATCAAACTCACTCCTGATCAAGTTAAAAACATTCTTGATACGATGGAAATGGGTGATTTAATTAATTTAGACACCCTAACCTCCACTACAAAATCCAAAGCAACTGATTTTTGGACTTCAATGCTGGTAACCACTTACCGATGGTCAGGTACAGTGGTTGAAATTGCGGCACTCGCACGCTACCTACCCTTCTTAGCAACTTTAAATAATTATTTAGTAGCGCCAATCGTCACAGTCATTGGATTTGTTGTCGCATTATTTAATTACAAAAAACACCAAATAAAAGAAGCCAACCTGAATTTAAAATTTCTCAAACGCTGTGTGAGTAAAAATCACTTTAAATCTACACTGGAAGAAATTCAATCTGAAGTTGAAAGCATCGATAATTTTTCAGAAGAAAAAGCCTATACTATTATTCGACAATGGATCACTGACTCTGAATATGCAGAGGATTTCGAATCAACCTTTGAGGAAATTGATGATCTAGAATCGCCTGTTGAAAAAATGGACCTTCTAAAAACCGAATTATTAAAACAGCGTCATTATTTCGATGATCATCCACAACTCAATCTATTGATTAAAAAAATTGCGCCTGCAGAGGAATCTGATCACGAAGATGATGTCAAAAAACCTGCCAAAGCCCCAGAAAATTCATTCAAAATTTTTGGACACGAATTACCAGAAGTTCTTCAACAATACTTGAATCAAATCGTGGATTTTTTCGCACCTATTTTGAGTGCCATCAATGTAATTCTAAGTCCACTATTTTCTTCAATTAAAAAACATGCCGGACCCTATGTGATGCCTGTATTATTTGGCATAATTACAGCAGCGGGTATCATCACCTTGACCCTCTTCTACACCTTAGCTCCGGAAATACTGATTCCTATCACCATTCTCGCTGTTTTCCTCGGTGCAGGCACCGGAGTATTACGATTTTTACGCGACAGACAGCGTGAAATGAGTCACAGCATTATGCAAGGATCGAAAATTGATAAATGTGCGCTTAAAGATGAAATTAATGATCTGAATCACCACAAAAAAATATGCCAAGCCCTACAAGAAGTTCAGCAAGAAACTCTTGAAACGGATCAAAGTGAAGAACAAGAAGATGAACAGGTCGAAATTACCCTTAAAGGTGAAAATAATACTTTTGAAACTTTCCATGTCTCTAAAGCTGCTTTACTAGGTCTTCAACGTAATTCTGCAATTAATGGTTTTCATAAGGCGACTGAAAATGGACACCCTCCAGGATCATCTGCACCTGAAATTGAATACGAAGAAGAAAGCAGTTTAACACCATAATTTTCCCCCTCGAACTCCCAAAATTAATCTTGCTCCAAGCCAGCGGCAGCGGGATCGTGTATCAGGACCGTAAAAAACAGGGATGTTTTTTCCGAGCCCCCATGGATGGGTTCACGGCGTGTCCTGATACACGATCCCGCTGCTGCTGGCTTCTTTCCGAGTGGCTCTATTTCATGATATTGAAATCTCTATTATATCAAGACTGGATCCCGGCCTCCGCCGGGATGACAACTATCAATTAATCAGACACAACAAAATCAATCTCACGATCATCAACATTCACACGAGCCACTTTAACTCGCAAAGAATCACCCAATTTATAAACCGTATTCGTTTTCTTACCCACCAATCGATGATGAGTTTTATCAAAAGTATAATAATCTTCTTCCAATGCAGTAATATGTACCAAACCCTCAACAAACACATCCTTGAGCTCCACAAAAACACCAAATCCCGTCACATCAGAAATAATTCCATCATACTCATTACCCACTTTATTCATCATATACTGACATTTTAACCAATCCACCACATCACGATTCGCAAGATCAGCAGCACGTTCAGTGATTGAACAATGCGTACCAATCTCTTTTAATCGTTTTACTTTATATTCAAAATTCCCTACCGATTCATTGCTTAAAGCATGTCGAATGGCACGGTGTATAATCAAATCTGGATAACGTCTGATGGGTGAGGTGAAATGACAATAGGCATCATAAGCCAAACCAAAATGCCCTACATTTTCAGGAGTATAAATTGCTTGAGCCAAAGATCTCAATAACACTAATCGAATTAACTGAGCATCAGGTCTATTTTCAATTCGATCCAAGAGTCTGGCATAATCCAAAGATTGTGGATTATCTCCACCGCTCAATCGCAAACCCAAAGCATTTAAAAAATCTCGTAATTTTTGTAATCGATCCAACTCAGGACCTGCATGCACACGAAATAATAAAGGTAATTTATGTTGCACTAAAAATTTCGCCGTAGCCACATTAGCCATCAACATACATTCCTCAATAATTTTATGGGCATCATTACGTTCAATGGGAATAATTCGTTCAATTTTTTGATTATCATCAAAAATAATGCGAGTTTCAGTAGTTTCAAAATCCAAAGCGCCACGAATACTGCGAAGCCTATGTAATCGCTTGTACAATTGATGCAGCTCTTTGAGTTCCTTGAAATATTGATGAGAATCTTCTTTATCGTCTGCTAAATATTTAGCTACTTCTTTATACGTTAATCGCGCGTGCGATCTAATCACACCTTCATATAAATTATATTTTTGCATCTTTCCCGAATCATCGACGCTCATTTCACACACCATCACCAATCGATCTTCATTAGGAACTAAAGAACATAATCCATTAGAAATTTTTTCAGGTAACATCGGTATGACACGTCGTGGAAAATAGACTGAATTTCCGCGTAATTCTGCTTCTTGATCTAAGGCTGTATTAGGACGAACATAATAACTGACATCGGCAATGGCGACGAATAAATTCCAACCACCCCCTTTAGCAGTGCGTTGACAATAAACGGCATCATCAAAATCTTTGGCATCTTGTCCATCAATAGTGACAAAGGCTAAATTGCGAAGATCCTTTCTTCCCACCATATCAGATTCTTGCACCTTATTTGGCATGGCTTGAGCTTCTGCACTCACTTCATCAGGCCAGATATGTCTTAAGGCATGATTTCTCACAGCAATTTCAATTTCTAAACCCGGTTGAAAAGGATCACCTAGTATTTCAATCACCTGTCCCGTTGCTTGTCGACGAACCGAAGGTTGAGTCAATAACCGTACCACCACATATTCACCCGGTTTAGCGCCTGCATTATGCTGTGGTTGCACCACAATATCTTGGGATATGGATTTTTTATCAGCAATCACGTATGAGACACCACTCTCCTCGTGGTAAACACCCACAATTTCAGTGGTATTACTTTCTAAAATTTCTACAATAATTCCTTCACGACGCCCTTTACGAACCTGACCTATCACCTGAACTAAAACCACATCACCAGAAAATACACGTTGCATTTGCTGTGCAGAGAGGAAAATATCTTCTGAACCATCATCCGGCAATAAAAACCCATACCCGTCTTTACGCCCCTGAACTCGTCCTCGAATTAAGGATAATTTTTTCACCAACATATATTTGCCACGTCGGTTGACAAAAATCTGTCCTTCGCGCTCCATAGCCCTTAAACGACGACGCAATCCTTCTTTGAGATCTTCTTCCTCGGTTTTAAAGACTTTACACAGATGTTGAAAAGAAGCTGGCTTACCCAACTCCTCGAGATATTCCATAATAAATTCACGGCTAGAAACAGGGCGTTCATATTTCTCCGCTTCTCGCTTCGCATAAGGGTCATTTTTGTGGTATTGTTCAGTCATCGTTTAATTGTACACCACCACAGGAGAAAAGTTTAATGAAAAGGAAAATAATCTTGGCTGGCCTGGTTGCTAGTGCACTTAGCTTTAGTGGCTGCAAAAATATGTTCAGCATGGAAAGAGGAAAAACCTTAAGCCCCTTCCAAGTCTGCGAAGAATTAAAACGCACAATTATCTTCCAATCAAATGACCCTAATCATGACACTCAATGGTCTTCACCCAGTCGTCAGGCAATATTATTACAGGATTATAAAAAATATAATTGTTCTGAGGTGTTGAATGAAGGTGAAAATAAGGTAGATATGGGCTTAGATAAAGCTAAGTAACAATAAAGCCTTTCAAATAATTCGTCTCAGCAATGGCCGTATGAATTGGATGATCAGGGCCCTGATGACAATGCTCTAAAATCACCACCTGTCGATTCAAGGCCACCCCAGCCTGCCGAACACAATTCTGCAAATCACTACTCGACAAATGCATTGAACAAGAGGCTGTTAAAAGCACACCCTCAGGTGCCAACAAGGTCAACGCCAATTGATTCAGCTGCTTATAAGCCTGAAAACCCGCATTAAATTCTTTTTTACGTTTAATAAAAGCCGGCGGGTCTATAATAATCACATCAAATTTCTCACCCGCATTTTTAAGCTGTTTTAAGATGTCAAAAGCATCCCCTTCGCAAATCATGATCTTATCCTGAACCTGATTATGCTCAGCATTTTGCAGCAATTTTTGCAAAGCGCTCTCCGAACTATCCACAGCGATCACTTCCCTCGCCCCTGCTTTAGCGATAGGAATCGTAAAGGCACCTATATAAGAAAATACATCCAATACTCGTTTATTTTTCACATAGCCTAAGATCTGATGCCGATTTTCACGATGATCATAAAACCACCCCGTCTTTTGACCTGCTTGTGGGTTCATAAAAAATTCACACCCATTTTCTTTGACCAAAAACTCATCCGGTACTTCACCAAAAGCGATTTCGACCACTTTTGGAAGTTGTTCAATCTCACGATAGGATGAATCATTTTTCCAAATCACTCCTGCAGGTGAAAAGCATTCAATCAAGGCCGATAAAATCATAGAACGCAGATTTTCCATACCCGCTGTATTAATTTGAGCCACAAAAAGATCATTAAATCGATCAACAATTAATCCCGGTAATCCATCACTTTCAGAAAATACCATACGATAAAAAGGCTCATCATAACAGCGCTGACGACGAGCATTCGCTTGCAAAAATCGTTCCTTAAAAAAATCCACATCTATATTTTGCTGAGAATTTCGCGTTAACAAACGAGAACACAGCAAGGTATGAGGATTAATATAAGCGATGCCAAGCGCTTTCCCACGCGAAGATTCCACTCGAACCAACTCACCCTTTCCAAAGCCTGAGATCGGTGTGCGTTGACTATCAATTTCATTATTATAAATCCAAAGGTTACCCGCCAGGAGTCTGCGTTCTTGGTCTTTCAATAAGATGAGTTGAGCTAATGATTTCATAACCATAGAGCATACAACTCTTTAGAGAAAAAAGGTAGAATAGTTATTCATACGCCGAGGTGGTGGAATTGGTAGACACGCAAGCCTCAGAAGCTTGTGGGGGAAACCCTGTGGAGGTTCGAGTCCTCTCCTCGGCAGACCGCGATCTAGCGCTTTAGACCTTGATAATTTATTTATTTTTGGTATAATTATAATTCGTATTAATTTAAAGCGATAAACATATGCAAAAAAAGACAGTTTCAGTCTCAAAAGAGTACCTTAAAGAATGTCGCAGCCAGGGTGCAACACCTAAGCCCTTTGACATTAATGCTGTTGATATTCATGAGGTTTGTGAGGCTTTATTGAAAGATATCCTTGAAGAGGCCATAAAAATGTCCTTTGAAGAGATGCTTCAAAAGCTTAATATCACGGACTCTCCTGAAGCCATGCTCATTCAAGCGGCAACAAAACCAATCCAAGGGGCTTTCCAAGCGATTCATGATAGAGCAAATGAAATTCGTAAGGCCGAAAACACACTCAAACCTGAACAGATAAAGAAAAAATTATTAGCCGAACTGGAAGAAGCCTGCAAAAGCATTGCGATGACCCTTGAGACTCCATTCAAACTAGAGCTTGCGGAAAAACGCTATTTACGAACGGAAAGAAATAGAATAAGAATTGATATCGACGATCAAATCGCACTGATTGAAAACACTCAACCTGGGCAGAAAAGCCTTCAAATGACCCTGACTCTTAAACAAGATCCTCTCTATTCACGTGATCTGGTTCAGCATTTAATTCGTCTTCGATTAAATGATCCTGCTCCACTGAAAAATACCTATGCACAAGATGCTGATCAAGATCCTATCATTAACGCGAATAAAAATCGGGTTTGGATAGGCCTCTATGATTTATCCGATGCAAAAAGCACTAAAGAACTCCAAAAGACCCGTCTTGAAAATCAGCAGAGATTAGCAAAACAATTGGCAAAAAGTGTTAAACAATTCCCAAATGAAGAAATTTGTATATCCGTCAGAGCTTGTAATCCAAATGGTTCAGGTCATTATCTTTTATTTTCGCTAGTGCCAAAAGGCAAAGGCGACTATGTGATGCGCTGCATTAATTCAAATTTTACCGTGCCAGATATCAACCAAGGTATGCCCGGAGAATTGCTCGCAGCCACTAAACTCTGTGGTTTAACAGTGAATACCCTTGAAACTCAGGTTCTGATTTCACAACCCTCAAATCATGGTTGTGGTCCTACTCACGTAGAAATTCTTAGCGCGGTAATGAGCCAAGATTGTCTATACGGTGCAGTTCCAGAGGATTACACCCAACAAGCTACCATCAAAAATCCCGCCCTCACCCAAGAGATTTTAAGCACTCATGCCTTGGCTATTGCGAATAACGAAATCGCCCAACAAGCATTAATTACACGTGATGCTGAGGAGTCTATTTTTAATCTGGTCTTAGAAGGAGAGCAAAATAATCCTTTTGGATTCGTACCTCCTTCCGCTGAACATTTGAATCAATTTCTCAATCGCAGCAGCCAGAGTGAAAATCCTTCTTCTCAATCCAGTGAAAGTGATGAATCCGAAGATACCGTGAAACCTGAACTCTCTGAAGCTGCAAAAAATGTTCTGGAGAGCATCAAACCCATTCATAGCAAAGCTAAGGATTTGAAAAAACGCGGATATAAGAATGAAGCAAAAGTTGCCAAAGACCTTCACAACGATTTGCAAATATTATGTGACAATTTTTTTGCAATGTCAGAAGATGAACAAGCTCAACAATTAAAAAAATTCCAAAAAAACTGCAAAAAAAGGATTGATACAGCAAGACCAACCTTAGAAAAACACCGCAGCATCTGGAAACCCATCCTAGCAAACATTCTTTTGGCAATTGCGATGTTAGTCGTATTCTACTTCCCCGTTTGTGCAATTAAAAAAGCAGCAGGAGGAAATTTCTTCTTCTTTAGCAGCACAAAATCTGAACAAATTATCAATCAAACCGAAAAAGCAATTTTTACTTTATAACCATAACAATAACCAGACACCAAGCCAGCGGCAGCGGGATCTTGTATCAGGACCGTAAAAAACAGGGATGTTTTTTCCGAGCCTCCATGGACGGATTCACGGCGTGTCCTGATACAAGATCCCGCTGTCGCTGGCTTCTTTCCGAGTGGCACTTAAATTTTTAAAATATATTATTTAATAAAATGGTATGTTTACGATCAGGCCCTGTTGAAAGAATATCCAGTTTCACCCCAAGATGATCTTCAATACGTTTGACATAAGCTTTGGCATTCGCCGGTAATTGATTGATATCAGTGATTCCAAACGTTGACTCTTCCCAACCCGGTAATTCTTCATAAACAGGTTCACATTGTTCCAAATCTTCCAAAGTCATTGGCCAATAGCTTAATAACTCACCCTTGAGGGAATATCCCGTACAAATCTTCAAGGTTTTAATCCCATCCAACACGTCAAGTTTCGTTAAACCAATGGCAGAAACACTGTTAAAACTAAAAGATCGCTTAAGGGCAAAAACATCTAACCACCCACAACGTCGAGGCCGCCCAGTAACAGAACCAAACTCATTCCCTTTTTTCGCCAAATAAGCACCCGTCTCATCTTTCAATTCCGTCGGAAAAGGACCTGAACCCACTCGGGTGGTATAGGCTTTAGTAATCCCCAACACATAATCAAAATTCAATGGACCAAAACCCGTACCCGTGGCAGCCGCTCCCGCTGATGTATTTGAAGAAGTCACATAAGGATAAGTGCCTAAGTCGTTATCTAATAAGGCACCTTGAGCACCTTCAAATAAGATATTCGCACCTCGTTTACGCAAGGCAGCTAGCTCAGAACTCACATCCGTCAGTAAGGGAGTAATACGTTTTGCGGCCAGTAGCATTTCATCTAAAGCGCTTTCATAACTGATAGGCTCAGCACAATAAAATTCTTGAAGTATAAAGTTATGATATTTACTTAAGTCCATGAGTCTACGAGTAAAATCTTCCACATTTAATAGATCCCCAGCTCTGAGACCCCGACGAGCAATTTTATCTTCATAAGCGGGACCAATCCCTCGACCGGTCGTACCGATGGCCTTAGAGGATAAGGCCTTTTCTCGGGCTTTATCAATAGCCGCATGATAAGGCAATAATAAGGCACAGGATGCACTGATTTTCAAACGACTAGCAGCATCTACCCCAATTTTTGCTAATTCATCCATTTCTTGGATAAATGCAGCAGGTGATAAAACCACTCCATTACCAATATATGAGATAACATTTTCATGCAAGATACCAGAGGGAATTAAACGCAACACTACTTTTTCACCATTCACCACTAAGGTATGGCCAGCATTGTGCCCACCTTGAAAGCGAACAACCGCTGAAACATTTTCAGTTAGCAGATCAACAATTTTCCCCTTTCCCTCATCACCCCATTGGGTACCGATGACAATGATATTTTTAGACATTGATTTTCATTACCTTTTAAAGTTATTTTTTAACATCACTTTTATTCTTCAACTTATTGAAATATTTAAAGAAGTCACTATCAGGTTGTAATAATAATAAATCCGATTTATTGCTGAATGAATGTTTGTAGGCTTCCAGACTTCGGTAAAAAGAATAAAATTCGGGATCTTTTTTGTAAGCCTTGGAATAAATACTTGCGGCTTCACCTGAGCCTTTGGCGCGAATCTCTGAGGCTTCTTTTTGAGCCTCTGCTAAACCAATGGTCATTTCTGCATCGGCTTTGGCCCTGATCGCATTAGACACCGCCTCACCATTAGATCGGTGTTTGGTAGCAACACGCTGACGCTCAGTTCGCATTCTTTCAAATACCGACTTACTCACTTCTGCTGGCAAATCGATCCTCTTGATTCGAACATCAATAATTTCAATACCCAAACGCTCACCAGCCAGATTAGATTGATTCTTCATGGTTTCCATGACATCACCTCGGGCACCCGAAATCACATCACTCAAACTTAAATTACCAATCTGTGCACGCAAGGCATTATTAATTTTTTGAGACAGCAACGATTCAGCTCTGGAACTATATCCACCGGTGGTTTTATAGTACAAGGGTAAATTTTTGATACGCCATTTTGCATAATAATCCACTAAAACATATTTTTGCTGATTCGTTAAAATACGTGAGGCCTGAACATCCATCGTATGCAAACGAATATCAAAACGCTTAACCGTATTGATTAATGGAACTTTAAAATGAATTCCCGGTTGATAAAGTCTACCCTCACCCGTGTGAGCATCCGCGACAATCTCACCTAATCGCAATACCATCGCACGGTCACCTTCCTTCACAATAAACACACTCATAAGAGCCAAAATAATAAGCACTGCGAGGAGAACTAAGCCACTTTGTTTTATTCCTGCCATTGATAACCTCCGCGAGAAAACTCATCTGGGTAAGTTGGCCTTGAGCTAAAGGGTTCCTCTTTAGGAGGAGGAAGCGCAGCCACATGTTCTTTAGGCTCTTTAGCTTCCTTAGTCACCTCTGAACTTTCCACCACATTGGAATCTAAGGCATGTTTTTCTAACAATTTATCCAGTGGAATATACATCATGTTATTTCCACCTTTGACATCCACTACCACTTTACTGCTTTTGGTCAAAATACCTTCCAAGGTGTCTAAATACAATCTTTCTCTGGTCACAGTTGGAGCCGATTTATATTCAGGAAGAATCGCTAAATATCCAGCAATATCTGCTTTGGAACCTTCAACGATTTGGCGTTTATCCGCTTCAGCGGTTTCAAGCAGCCGACGTATTTTCCCGCGTAAGGTCGCTGTGACTTTCTCAGAATAAGCATCCGCTTGATTGATATAACGTTGTTCATCCTCACGCGCTTTAACCGCATCATCAAAGGCTTCAGTGACTTGTTCCGGTGGCTTTGCTGGTTCCAAGTTAACATCCACCACTTCGAGACCAGTGTTATAAGGCGATAAAATATTGACCAAAACTTCATTCACCTCGGTACGCACCTGTTCTCGACCTGTGGTTAAAATACTGTCTAAGGTAGTATGACCAATGACCTGACGTAGCGCACTGGCAGTAGCCTGCTGTATGCTTTCTTCGGGTTGAATAACATTAAAAAGATACTCACGAGGATTAGCAGCTCTATATTGTACCGACAGATCCACCCCCACAATATTCTCATCTTTGGTCAGCATTTCAGCTTGATATTTAAAGGAGGATATTTGTTGAACATTGACGATATATTTTGAATAAATAAAGCGAGGAATCCAGTGTGGGCCAGGTTCAACCGTTGTGGCATATTTGCCAAAACGCAATATCACCCCACGTTCTGCAGGTTTCACGATAAAAACGCCTGAAATTACCCATAACACGAATAAGGCCAGTGCAATAAAACCAAAACTAAAAAAAGCAGGAAGTGTCGATTTAGAATTTGTCACAGGACTCTTCGATTTTTTCACACCAAAGGATTGTTCTAACTTGCGTTTAACCCGACGAACCAGTTCGTCTAAATCAGGGGGACCTTTGTCATTACTGTTACCTCGCCAAGGATCCTTCTTGCGATTATTATTGTCCTCATCCCATGCCATCTCGTTACTCCAAAAGAATTTGAACAAGATATTGTACTGTAAAAGTGGTCTTGCTCATAGAGGGTAAATATTCGAAAAGGACCTCAATGTATCAACCGATCATAATCCCGCCGCTGCATCCGAACCGAAATATTCCACGACCCTTCGGCATCAATATATTCTGACAAGACCACCCCCAAATCATGCAAGGTTGAGCGCAATTTTCCTTGTGAAGGTTTTAAAATTAAATCACAACGAACAATATCTTTGGCTAAATGATCGACAATGGTCTGCTCGATTAACTCTAGTCCTAATTTTTTCGTTGCAGACACCCATATTTTATCACCCTCACTGTGAGGCCGAATATTGGGCAATAAATCGATTTTATTAAAGATCATCAACTGTGGCACGTGATCTGCACCAATTTCTTTTAAGACCATATTTACATCGTCAATCATTTCAACTCGGTGCGGATGTGCAGCATCAATGACATGCAATAATAAATCTGCATCACGAGTTTCTTCCAAGGTCGCTCTAAAAGAATCCACCAAATGATGCGGCAAATTTCGAATAAATCCCACAGTATCCGCAAGAACCACATCACCTAATTCATGCAGTTTTAAATGTCTCAAGGTGGTATCTAAGGTGGCGAATAATTGATCTGCCGCATAAACATTCGATGAAGTCATCGCATTAAATAAAGAGGATTTTCCGGCATTCGTATATCCCACAATTGAAATCGTAGGAATTTCACTTTTTTTACGCGATCTTCGATTCTGCTCACGTTGAGATCTCACTTTTTCTAGGCGATTCATAATATTTTTTATTTTCACCCGAATCATCCGTCGATCCGATTCCAACTGAGTTTCACCAGGACCACGAAGTCCTATACCCCCTTTTTGCCGCTCTAAATGCGTCCAACCACGAATTAAACGGGTAGAAAGATGTTTCAACTGTGCTAATTCAACTTGAAGCTTACCCTCAAAGGTTCGAGCACGCTGAGCAAATATATCTAAAATTAAACCCGTTCGATCCAACACACGACACTCAAATAATTTTTCAAGATTTCGTTGTTGTGCAGGCGTTAAAGCATGATTAAAAAGAACAATATCCGCCTGATGAGTCTGAACACATTCCAACACTTCTTTAGCCTTACCGGTGCCGATAAAGTATTTAGCTTCCGGCTTATCACGAGTGGTAGAGATCAGACGCAAAATCTCAGCGCCTGTTGATTGCACTAAATCAACAAACTCTTCGGTATCGTCAATATCATGAACTTGAGTAAATTTGATGTGGACCAGGACGGCTTTTTCACCACCGCCCGGTCTCTCAAATTGCAGATTAGAATTACTCGAATTCTTCAGGAAGAATGTCCTCTGTGATTTCGAAGCCTTCTAATACGATTTTGCGCATTGGCACAATGGTAGATATTGCATGTTTATAGACTATTTGGCTAAAACTATTTCGCAAATAGACGACATACGGATCAAATGCTTCAATTTTACCTTGTAACTTAATACCGTTTACTAAATAAACCGATACTGGAACTTGTTCCTTCTGTAAGGCTTCTAAAAACGGTTCTTGCAGTGACTGTTGTTGCCCTTTTGTTGCTGCTGACATTTTCTACTCTCCTTGTTGTTAGCTTAACACTAACCGATTATTTTAACTGAGCTTTTCTGCAATTAAAGCGAGAGACCGATCAAGTAATTTAAAATCTTCGCATTCAAAATGATGCAAATCATTCATACCACGTAACCACGTCATCTGACGCTTTGCTAATTGCCGAGTGGCTATTACACCACGCCCTAGCATCTCGGAGTATTCTAATTTGCCCGACAAATAATCCCACACTTGTCGATAACCCACACAGCGGATAGCCGGCAAACCAGAATGTAAATCCGGACGCGAGTATAACTGCTCTACTTCCTTAAGGAAACCCCTTTCTATCATTAAATCAAAACGTTGTTGAATTCGTTCGACTAAAAATGTTCTATCTCGTGGTGTTATTGCAATTTTGCATACATTATAGGGAAAAACATAATCTTGGCCCTTCTCCCACCAGGCCGACATCGGTACACCCGTTAATTCATACACTTCCAAAGCTCGTTGTAGACGTTGTATATCCGTTGGTTTAATTCGCTTGGCTGTACATGGATCCACTTCCTCTAAAAGCAGATATAAATATTCCCACCCTTCACGTTCACCTTCTTCCGTGATTTTTGTACGAATGCGGGAATCAGCAGCCGGCATTGGCGCTAAGCCTTCCAATAATGCTTTGAAATACAGCATTGTTCCGCCGACTAATAAAGGTATTTTGCCACGCTGAAGGATGGCCTCTATCAGTCCTAAAGCATCTTCTTGAAATTGTGCAGCAGAATAAATGTCTGAGGGATCTAAAATATCGATTAAATGATGTGGTACTGATTGGCGTTCTTCTTCGGAAGGCTTAGCGGTACCAATATCCATCCCCCGATAAATCATGCCTGAATCCACACTGATGATTTCTACAGGGAATTGCGTAGCGATTTGAATTGCTAAATCTGTTTTTCCTACCCCAGTTGGCCCCATAATACACAGTATGTTTTTTTGGTTTTTCATAGAGAATTAGTGTAAATGGGGAATGAATCTGAGTCAACTAGGGTCTCATCCCAGTAAATTTTTTATTATCTGCTATAGTGTAAAGATTCAACAAGGAAGTTGCGCACATGTGCAGAGCTACACTTTTATTTATTTTCAGCCTGATATGGCCCCTTATTTCACAGGGCTCTCCTTATCATTTTCGTGGTCACGATAAGGAACCGGTGACCACTGAAATCCGAATGATTACCCCATTTACGGCTCAAGGTGTGAATACCAAATTAAAAATAACGAAGGAAATTAAAGGAACTTGTTGGACCAACTCATATATTAATAGCTCCAGACCAAATACCTGGCGATGTCGTGCAAACAACGAAATTCTTGATCCTTGCTTTAAAAATCCCATCAAAGATCATCAATCTGTGATCTGTATGAAAACACCTTGGGATAAAGGCGCTGTGCTCGTAAAATTAAATGCACCACTGCCTTCGACCACTAAATCTCTTCATTTTAATGTTAGAAAAGCTCTGCCTTGGGCTTTAGAACTGAATAACGGAAAATACTGCACCTATTCCACCCTAACAACGGGTGAATTTTCTGGGCAAGAAATAACCTATCGATGTGACGCTGGATCTTATGTGATTGGTGATATTGATCGCATGAGTAAAAATTGGTTTGTGCTTTATCAGGGTCATGAAAGTCTTTATATGAAGCAAGTCAGAGTTCGTACAGCTTGGTATTAATCTGCTCCCCCCCCAGGGGGGAGCTGTCCCGAAGGACACTACACCGCTTCCATATCAACCACACCACTAATATTCCCGCAAATTTTGAAACATTCATAAAAACAAATTCTGAAAATAATAAACGATTAATCATTACCATAAATACGTAGCTATCTACCGGTGCACTAATCACCGAAGACCAAATCAGGCGCTGAGAAAGTGGTTTTTTCGTGAAGCTAAAAATTATCCAATCGATGGTCTCGCCCACCATAAATGCACATACGCTCGCATAAGCGACTTCTTTTGAAGACATAAAATAGCTTAGCAATGCACCAAAAAGCATCGCAATCATTACTTTATGTTTTATTTCTCGTTGAGCAAAATCCCTAAAAATATAAACTGCTCCTACAATCATATCTGCTGGAGTAAATAATTGATTGTATAAACTAATCATCGGTAAATAGGAATACAAACAATTCAGAATGACGATGAAAATGATGTATGACAAGGTCGCTTTGTATCTATATAATAAACCCATATTAGGTAGGTGCCTTCAATTATTTTAACAACTTATTATGCCAGAGGACTTTGACGAAGCCAAACCTCAAGTCTATACTTAATAAAGGTAATTATACTCCAGGATTTACTTAAATGAAAGATATTCAGCCTACTGATTTATTGCTATTAATTGATATACAAAGCGACTTCTTCCCAGGTGGCTCTCTCCCAGTACCTAATGGTGACAAAATTATCCCCACCCTCAATGAAATGATAAAAACTGCTATAGCTCATAAGATGCCTATCATTGTGACTCGGGATTGGCACCCCACTAATCATATCAGCTTCAAAGACCAAGGCGGCCCTTATCCGCCACATTGTGTACAAAACACTAAAGGGGCTGAATTTCATCCTGAGATCAATTTACCTCAAAATATCATCATCATCAGCAAAGCCGATACTCCTGAAAATGATACCTATTCTGGCTTTGATGGCACCACTGATGATGGCATTTTATTGCCAGAATTATTGAAAAAAATGGGGATAAAACGCTTGTGGGTTGGCGGATTGTGTTTGGATATTTGCGTTGATATTGGCGTTATGGATGCTATTAAATATGGGTATCAAGTCATGCTTATCAAAAAAGCGACTCACTCATTGGATCCTAATCTTGAGCAGAAAGTATTGGATAAATTACAAACGGCTGGTGTTGTGGTTTTGTAAGATGAAAATTCTATCGATTCCCCCCTCAGTCACTTCGTGACAGCTCCCCCCGAAGGTGGGAGCAATTATTCCTCCCACCTCCGGGGGGAGGTGCCCCGCAGGGGCGGAGGGGGGATGTTGATAGCCTCTACTTATTAATCCTCCCTTAACCTTCCTCCCATAGAATATTTAATTTACACTATACAAATCGACAATTAACCCGAGGTAAATATGTCCTTAAATTCAGCAATCAACAAAGCTCCAGGACTTTATATCACTAAGAAACTCCATGATGCTAAAGATAATGATCATGCTGACGCAGCAGCATTATTAAAAATACTCAAAGCTTATCAAACTCGTGTCTTCTTATTGCACCTATTCGTTGCTGTCATTTCCTTAGGATTAGTTCCTTTGATTTACTTTCTCGGTAAAAGACACGCAAACAAAACATTGCCAGCCAATAAACAAGATCATACCAATTTTTTCACTTACGCATTTTATGAAAGCGCAGAGGCTATATCAGCCTTTGAAGATATTATTAATGGAGAAGCCCCAGAAAATTCTGAAGAAGGAAGCCAAAATACCTCACAATATCTTGAGGAAAATAACGACTCTCAAGATGAATCCTCTTCCAGTGAATCATCTAAATCCGATGAAAATGATGAAGATCGTTTATATCGTTTTGCTGTGGAGTGTAATCACCCATTGGGTCCCAGAGTGGGTGGTCGAATTCTCACTGAAGATCCATTACATAAAAATCTAAACACTGAATATGGCGAACGAATGTCTGCAACCATATTAAATAATGGAGATATTCTGGCTTGCGACGTCAATCTATATCAAGGTGGTGGTGAAGATAGAGCAATTGGTATTTTTGATCATGGCAAAAAATTGCTGAAACCCTTGTTTCGATTTATGCAAAGCTCGATTGAAAATAATATGGTTGCCCTAGAATATAAGCCCAATAAATTTGTCTTTTTTTACCGACATTTTGGCAAGAACGCCCTTTGTTTTAATGAGGGACGACATCAAATTACCCAATTAGGCTATAGTAGTAGCTTAGTTATTCCACTGCAATTTGAATTTACAAAAGTGAGATTTGATGTGAGTGAGATTTTGCTTCGCAGTGGTTTGGATGGAATAAACAATATGGTCGCTTGTCGACGTGATTATATCTCTTCAACCAACAAAGATTATCCTCTCGATTTTCAAACCGTATCGACTCATCTTGCTAAAACCAATTCTGACGATAGGTATGAAATAAAATCCCGTTTATACGATCCTATAGTCTATAAAGATGACCCTACTCAAATTAGTGCAATGGCCTACAATCCATCAAGCACATTTTTTTACATTGCCAATGAAAAAAATAAACTATATAGAGTCCCTGTTAAGCAAATGGGCAATCACGTTCCCATGATTAGTCGAAATGGGGATCCTCAAGGTGCACAAATCGAAGAAGGAAAACCTGTTACAAAGATCGCAGTTTCGAAAGATGAAAAATATATAGTAATAGCACGAGAAGATGGACATTTTGAAGTTTACAAAATGGATGCTGATTTCAATCTGAGCTTGTTGTCTTCAAGTGTTATAGACCCCACAACCGAAGGTGATATTCTTGATATTAAATTCGTTGAAGACAAGGTTATTTTTGCTACGAGTAAAAAAACATTGACAATCAATGTACAACAAATAAAAGATCATGATAAAGACGATAAAAAAGATACTCCGAGTAAAAAGGAGCTTGAAGCATTACGCAAACATCACAGTGCAAATGGTTCAACAGAGGAAACTTATGATGTCGCACAAACCGAGCGAGTTCGATCCACTATCTTAAGTAATGGTAACATTGTTGCCTGTGATAAATCAGTCTTTAAAGATGGCACCGGATATACAATCAAAGTACTGCACGGTAAATATAAATTTTCTTATGATGTGAAGCCTATCATTATTGATATGAAGAAAAAAAAGAGACCCTACCTTCATACATCTAACCCCATTGCAACACAATTTATTCCTTACCATAAAAATGACCGATTAATTTATGTTGTTCGAGATAAAGATTTATTAAAAGTCCTAGATGCTGACTTAAAGGTGATCGCAACATTATCCTCGCCTGTGGATGAAAGTCATTTATTAATGCCAATTGATTTCGATACACTTGGGGACCCACAAAAAGTTTCTGTAGTAGAGTTCTGTAAAAACGGTGTTTTATTCCATTCTATTACTTGTGGGACTCATAATGGATTTAGGGTTGGGACTCATGTACAAAATACCGCCAGAGTCATAAAAGCAGCCACCTACAACAGTAAAAACCAACGTTTATACTGTATCGATGGTGAACAATTTAAATTCATCAATCTAGTCAATGGTGAGAATCCAAATCAAGATTACTTTGACACTAGAGATAAAAGACTGATCGGTGTGACTCATATGACTGTCAGTGATAATGGAAACTACCTCGCTACTACAAAAGCTGATGGAACCATCACACTTTATGATATCGAAGAATTCAACAGAGATAGTAAAGGTGAGATAAAACATCTCCATGATTTTAAAATAGAAGGTGCAGAACCTTTAGATATTAGATTTGTAGATAATGATACAGATTTACTGATTACCACAAATAAACAACCTGTGCGTGTTTATGATTTTGAAGAAGATTTTGCTCATAAGACGAGTATTGATTTGAGGTAATTTTCGTTCCGTTCGTCCTGAGGGACGAACGGATAGTTAGCCGGATAATCTTAATGGGATGATGCTTCTGTGCTATGCTCTGCTGACTTCAAGTGCTCATTAATCGTATCAAGCAAGGCAATCAAAAGATGATCCGTCGTCGATTCGGCTGTTCTTTCTTTATACTTAAAATGTGCAACTCCAAGTGCATTTAAACATTTACTGACCGTTGTGTACGCACCAAAAAATCCCCTACGATTTTTCAACAAGGCTGAATCTTTGGGATCTTTGTCTAAATGATCTTCAAGAATCTCTCGTGCACGCTCTAAGCCTTCTAAATCGGGATTGCTCTTAGTCCTATCATGTAATTCCTGGAACAAGGCAACTAAATCCTCATATTTTTGACGTCCAGCTTTAGCTCTCACTGATGTTCCATCACTGTCCAAATGCTTACGCGCGTGTTCAGCAAGATTATTCAAGGCTGTTTCTATTTGCGGTGCATCGGACTCATCTTCAGAATTCAACATTCTTCTTATCAAAAAGCCTCGATTTACATCCCAGGCGCCTTCAACATCAAAATATTTAAGCTTTCTAAGCACCGTTTTGGTTTTTTTAGCCGGCTTAGGTGCTTCACCAGACTCATTATTTTCAGATTCATGGTCTGATTTTTCATCTTTATTTTCAAATATCTCAGAAATCCGTGGTGGAAAGGGTTGATGAAAATCTTTGGCAATTTTCTTAATGGCTCGGTGAATTTTTCTATACATATCAACTTGATGTAATTGTAAATAATCGACAAAATCTTTTAATATCTCATCATTGAATTTATCCAACTGATTAAAACACCTCACGATTTCTGGCTGATATTTTTCATCAGGATTATCAATGATATCCACAAAAACATTGGCGATTTGAAGGAAGAAAGAGGTTTTTAGTTCAGCTAATTCATCACTAAAATCAGTATAATTAGCCATTCGAATAATTAAAAAATTATCTCTGTCGGCATCTGATAAAACATCCCCGGAACGTGTGAAGCTAAGATTAGCAAAATAGGCGGTGGAAGCTTTTCGGATGATGGAAGTGATTCGCTTAGTTATTCCACCTGCATTTTTCATCAGCTCTAAAAAACGATAAAAGTTGTAGAGAAATTCATTATCTTTTTTATCAAACATTAAATCGATAAAGCGATTATCTTCATTGAAAATTGTGAAGGCAAAAAATCCATCCATTTTTGCTTTAAAATGCTTTTTGATATCAAATTGCTCTAAATCTATCCCGCTATGAAATAATTCATTAATATAAGACGTTAAACGATCATAGGCTTTTGTTTCTAATTCCTCGAGTGAGTCTTGTATGTTGGGATATCTAGGATCATTCAATAAAGCACGCAAAGAGGCCATTTTAGAAACAATAAACAAAAATCCATCATCGCTATCAAAAATTGCAGGATCCTTGACCCATCTTAACAGTAATTCTGCCCGCGTTTCACTTTCTGTGGCGTTCCAAAGCTCTTCATAATTTACTTTTGCCATCATTCAATTCCTCATTTATAAATTAACCTTGTCCTCTCGGAGTAGACTATAACGTTGTCACCCCGGCCTTCGCCGGGATGACAACAGTAGAGGCCTTTGCCAAGAGACAACTTTAATCAACTGTAACTTCAACAGAAACATCCAAAGACTTCAGCTCATCATTAATGGTATCCAGTAACAAAATCAACAAATGATCTGTGGTCGATTCCGCCGTTCTATCTTTATATTTAAAATGCTTAACCCCTACCGCACTTAAACATTTACTTACGGACTTATAAGCCTCAAAAAATCCTTTACGGTTTTTTAAGAGATTTGATTTTTCTGGATCTTTATCCAGTCGTTCCATCAATATATCTCGAGCAGCCCTCAAAGCATCCTCAGTGGAATTAGATTTTATACTTCCAAATTCAGAAAATAAATCCATTAGTTCACCGTATTTCTTTCTCCCTTCTTTTGCACGAACTGAAGTTGCCTTAGACGTCAAATGCTTGCGAGCATGTTGAGCGATGCTATTTAGAGCATTAATTAACTCATCTGAAGTCTTGTCACTGGTGGTATTAAACATAGCGGGAGTTAATAATGAGAGTTTAAAATCCCACTCCTCAGCCTTGAAATAATCAAGCTCAAGCTCATCGGATGTATCGTGATCATGTTCAGATGTTTCAAGCTCAGAATCACTGTGATCAGAAACCGATCCATCTTGTTCAGAGCCTTCAACAGATTCATTATCTTCCACTGATGGTTTTTGCACCTTAGTAGGTTGTTTGGGTATATGCTTCGAACACTTTTTATACAAATCACTCTTTGGATCCATCTTCTTGTACAATTGCTGACCTAAACCCGAGTCAGATTTAAACAAATAGACGAGAAATTCACTCACTATTTGCTCATCAAGTCGACTGATATTGTTAAAATGTTCTTCCAGTTCATCCTCTTTATCAGGATCTGGATAGCTAACGATATTTTTTAAAACCACTTGAATCTTCTGAAATAAATTCGAGCGTTTTTCTGGTGGAATGTCTACAAAACTAGCAATACGAATAAATAGATCATTGGCGGCTTGTTCCTCCTCTCTATTTGCACGAAGATAAGCGAGTGAAGACAAATAACTGAGGCTTAGGGTCCTAATAAACTCATGACGACTTTTAAATTTTTGAATATGTTCATACAGTTTAGATAATTGAGCATACTGTGATCTGTTTTCAAACATCCAATCTATATATCGTTTAGTGGAATCCATTAATTGATTTGAAAATAGCAAGAAAAGGAGTTTATTAAAATCGCTAATGGAGGTGTCATCTGCAAATGTAAAAGCTTTTATATAGCGGAAAATTGAGGCTTCAATATCAATAAAAATAGCTTTTGTTTTGGGAAGGTGGTGCCCTGAATCTAAGCTAATGTAAGGAAATTTTTCTTTTAAAATCAGGATGAGTTTAAAATTATCAGCAATATGCCTTGATAAGGCAAATAATACAAAAGCAATATGATAGTCAAAACTCAAGGATTGAATGAGAGCACGGCTGCGATTCTCATCATTAAAAACAAATTGATTTAAATAATCTATGTATTTGTTGCTTAATTCTACATCGCTCAATACCACCACTTTATTGAGGGAAAATAATAGCTGCTCATTTGAAAGTGGAATAGTTCCACTAGCCCATTGTAATAGTAATTCCTTTCTCTGAGATGGCTCTCTGTTGTTCCAAATTTTTTCATATTTGTTCGTAGACATGATTAATACCCTACCCAGCTGATACTTCTACACTATGATCCGCCGCATTCAACTGATCATTCATGGCATCTAACAATTGCATCAATAAATGATCCGTTGTCGATACCGCCACTCTCTTTGTCCCATCTTGTTTTCTATAGGAATAATGTAACAAGCCTAATCTATTGTAAATTTTAGAAAAAGTGTTGTAAGCACCAAAAAAACCTCCACGGTTTTTCAATAACTCAGAGTCTTTGGGATCTTTTTCTAAATGCTTTACGAGAATATCTCGCGCAGCGGTCATCGCTTCAACACTCGAATTTGAGCTTATTTTGCCAAATTCATCAAACAAAGAAACTAATTCATTATATTTCTGACGACCCGCTTTGACCCGGGACGATTTTCCCTCTTTTTCTAATTCTTCATTGGCATAATTCGCTAATTCATCCAAGGCAAAGAATATGTCCTCCGATACTGCATCTGGTTGACTATTCAAGGCCCCCAATATAATACTCTGTCGAGTTGCCAGCCATTGATCCTCACGAAAAAAACGATCCTTTATGACCGTAGGATCTTCTGAAACATACTCACTGTACTCCTGATCAATAGAATGTTCGCTGTTTTCATCATGACTACAGTCTTGATGATGGCTTTGATCAGAATCTACTCTTGTTTTTTTACTTTCAAAGACCTGAAAAATTCGATTTGGGAGTGAAGCATCTTTAAGCATATTTTCACTCAAGTCAGCATTTTGCTCTAAAAGATACTCTACAAAATCATCCAATAATTCATCATTTAAACGGTCAAGATGTACAAAACAACTCTTCACCTCATCCGGCATTTTTCCATTCGGATGATCAAAAGTGTCCTGCAATACTTCAATTAACTCATCAAAAAAAGCATTTTTCTTTTTCGTGGTGAAATTAACAAAAGCAGACATCCGCACTTTAAGAGAATTATCCCAGGCAGTAGCAGGATCATATTCCATCTGTCGAGCATATTGAATGTTTGAGAAATAACGAGAGGAAAGTATTTTAATGTGCTCGAGGGATTCCTCATCAAGCTCGCTTAATTTTAAGCTTTCCTCAAAAATACGGTATAAACTGACTAATTTATTATGTTCTTTCTTATTAAAGAGCACATCAACGAAACTGATATTTTGCCCTTCAATCAATAAAAATAAATGCGGCTTAAGTTCTCGAGTAAAATAATCCTTAAAATCAAAAAAACGTCCAAATCCAAATTGCCGAGTGAAAGGATAATCAATCACTTTGTACAAATCGATGGGGGTTTTCTCTTCACTAGTGGAGGCCATAACTAAACCTACAGTACTTCAACACGAGGCAGTTGATCTGGATCCTCAACCCCTAAGTTCATCAGGTGTTCGTTAATCGTATCAACTAACTCAATTAGCAAATGATCTGTCGTGGAAATAGCTGTTCTGCCCTTATAGGAATAATGTAGAAAACCAAGTTTATTTAAGCACTTACTCATCGTTTTATAAGCACCAAAAAATCCACCTCGATTAGAAATGAGATTATTTTCATCCGGATCCGCTTCAAGCTCAGCGATAATCAAAGCTCGTATTTTTGTTAATCTTTCTATGGCATCAAAATCATCAATGTTTCTGATCGCTTGAAATAATTGAACCAATTGTGCGTATTTTTCATTACCTGCTTGTGCACGATCGGTGTCCCAATCGCTATGTAAATATCGAGCAGCGTGTTTTGCAATTTTGTCAAATGCCTCAATGGAAGAAACTCCATTATCTTGATGACTTGCCAGAAAAAACCACAGGTGTTCTCGCAGTTCTTGCAACTCATCAGCATCATTAAATACCGTCTCTGATAAATTTTGATTTTGGAATTGCGATCTTCCATCTCGAATAGCTTCTACGATGATACAAATATTCTTCAGCTTCTTTAACTTTTTAATATGCTGATACTTATCTACAATTTCAAGTAAAGATTGGGCCCAAAACCTTTCTTTAACATACAATCTCCCAAACAATAAGGGAGGATCTAAATAATATCGTCTGCCTACTTCTTTCAATAAAGCTTGGCTATAATTTCCTAATTCGGCGTCCTTCTCCTCGAGAATAGTAAAGGTCTTAGCTGAGGCGAATACATCAGTGACTAGTAATTCTACTAAAATCTCTTTAATTCTTTTCGTTTGAGCATCTTCATTTTGTTTCTCCCTATCGTCTTCCTCTAGATCTAAACTAGCCATAATATCAACCTCTGATATAAGTTAGAAAAATTGCTATAATTTAGTATATTATCATAATTATTTATAGGGGACAACAGGCCATTCCCGCCCTATTATTCATGAATATCGGATTGAAAATACCCAAATATGCTATAATGAAATTAAGCAGAAAAATACATGAACTTTGCTAGTTTAGGATGAACGCTGAGTGTAAGGACACAGTACATATTTAAGGAGTACATAGTATGAACACCTATACATTGAGCACTAAACTGGCTTCCTTGACCTTAATGTCCCTATTATTGTTTGCTTTGTCCTTTCAAGTAATGGCCGGATCCGGTGCCTTAGTTACCACAAACCAATTGCAAGTACTAGTTTCACCTTCAAATGGTGGTTTATTCTATGCAAACACGGGGTCTGGTATTGTTTCTAATCCAGCCACTGTAGTGCCAGCTGGATCCACCTTTTTATTGGTAGGATCAGTTTTTCCAGCAGGTACCTATGATGTTTTTGGTAATGCTTTAACTACACCGAAAAGTGTAGGTCAATGGCGTTGCACAGGAACACGAATAGTAGCTTACGGAGTCACGGCACCATTTCCAGCTAGTAATACCGTGTTAGAACAAGCGGATGAAAGCCTTGTTTTGAATGGCTTTGCTGGACAAAATTCCATCTATTCAAAAGGATTTCTAGTTTCTGCAAATAATCCTAATCTAACCCCTGGAGTAGTAGGAGCAACTAGTCTGCAAACAATCCTCGCCGGATCAGGTTTAAACATTCTAGCATTTGGAAATATATCAATTGCAGCCTATGTTACGCCTATAGGCATTCTTGAAAACCTCAGTTTTAGTTTTCCAGTAACATATGTTTCGCCTTAATGAGTGAGAATTTGGTAACAGGAGATATTTTTCTCTCCTGTTACCTGCCTCTTAAAAACAGTTTATCAAGTTCTTCTAAGCTCATCTGAATCCAGGTTGGGCGACCATGATTACACTGCCCACTTCTCTCGGTAACTTCCATATCCCTTAAGATAGCATTCATTTCCATGATCGTTAATTTTCGATTAGCGCGGACCGAGCCATGACAGGCCATCGTTGCCAATATCTCATTCATATGTT
Organism: uncultured Gammaproteobacteria bacterium; assembly: GCA_964651735.1. Taxonomy (GTDB): domain Bacteria; phylum Pseudomonadota; class Gammaproteobacteria; order CAZYYU01; family CAZYYU01; genus CAZYYU01. The sequence goes on along the minus strand of CAZYYU010000006.1, from coordinate 93,224 downwards.
CTTGGATTCGAGAACTGTCTTCATAAGTCATAAAATCGGCAATCACATCTCTGACGAGTTGCTCGGCATTGGCGTCTTGTAAAATACTGGGAACTGATCGGATGGCAAGGAGATCTTGAGCAATGCGCTCGACCTTTAGGCCTAAGGTCGCAAAATCCTCTGAGCGCTCTTCTGCGAGGGTTGCTTCTTCTTCGTTGACATTGAATGTCAGGGGAATGAGTAAGTCTTGAGCTGGTACATTTCCTAGAGAGCAGGCTTTTTTGAGGCGTTCGTATGAGATACGTTCGTGAGCGGCGTGCATATCAATGAGGACTAAGCCCTTTTCGTTTTGGGCGAGGATGTAGATGCCGTGGAGTTGGGCTATGGCGTAGCCTAGGGGTGGGATTTCGGGGGGTGGAGCTGTTGTAGTGTCGATGGGAGCGTGTGTGCGATTTGGAGCTTGCTGGGTGCTGTAGAGGGCTAGTTGCTCTTTGATGATTGAAGAGTGAATTGGAAGAGGTCGACAGCTCCCCCCGGAAGGGGGAGCAAAAGATAATCCTCCCCCCTCAGGGGGGAGGTGCCCCAAAGGGGCGGAGGGGGGGATAAAGGCCGCCTCATTCTGATTCTGAACATGACCAGGTCGCACCTGCCCAATCACCTCTTTCAAAGTCCTACGCACAATATCATGAACCATCTTAGCATCCCTAAACCGCACCTCATGCTTGGTCGGATGTACATTCACATCCACGACACTAGGATCAATATCTAAAAACAAAACAAAAACCGGCTGTCGTCCCTGATACAGCACATCCTGATAGGCTTGACGAACAGCATGAATCAACAACTTATCTCGCACAAAACGCCCATTCACATAAAAATATTGCATATCACTCTGACTTCTGGAAAAGGTCGGTAATCCTATCCACCCCCACAGTTTTAGACCCGCCACTTCTTTTTCAAAGGCAATGGCATTGTCTATAAAGGCTTGTCCACACACTTTTGCAATACGCTGTTCAAACTCAGCCATGGAGCTTGCAGCCGGTAAATTGAGCAGCTCTTTTTGTTGAGATTTCAGTTGAAGACTTACAGGGAAGCAACTGATTGATAAACGTTTTATCAAAGTTTCAATATGTTGAGATTCTGTTTTATCACCCTTTAAAAATTTTCGCCGTGCTGGGGTATTAAAAAATAAATCCCTGACTTCAACGGTGGTGCCCACAGGATGAGAAGCTGGACTTAAGCTAGTATCCGGTAATCGACCCTCTGCTTTAATAGACCAGGCCGTCTCTTGTTCAGCTGTTTTGGAGGTTAGGGTTAATCGAGATACCGCACTTACACTGGCCAGCGCCTCACCTCTAAAACCCAAGCTCAAGACATTTTCTAAATCCGACAAATTTTCGATTTTACTGGTGGCATGTCGAGACAAGGCTAAGTGTAAATCGTCTTTTAAAATTCCACTGCCATTATCTCGAATTCTGATGAGCCCCTTTCCACCTTGCTCAATGTCAATTTCAATATGTGTGGCACCGGCATCAATACTGTTTTCCACTAACTCTTTAACCACAGAAGCGGGTCGCTCAACGACCTCACCCGCCGCAATTTGATTAGCGAGTAAGGGGTCTAGGGATTTGATTTTCATTATTACGCTCCCGCAACATAGCTAATGATGTTCCCCGAGGTGGGTTGTTTACAAAATAACTTTTAATTCCACTCATCAAGGCAACAGCCACTCGCCCCTGATATTCAGGAGTGCGTAATTTAGCCTCTTCACGAGGGTTGGATAAAAATCCAGTTTCGATCAGCAGCGAGGGAATATCGGGGGATTTGAGAACCACAAAGGCTGCTTGTTCCACTTTATCATGATGTAAGGGCGAAAACTTCGACATTTGCTCTAAAATATTCGAGCCCATCGTAAGACTCACTCCAATCGAATAAGTTTGTGATAAATCCAGTAAAACAGATTTGAGTATTTTATCTTTATCCGTCAAATCCACTCCACCCACTAATTCCGATTCATTTTCACGCTGCGCTAGCCATCTGGCCGCCTCACTGGTTGCACCGTGCTCGGACAAGGCATAGACCGCTGCACCAGCAGCATGTTGATGTTTATAGGCATCGGCATGAATGGCCACGAACATATCTGCTTTATGTTTATGAGCCAAATTTAAACGTTGCCTCAATCCCAAATAATAATCACCACTCCTCGTCAAGATCGCTTTAAATCCTGGCTGTTGATTGATTTCCGCTTGCAATTTTTTGGCAATCGCCAAGACAATATCTTTTTCACGTGAGCCAAAGGGACCTGTGGCTCCAGGATCTTTACCCCCATGACCTGGGTCTATCACCACAATAATGTCACGATTAGTATCCGGCTCCAAAGCAACCACAGTCGGCTTCGGTTTAGAAGCAGAATTCTTAACAATAACAACAGGTTGCTCCTCTTTCTTTAAGACTTGCTTGATAGCATATTGGAACTCGATAACTAAGCGCGGCCCCCTACTCTCATCTCTATCGACTTCAATAATTTTATGAGGATAATTTTTATTCAAATCCAAAACGATGCGTTCATATTTGTTTTCATGAATACCCGATCGAATTTTATCAACGGGTGTATTAGATAAATTCACTTTATTAAAATCCACCGCATTTTTCACATCAATAAAATCAATCACCAAACGATCAGGATCCGCTAATTTGAAAGAACGATAAGTAAACTCATTATCCAACTCGAAAACCAAAGAGGCTTGTTGCGATTTTGTTGAAACCTGCAGACTCTTAATCAGGGCTTGCGCAAAAGACATGGGCGACCATTGGATGAAAGCAAATATCAGTATGATGACACTGATTAAAACTTGATTTGTCCTTAATATTTTCTTCACCCGCACATCCTTTTTTAGTGGCTATTTTAGAGAGATAGATTATCAAGAACTTGGGTTATGTACCAGTGTTATTTAATAACTAATGCGTTCAAAATTGTTGTTCCACGCTCAGTGTATGCAGACAAATTAATTTCTCGAGAGGCTTTTCCATCAAAGCTAATGGAGCAAGAAATATCCGCTGGAGGAATCATATCCTTAGCTTTCTCAGGCCACTCAATCAGTCCTATTGATGTCTCAGTGATTAAATCCCTCAACCCAAGATACTCTACTTCTTCAGGATCACTCAAACGATAAAGATCAATATGAAAAACTTCTCGATGAGACAATGAATAATTTTCAACCAAGGTATAAGTGGGACTACGAATAGGACCCTTATGTCCATAAGCCCGCAAAAATCCTCGTGCCAGCGTCGTTTTACCAGCACCTAAATCGCCAATTAAATAAATAATCGCCCCGTGCTCAGCTGCCTTCGACAAAGCAGCACCAAAATCCAACATCGATTGTTCATCAGGAATTTTTACGTTCATCGCAACCCATTCACCACACTGCGTATGGCATCCACCACATCTAATGCTAACAATCCTCGCTCACCGTCTTTAGCAGCAATATCAGCCGCTACCGCATGGATGAGAACTCCCAACTCAGCAGCCTCAGCAATATCAATGCCTTGAGAAATGAGCCCAGCAATTACTCCGCTTAGCACATCCCCCATACCACCAGAAGCCATACCGGGATTGCCAGCCCCACACACTGCCATGAGTGATTCCGACTTGATCACAGTGCCCGCTCCTTTTAACACACATACACCACCGTATTGATCTTGGATATCCGCAGCAGCTTGATAACGATTATTCTGAATGTACTGAGAGTCACAATCCAGCAATCGAGCTGCCTCACCCGGGTGTGGCGTTAAAACCCAGTTATTATTTTTGCTGGGATCTTGTGACAATAAGTTCAACGCGTCCGCATCGATCACCTTAGGATGATGAGTACCCAAGGTTTTCATCAGTAATGCCTTACCCCATTCAGCCTTACCGAGACCTGGACCAATCACAATGACTGAAGCTTTTTTAAATAAAGGAATTAAATCTTGAGCCGATTCAATGGCATGACACATTAACTCAGGACGAGCAGCGCTAATAATGTCCACATGTTCACGATGAGTAGCCACACTCACCAAACCCGCACCACAACGAGCCGCCGCCTCAGCCGCCATTCTTGCCGCACCCGCCATTCCATATTCACCACCGATGACCAATACATGACCAAAATCACCCTTATGTGCATTTTTAGAACGTGGCGGCAACAAATTCATCTTCAACTGTTCGGGCAATAAATAAACAATTTCAGAACTCAGCGACTCAAAAGCTGACTTGGGCAAGCCTAAAGCATCACAATAAATAGATCCTGATACTGCAATACCCGCTCCCGTCACCAGACCTTTTTTATACCCTATAAAAGTTGAGGTCAATTTCGCTTGAACCACAGCACCTAAAATTTTTCCTGAATCTGCATCCAAGCCTGAAGGAATATCAATGGAGAGTACATTCGTAGAGGCATCATTAATCTTCTTAATCGCAGAGACATAGGGTTCTCTTATCTCACCCTTCACACCAATGCCCAACAAAGCATCAACAATCACGTCCGCTTGAATTTTTTCATTAGGATCAAAGGCTTCAACATCGATTCCCGCTTCCTCACAGATTTTAAAATTAGAATGTGAAACTTCTTTTAATTCATAAGGTTGACCAATATATCTAACCTTAACATTAAAGTCTGAGAGATGCGCTAAATGGGCCAGCACATAGCCATCACCCCCATTATTCCCCTGACCACAAAAGACGAAAATATCCTTGGCATTTGGAAAGTTTTTTTGGAGCAACTGAAAAGCTGCCATTCCAGCTCGCTGCATGAGCTGAGCCTCGGTGATTCCATAAAACTCAACCGCATCCTTCTCAAGCGCCCGAATCTGCTCCACTGAATAAATTTTAGGACTGTTCTTCCACATCAACAAAGTATAAGCCAACTCAAGACGAACTGATAGATTTCTCACTAGAAGTCAAATCCCATAACCTAGCACCAAGCCAGCAATAGCGGGATCGGGTATCAGGACCGTAAAAAACAGGGATGTTTTTTACCGAGCCCCCAGGGACGGGTTCACGGCGTGTCCTGATACCCGATCCCGCTATTACTGGCTTCTCTCCGAGTGGCTCCATCAAATTTAGCAAAGCATATAACCACACTTCCCACGGATGACACCACAACGATACAAATGCTAAAATAACCGATTTAAAAACGCAGGAATAATTTTCAATGCCAACCCACTCAGCCCTCTTCACCGACCAATACGAACTCATCATGGCCTACGGATATTGGCAACTCGGAATGGCAGAAAAAGAATCGGTATTTTATTTATCCTACAGAAGCAATCCCTTCAAAGGAGACTACGCCATTGCCTGTGGTTTAAACAGCGTCATTGACTATCTAAACAACTATAAATTCACACCAGAAGACATTGATTATATTGCAAATTTAACTGACAACGCTGGCACACCTCAGTTCCCCAAAGAATTTTGTATATACCTTCGTCGTCTAAAATTTAGCTGTGATATCGATGCCATCCCTGAGGGCACTGTCGTCTTCCCTCGAGAACCCTTACTCAGAATCAAAGGCCCCCTACTGCAATGCCAACTTCTCGAAACAGCACTGATTAATTTCATAAACTTCCAAACCTTAATTGCTACCAAAGCCTCTAGAGTATTCACAGCCGCTCAAGGAGACAGTGTCGTCGAGTTCGGTGTACGACGCGCCCAAGGACCTGATGGGGGTATCTCAGCTAGCCGAGCAGCCTATATCGGCGGATGCGACTCAACCTCTCATGTGTTAGCCGGACAATTATTCGACATACCCATCAAAGGCACCCAAGCACACAGCTGGATCATGGCTTTTGAAGATGAAATCACCGCTTTTCGATCATTTTCAAATCTTTTAGGTAGCAATTCAACGCTATTGGTCGATACTTATCACACCCTCACCGGCGTAGAAAACGCTATCACCATCGGCAAAGAACTACGTCAATCTGGCCAAGACCTCGCTGCAATACGATTAGATTCCGGTGATCTTGTTGCACTCAGTCAAAAAGCCCGAAAAATGCTTGATGAAGCTGGTTTTACCAATACTAAAATATTTGCCAGCGGTGATTTAGACGAATATCTCATCAAAGACCTCAAAGATAAAGGCGCAAAAATTAATGCTTGGGGCGTAGGAACTAAACTTAGCACTGCTTATGACCACCCTGCCTTAAATACCATTTATAAACTGTGCGCCATCCGAAACGAGCAAGGAAAATGGGATTACAAACTAAAAATATCCGACGCTCCCAATAAAACAACCATGGCAGGCATCTTACAGGTTCGACGTTATGGAAATTTCTCACACGATCTTTTATTTGATGAAGAAATGGGTACCGATGAAAGCAGCAAAGATTCAATCAACTTATTGGTGCCGATATTTAGAAAAGGGAAATGCGTTTATGAACAAGCTTCTATCCATCTCATCCGAGACAAGGCCATCACTCAAGTCAAAGCATTCAACGCCTCAACCACCCGACCTTATAATATAAAAAATGATAAAAAACTCAAAGAGTTACAAATTAAACTTGGAGCAATTTCTCGCGATAATATTTAAGCTCATTAATCGAATCTTTGATATCTGATAAGGCCAAATGCTTAGAATCTTTTTCAAAATCTTTCGCAATCAGAGGCTTCCAGCGTTGAGCAAGTATCTTTAAAGTGCTCACATCCAAATGACGATAATGAAAATAAGCCTCTAATCGTGGCATATAAAGATACATAAACCGCCGATCCAAACAAATACTATTACCACACAAGGGCGATTTTTTAGCCGGTACATATTGCATAATAAACTCCAGCGTCTGAGCTTGTGCATCCGCTTCTGTGACCGAACTATTTTTAACCCGATCCGTTAATCCTGAAGATTGATGTTGCGTAATACACCAATCATTCATAGCCTCAAGAATAGAATCTGGTTGGTGAATGGCCAAACAGGGTCCTTCCGCAAGAATGTTTAAATGGTTATCCGTAACGATGGTCGCAATTTCAAGAATTCGATTGGATTCAGGCTCTAAGCCTGTCATCTCTAGGTCAACCCATATTAAATTATTTTCATCAAAGCTCATCAAAATCCCCTGTGGTATAAAACTGAAAAAAACTATGTTATTATTTTTGTTCACTTATGGCTACCCCAGAGTGGACAAATCCTCTGGGCCACATGGACATTACAAAGGGATTGATTATGATAATAGCTATTATCTTCGCGGCTCTTGCCTATCTTCTCGGCTCAGTGTGTACGGCAGTATTAGTCTGTAAATTCATGGGATTACCAGACCCGACCACTGAAGGTTCTAAAAACCCCGGCGCAACCAATGTACTTCGCATAGGCGGTAAAAACGCAGCCATCATCGTTTTAGTTGCCGATGCTCTTAAGGGATTTTTACCCGTGTTCATCGCCAAAATCTTTGGCGTTGAAGGATTTGGTTTGGGTATTGTTGTACTCGCCGCAACCCTGGGACACATTTTCCCCTTATTTTACGGATTTAAAGGTGGTAAAGGCGTTGCTACTGCTATCGGCGGTACTGCAGGTCTTTCCTTAATTGTCGGAATAGTATGCGCAGCCACTTGGTTTGGTATCGCTTACTCCATGCGCCTCGCCTCATTGGCCTCACTCGTTGCCGTTGGAATCGCACCCTTATTATTGCTCTTTTTATCCAACAGTGCTTATTTTATTCCCATGGTATTCGTGGCTGGTATTATCGTCTGGAGACATTGGGATAATATTCAACGACTTAAAACTGGATCTGAATCTAAAATGGAATTTTGAGAAGGAATCTTGTCATCCCGGTGAAGGCTGGGATGACAAATAAATAATTACTCACCACTTTCCAACTCTTCCCATCGAGCATAAGCCGCTCGAATATCCTCGTCCAATTTTTCCAGAGCTTGCTGAATGCCAGGCAATTTTTCAGACTGATTTTTGTAAAACTCAGGATCCGCTAATTGTTCATGATATGCTTTTTGTTGCTTTTCGAGCTTTTCTATTTTTCCGGGTAATGCGTTCAACTCTTTGCGCTCATTTTGACTTATGTTTCGCGGCTTTTTAGGCGCAGGAATCTTTTTCGACTCATTGTATTTAAACCAATCATCATAACCACCTACATATTCACCCACTCGCCCCTCACCTTCCATCACTAAAGTACTGGTCACAATATTATTCAAAAAGGCCCGATCATGACTGACTAATAATAATGTACCTTCGTAATTCATTAATTGTTCTTCAAGTAATTCTAAGGTCTCCACGTCCAAATCATTGGTGGGCTCATCGAGCACTAAGACATTACTCGGTAACAAAAATAATTTGGCAAGCATCACACGATTGCGTTCACCCCCCGAAAGCAATTTTAAAGGAGCACGTGCACGATCCGGTGAAAATAGAAAATCTTGTAAATAACTGATGATATGTTTAGATTGACCGCCGATGACAACCGTATCAGAACCCAAGGCTACATTTTCTAGCACGGTTTTCGTATCATCGAGTGCTATCTGTTTTTGATCAAAATAAGCCACACTCAAATTCGTTCCTATGACTATGCTTCCTTGGGTCGGTGTTAAATGTCCTAACAATAAATTAATTAAGGTAGACTTACCCGAACCATTAGAACCTATAATCCCAATTTTATCCCCACGCATAATAACGGTACTAAAATCCCTAATAATATCGACCTGATCATAACGATAAGACAAATGTTTAGCTTCAAAAATGATTTTACCCGAGAGACTAATATCATGTTGAGCAATATTAATATTCCCTTGACGTATCCGACGTTGACTCCGTTCGAGACGCATTTTTTCCAAAGCCCGCACTCGTCCTTCGTTACGTGTGCGCCGAGCTTTTACGCCCTGTCGAATCCAAATTTCTTCACTCGCAAGCCGTTTATCAAATAAGGCCTGGGCTTTGGCTTCAGTCTGTAACATGACTTCTTTATGCTTTAAATAATCCTCGTAATGCCCACGCCAACTGTTTAATTGACCATTATCAATCTCAACAATATGAGTAGCCACATTTTGCATGAGCACTCGATCGTGAGAAACAAAAATGATGGTCGGCTGTGCCGTTAATAAAAATTTCTCCAACCAACTAATGGCCTCAATGTCCAAATGGTTCGTAGGCTCATCGAGCAGTAACACATCCGGCTCAACAACAATGGCTTGGGCCAACAACACTCGTCGTTTTAAACCACCCGACAAGGAATCAAAGAGAGCATCAGGGCTTAATTTGAGCTGGCTCAACACTTTTTCTACACGAAATCCTTGCTCCCACTCCTCAAGCCCTAAGGCATGCAATGGTTCAGCGACAAGGTCAAAAACGGTTCTGTTAATACCACTAGGAATGGTCTGTGATAATATCGTCATCCGCAGAGCACCTTCTTTTTCAACGATGCCCACATCCGGAAAAATCTCACCCATGATTAATTTCATTAAGGTCGATTTTCCCGCGCCATTACGACCAATAAAACAAACTCGCTCACCACGATCAATGACAATATTTCCATTTTCAATCAATGGCTTAGCGCCATGACCTATAGTAATATCTCTTAAACAAATTTGAGGCATTTTTACACTTCTTCTAAAGGCCAGCGAGGTCGGATTTTTATTTCTAAGGAATCTCGCTCTCCTCGCATCAAACGTTGACACCCCGCATAGGCGACCATCGCCCCATTATCCGTACAAAACTCTGGACGCGGGAAAAAAACACGCACATCACTGCTCTTGGCATATTCATCCATTCTCTGACGCAACTTAAGGTTTGCTGTCACACCACCTGCCATCACCAATTGATTTAATTGAGTTTCTTTAATCGCACGTTTACATTTTATCATCAGACTATCAATCACAGCTTCCTCAAAGGCTAAGGCAATATCTGCAATCGCTTGCGGATCATTGGGATGTTTGTAAAAAGTATTCGCAGCGAAAGTTTTTAATCCACTATAACTGAAATCCAAGCCTGGTCTATCAACCATTGGTCTTGGAAAAATAAAACGATTTAACTCACCCTTCAGTGCAGCCTTTGCGATCTGTGGCCCACCTGGATAATCGAATCCCAATAATTTAGCAGTCTTATCAAAGGCCTCTCCTGCTGCATCATCCAAGGATTCACCCAAGGTTTTATACTGTCCTAAACCATCCACTCTCACTAACATCGTATGCCCACCCGAAACCACTAAGGACAAAAAGGGAAACTGAGGCGCAGGATCTTCTAACATTGGCGCTAAAAGATGGGCTTCCATATGGTGAACACCGATCCCGGGAATATTTAGGGCGTAAGCCAGCGAACGACCAATAGTGGCTCCGACCATCAAAGCCCCAGCCAAGCCAGGCCCAACGGTATAAGCGATCCCATTGATATCTTGAAGGTTGAGGTTAAGATCCGATAAGAGCTGTCTTATCATCGGTGTGGTTTTACGAATTTGATCACGCGAGGCCAACTCAGGCACTACCCCACCGTATCGATTATGTAATTCGAGTTGAGCATAAACAGCATGTCCAAGCACACCACGTTCTGAATGATAAACGGCGATACCGGTTTCATCACAGGAAGTTTCAATACCTAATATTTGCATTCTCATAGATTTCAGTTTATCATTTTAGATTGCACAGGTGCTGATTCAAAAAAATGATGACTCAGCAAGTTAAACTTAAGATTACAGAGGTTAATGACTGAATGCCAGAAGTACAGGTTAAAGAAAACCAATTTGAATCCGCATTACGACGTTTTAAACGAGGATGCGAGAAAGCCGGAATTTTCACCAAACTGCGCTCCATCGAGTGCCACGAAAAAAGAACCACAATGAGACGGAGAGAAAAACTCTCTAGAGTCAAAAGGTTACATAAGAAATCCAAGAAAGAAGTTGAAGTTTTATCACGCAATAGAGCCAAGCGTTTTAATTTCTCTAAAAAGGATTTTCTCCCCAAATCAGCTGAAGCTACTCCTACTAAATCTGAAGAATAACACATGAGTGATTCTGCCCTGAAGGACCAAATCACTTCTGATATGAAGGAAGCCATGAAGGCCAAAGACACCGTTAAGCTCGGTGTTATTCGAATGGCCTTAGCGGCTATCAAACAATACGAAATCGATAACCGCCTCACTATTGACGATACTCAAACCCTTGCCCTCATCGAAAAAATGATCAAACAACGCAATGATTCGATTGGTCAATTCAAACAAGCGGGACGAATGGATTTGGTTGAAAAAGAAAGCAGCGAAGTAGAAACCTTAAAATCCTATCTCCCACCCCAATTATCGGATCAAGAGATTGAGGAACATATCAAAGAAGCCATTGCTCAATCCGGCGCATCAGGAATGGCCGCCATGGGCAAAGTCATGGGTATCCTCAAACCCCAACTCCAAGGCAAGGCCGACCTCACCAAAGTCAGCGCTAAAGTCAAAGAAATACTCAGTTAATTTTTTTTGTCTAATCTTGAATCCGTTTCATTTTCAGCACTTTTATTAATGTCAACCTGCATTCTATCATCCTTTACCTTTTTAGCCCCTGTCACAAAAGCTTTGGGAATTTTAGGTTCGGGTTCTAATCTCTTTATCGTAGAATTAAGATTGTTAAGGATAGGATTAAATACCATTATATAATATTTATAAAAATCAACTGCATATTGATGTTTATTTTCTAGTGTATTTTCTTTTTTTGCTCTTTCGTATTCAGCTATTGCCTTATCATACTTCTCAACGAATAACTTCATTTTTTGATCCAGATCTTTTTCATAATCATGAAGTATTTTTATATCACTGGTATTTCTAATTAAATCATTGATTTCTTTTATTTGGTTCTTAAAAAAACTAATGTCCACATTTTTTGACTTATATTTTACATTTTGGTCATATTCTAGAAAAGAATTAATAGTAGATACTAATTGTGTGATTTTAGTTTTAATTTCTGCTTCAAACTCTCTATTGAATGCCCCTTGGCCTTGATTTTTTAATTTATCGATTATATTTTGACTACTCGTTGCCTGAACTTGTAATGCATGTTCGCGATAGCCACTTTTTCTGAGTTTATTATCTTGATATAAACTCTTTAATTTGGAAATCCCTTTATTTATAAGCAGGCCTACACCCAACCCTGCAAATACTAAACCCGTCAGGGCAGCAGCTCCTCCTATTATTCCACCTAATATGATGCCCAATCTAGCCCACACTGACAGTGCCGCAACTGCCGGAATTACCGCTCCCTTCGCTATAGCAGCACCAGCAACAGCAACACCCGTTTTCGTCGCAATAGCCGCTGCAGGAGCTGCACCACCAGCTGTTAGAACGATCGCAGTAATCATTCCACCCACTAATACCACAACTAAAACAGAGATTGCGATAATTTTTGCTTTTCCTTTAGGCCCACTATTCCAAGTATCCACAACCTTGTCTTTCATGGCGATGATATTTGATTTAAAGGTCTTCCAACCCTCACGAACGCTATCTGCGAATTTTTTTGCTATGCTTCGTTCAGACAATTTATTTTCTACATTGATAGCTTTTCTTCCAATTTCGATAAATTTTTCTAAATGATCTGCATTATTAATATCAAAAGACATCACTTCAACACCACCTGCGTGGTTTCTATAATGTACATTAAATATATTACTATTTGCCGTACCTTCAATTAATAAAGGATGCTCTGCACTGAATTTCGATCTAAATCCCTCAATTCTAAAAGGGTAAAGAAGTTTTAGAATATCACCACTCACATTTTTTTCTTTCATTGCTTCTTTAAATTGACGATGCTGACAATCATTAACAAACCACTCAAGGAGAGCCCTTCGATATTTAATGGGCCCCAAGGGAAATGTTTTGATCTCCCCATTAAAGCTAAGATATTGAGCTTCATTTGAATTAATATTGATAAATAGAGAATTCCTACGCTCATCCTCATCAACTGATGAATTTATATCGCCCTCAACTACATTCACTACAATGCGACTTTCTTTTTGAGCAAGAGCATTAAATTTCTCCCATTCCCTATTTTTTTTACTTTGCATATACCCCTCCTTCATAGTTACAGTATAGCTAAAGACTCTTGAACCTTATTGCTCTGACCCGTGTCAGGCTTAACTTGCTAACTTCCCCCCCCCTCCGCCCCTTCGGGGCACCTCCCCCCGAGGGGGGGAGGATGAGATTATTTCCGTTGGCCTAAGTTTCCAGTATGATCAACCTTATGGCCGGAAAAATACCACAACAATTTATTGAAGATCTCCTGAGTCGAATCGATATTATTGAACTCATTGGTAGTCGAATTCGTCTTAAAAAAGCCGGTCACCGATTTTCTGGGTTGTGCCCCTTTCACAAAGAAAAGTCCCCTTCCTTCAGCGTGAATCCTCAGAAAGGTTTTTTTTACTGCTTCGGCTGTCATGCACATGGGGATGCTATAGAGTTTTTAGTGCAATATGACAAAATGACTTTTCCCGAGGCGGTAACAACCTTAGCAAATTATGTAGGTTTAGCATTGCCTTCACATAATGATGAAGATCTCTCAACCGAAAAAAAATCTGCCTTAAAATTACTCGCCCACGCCGCTCGATATTTTCAAGAACAATTACAACATAACAAAAAAGCACAAGAGTATTTAAAAGCACGCGGTTTAGATGAAGACACTATTAAGCAATTTAAACTAGGCTTTGCCCCACCCGGTTGGGATAATTTATTCAGCAAATGCGCAAAATCTCCTGCATTAATTAATGAAATGTTTCTCATCGGACTAATCAAAAAAAATCAGCAAAATAAATATTACGATGTTTTTCGTGATCGAATCATGTTCCCTATTCGCAATATTCGCGGTCAGGTAATTGGTTTTGGCGGACGAGGTGATGACAAACCAAAGTACTTAAATTCTCCTGAAACACCCCTGTTTCATAAAGGTCGAGAACTCTATGGACTTTATGAAACTCGCCAACAACACGCAACCTTAGAAAGAATTTTAATCGTCGAAGGATATATGGATGTCATTGCCCTTTCCCAACACGGAATAAAAAATGCCGTGGCCACCTTAGGAACAGCGACTACTCCTCAACACATAAAACGACTGTTTCGTTATACCAGCGAAATTGTATTCTGCTTTGATGGAGATTTGGCCGGTCAACAAGCTGCGCTCAGAGCGATGCAGCATGTCATACCACTGATGCATGCCGGCAGGAATATACGATTCATGGTATTACCACCCGATGAAGATCCCGACACTCTTGTTCGAAAAATAGGTAAAGCCGCTTTTGAACAATTAATTGTAAAATCGGCTGAATTATCGGATTTTTTAATCGATCATCTTCGCAAAAATCACAATACGCATACCACACATGGAAAGGCTAGCTTTGGTCAAGCGGCATTGGCACTCATTGAACCTCTGCCTGAAGGGATATTCAGAGATCTGATGCATGATCGCATTTCTAAAATTGTTGGAATTCCCCTCGACCAACCCCAAAAAACTCAGACTAAGCCTCAAAAAACAAGTGTTTCTATAAAAATCCCCCAAACGATACGAAAAAGTATCTCCTTCGTATTACAACGACCCGAACTGGCTGAATCCATTCGAATTCCCCCTCAGTTGCAGGTGATCCCCATTCCCGGCCTAGCCTTGTTAATGAAAATTGTGACTCTTCTTCAAAAGAACCCAGAAACCCACATGAGCTTAGTCTTACAAAGCTTTGATAACCCCTCTGAGCAGCAGTTATTGGCCGAACTCTCATCAACCGATCACCTCTTACCAATGGCCCAATGGGCTGATGAATTGTCTGGCTGTATTGCCCGCCTCATGGAAATGGCCCGGGATATCGCCATTAAACACCTCATGGAACAAGCCAAACAACGCGAACTATCCGATTCCGAAAAACAACAGCTTAAGACCATGATTGCCATGTGATATCTAGATTGTTAAGCCAAAACCTACTATAATGACCAGTTGATTATTTCAGCCAGGGCAAGACAATGAGCGAAGCAAATCACGACGAAGAAAAATCCCCTTTAGCAGCATTGATTTCAATCGGTCGCGAACGTGCGACAATCAGAAGACAAGGGTTTGTCACTCTTGGTGAACTCTGCGATCATCTACCTCAAGAGTACACCCAAGAAATTATCGATGACTGGATCGATATCCTCAAACGCAAAGAAATCGAAGTCACAGAAAAAGCCCCTGAAGATGAAATTATTCTTTCCGATTTAGGAATGTATTCTTCTGCAGCTGATACCGTTGCTGCACTACCTTCCGTTGTGAGTGGTGATGACAAACTTGGTTCCACAAATGATACGGTCCGCATGTATATGCGTGAAATGGGAACGGTAGAATTACTCACTCGCAAAGACGAGATTGCCATCGCTCAACGCATTGAAGACGGAAATAAACTGGTACTCATTGCCCTCAGTGAATACCCTGAAATTATACAATCGCTACTGAATCAGTACGCCTCTGTGGATAAAGGCGAACGTCGACTTGCTGATATTATCAGTGGATTTATCGATGAACCCATCGCCAAAGCTTTTGATTCTCAAGCGGAAAATGAGGCTGCAGACATCATACCCCTTCCCCTTGAGACCAAAGAAAAAGGTATAGGTGAGGAACCTTTAGAAGATGTCGAAGCCAGTGTCGGCGAACCCGAAAAACCCTTAGAAGAAAAAGAAGGTGAAGAAGGCTCAGAATCCTCAGAATTCGCTGAAGATGAAGAAGGTGAATCTGGACCCGATCCGATAGAAGCTAAAAAACGTTTTGATCAACTTGAAGAACTCTTCAAAAAACTCGAACGTGCTTACAAACGCAATGGTAAATTGCACAAAGCCACTGTCAAAGCACAAACCGAACTTTCCGATTATTTCGCTGAATTTAAATTATCACCCCGTCAATTAGATTATCAAATTAAAAAAATTCGGGACCTTTTGCATACCGTACGAAAATATGAAAAGGACATCAGAATTTTACTCGTGCGTGAAGCCAAAACCTCTGCCAAAGATTTTTCAAATAGTTTCCCGAATAATGAAACCAATCCAGAGTGGTTGAAACAATATATTAAAGAACACCCTGAACAAAAAGAGTTAATTCTTAAAAAAGAAAAAGAAGTGCTTCGAGCACAACGTAAATTAGTTGAACTTGAAAAAAGTTCTAATTTATCAATCACTGAAATCAAAAAAATTAACCAACGAATGACCATCGGTGAACGAAAAGCCAGAACCGCTAAAGATGATATGATTCTCGCGAATTTACGACTGGTTGTCTCTATCGCTAAAAAATACACCAATCGTGGATTACAATTTTTAGATCTGATTCAAGAAGGCAATATCGGCTTGATGAAAGCTGTTGAAAAATTCGAATATCGTCGAGGGTATAAATTTTCGACCTATGCAACGTGGTGGATTCGACAAGCGATTACACGTTCCATCGCGGACCAAGCGCGTACTATTCGTATTCCGGTGCACATGATTGAATCCATTAATAAGCTCACTCGATATATTCGTATCTTTGTTGCAAGTCATGGTCGTGAGCCTACGAATGAAGAATTATCTGAACTCTTGAAAGTTCCGGTTGATAAAATTCGAAAAGCACGACGCATTGAAAAAGACCCTATTTCGCTTGAAACTCCTATCGGTGATGATGATGAATCCACCTTGGGTAATTTTATTGTCGACACCACGATTTCTTCACCTGTCGATTCTGCAACCAATGAAGGCCTGCGTGAAATGATTGAATCTGCCTTAGGTTCACTCACTCCACGAGAAGCAAAAGTGCTACGCATGCGATTTGGTATTGAAATGAATACTGACCATACTCTGGAAGAAGTCGGAAAACAATTTGATGTCACTCGTGAACGAATTCGTCAAATTGAAGCCAAAGCCCTACGAAAACTACGCCACCCTACTCGCGCGGAAACCTTGAGAAGCTTCTTGGATAAAGATGAAGAGTAAGAGACTGAATTTTAATTTTGAGTCTCTTCATAATCTGCCATAACACTGTTACTTTCAGGACAGTGAGTTTCACGGTATTTTATTATCATGGTATTTAAGACTTGCTCTGGTTTGCATACTGCTACGATACCTGTGGATGGACGTCGGTAGGCGCTTTTATTACCGCAACGATTGCCGTATCCATCGAGATCATGGGGACAGAGACATCCATGATATTTCTCACGCACTTCGAGAATCACATAATAGGCCAGGTCTTCGTTTGATTTCCAACAGTCAAATCCATTGGGTATTGCCATTGAAGACACGGATACTACTGTCAACATAAGCATTAAAAATCCCTTTACTATCCCTTTCATGTTCATCTCCAAACGGTTTAACCAGTGTAATTATAGTACTAAAAGAAAAGCATTTTAATAGCTGCAATTAATATCAATATTGAAAAGAGCATTTTTAACTTATCCACAGCTAATTTATGCGATAAGTTTGCACCGATATAGGCAAAAATCGGGCTCATTAGGGAAATTCCTAAAAAGGCTGGCCAATAGATATATCCCGTGGCCCAAGCGACTGTACTGGCCTCATTTGCACCAGTGATCATATAAGAAATAGTACCAATGGTTGATACTAAAACTCCGCAGGCAGCTGAAATCGCGAAAGCAAGGCGTACATTGACATTGTAATGAAAGAGATAAGGCGTCAACAAAAGCCCTCCTCCAATTCCAAGCAATCCAGAAAGCATCCCAATAACATAGCCCGCTCCATTGGTAAACCAAGTTCCTGGTAAGGTGTGATCTCCACCTTTAGTTTTACCAAAATACGATCGTAAGGCAGCGAAAAGAAGTAATACTCCAAATATTTTTTCCAAGGTATCGGAATTCAGTAAATCAGCAATGCAAGCCCCAGAAATAGTCCCTAATAAAATACCTGGCAAAAGATGCTTAAAAATAGGCCAAATTTGACTGCCCAATTTAATGTGTGATCGTAAAGAAAATGAAGTGGTAATAATCATCACGGCTAAGGATGTACCCGAAGCATAATGCATGATCATGTCATGCGGAAAATGAATAGATTCAAAAATAGTTACGAGTATAGGAACCACAACGAGCCCGCCCCCAATTCCAATCATGCCAGACAAGGTCCCAGCAAAAACACCAATTAATAAATAAACAAAAAATAACATCTACTATTCCCATATAAGGAGGGGGTCAAACCGAGCCTCTTGAAAATTTTCTCTTTAATTTCAATCACTTACAGCCTTCAACACGCGGTGTCAAACCAGGCTTCTTTTTCTTTAACGATACCTAGTAAAAGAAGCCTGGTTTGACACCGCGAGTTATAATTCATAATTGGTTGATTTTTCAAGTAATTTTTTTATCTTGCACGGTTTGACCCCATCCCTATATCTACCACGCCATTAGGTTCAAACATTGCTATGAAATGCTGATACATTGCTTCCCTATCTCCGCTACTATTTGTAGTCAATAATAAATCCTGACCATAAAGTGCGATATCTTCCACGATTCGTTCACATCGGTAATAGGTGATCAACATTTTATTAATTTCTGTTTTTCCATAGCCTCTATAAAAAAATATTTCTTCCTCTGCTTTATTCCACACATTTCCCACACCTCCACCAATAAACATGAGGTCTCGCTCTTTGGGCGCCATGATCGGTTCATCCCAATCTACTATAAAAATAGTATTATTATCACCAATCAAAACATTTCCTGCATGAATATCAGAATGACACAAAACAAATTCATGCGATTCTTTTTGAAGAATTTGTGCTAATTGCTCAGTACGCTCTACCAGATGAAGAATTGCCTGCGAATTCTTTTTCATAAAAGTTATCAACTTTAGTGCAATTTCATCACCAACGAGACCCGATTCAATATGAGTAAAAAGCGAGGATACTATTTTTCGCCATTTAGAAGAAAAAACTTCCCGCCTGATTTCTTGCTGAATAGACAAGGGCAAATTAATTTCATGAACTTGCCACAGCGCTTTACCCAGTGCAATCCATTGTTCCTCAGTTAAGGAACGACTAAACCCATCCTGACCCTCAATATAGGGATAAACAATAAGTGTCAAATCTTCGATGCACAGGCTTAGCTGACCTTGAATGGTAGCAATAGGAGAAATAATCTCCTGAATCCCAGCCTTCGCTAAGCACCCCACAACATCAATCCCAATATCATGATCCTGACCACGTTTCAATTTAACAAAATACGTGGAATGATTTTTTGTCTCAGCTTTAAACACTGAGGCATTCATATCTGCGCCTTTAGGTATAAATGTCAGAAAAATAACTTCAATATCATAATAGGTATTCAGGCAATCAATAATACGCTGATCTGACAGTAACTGTTTTACTAACATTTTTTCTATCACCTAATTTTAGACAATTAAGACTCAAAACCATTTAATAATATACCTTTTTAGGACTGTATTGAACCATCGTTCATGATGCTATAGTAACTAAGCTCCAAAATGAAGAATTGAATGAGGTAAATTAGCTCAATTTATGAGTGAAAAGCACTTGGTTTTTGGATTAGAATTTGTCTTTGAGTGGTGTTATGCTTAGGATAGTTTTTTTACTTCTAAAAGTAATTTTTTGCAGGAATATATATGGTTTTTAACGCTTTAACCTATAAATCATGGCCTGAAATTTGGGTCAAAGGAATGATTAAAACGAAAAATAAAATGGGAATAATGACTGTTGAAAATTCCCCACCCTCAAAAGCCTTCATTGATTATGCGAAAATCGCTAAAAATCCAATCTTAGATATTGGCTGCGCCTATGGTGCTGTAGTTATACCAGCTATTTTAAATGGTGCACGAGTCATCGGTTGTGACTTAGATAAAGAACATTTATCAATTCTGGAAGAAAGTGTAGACAAAAAGTATTTGCATTTGTTGCAAACCACCTCCGACTCCTTTCCAAATAAGCTTGATTTTGAAAACGAAAGTTTAAGTGCTGTTCACATCAGCATGGTTTTACATTTTATGAAAGGAAAAGAAATTCTCGCTGGCTTGAAAAAGTGTTATCAGTGGTTAGAGCCCGGCGGAAAGCTGTACGTCGTTAACATGACACCCTATCTCGGTTTATTCAAATGGCAAGAATTATCAACATTTTACAACGAACGTGTTAAAGATGGCGAAGAATGGCCAGGTGAAATAAACTGCAAAGAATTTACTAAGGATGGCTGGACAAATCAACTACCCGAATTTGCCCATTTTTTCGATATAAACAGTATGCGATCAATTACTGAACGATCAGGATTTACCGTTGATGATATTTACTATTTTTGCTACGAAAATATCCCTGACGACTATAAAACAAATGGTAAAGAATATGTCGGAATTATTGCATCTAAAAAAGGAAATTAATGATGATTGGACTTATACAATTAGTCTCACATGCAGAAGTCGTCGTCGATGAACGCACCGTTGGCGCCATTCAAAATGGCATACTCGCGTTAATCGGTATTGAAAAAACAGATACAAAAATAGAAGCTGAAAAACTTATTGATAAAATCATCAATTACAGAATTTTCCGAGATAATGATGGTAAAACAAATCTCAGTTTAATCGACACTCAAGGCGGCCTACTCCTCGTACCACAATTCACCTTAGTTGCTGAGACTCAAAAAGGTTTGAGACCCGGTTTTTCAAAAGGAATGCCACCAGAAGAAGGCAAAAAACTTTTCGAATATATGGTTGATCACACCAAAAAAACCTATAAAAATAGCGCCAGCGGTATTTTCGGAGCCTACATGAAAGTCAGTCTATGCAATGACGGACCAATGACCTTTATATTATAGAGAGGGGTCAGACCAGGCCTCCTTAAAAAATCATCATTAAAATCAACAAGTTAAAGTCGATCTCTTGCGGTGTCAAACAAGGCTTCTTTTTTTCGCTCATATCATTGGCAACAATTATTTCTACGGAAAAAAGAAGCCTTGTTTGACACCGCCTGCAGTGAACTCTATGCGCTTGATTGACTTAGAAATCTTTTTAAGAGGCTCGGTTTGACCCCCTTATAAAAAAATACTACCTTGAGAATATAAGACTGCTTGAGCACTAAGCAATACATTATCATTTTGTACTGTACAAGTTAAATAGCCACCACGTGCTGAGGCCTGATAGGCTTTTAATTCATTTTTTCCTAAACGCTTAGCCCAATAAGGTGCGAGCATACAGTGTGATGAACCTGTTACAGGATCTTCACTAATTTTATTTCGAGGATAAAAAGTTCGTGATACAAAATCTACAGTTTCTCCAGGAGCTGTGACAACAATACCCGAGCAATTATAGTCTTGTAAAATTTCCATGTTTGGTTTTAACTGTTCCACTTCAGATTGATGAGATAAAACTACAATACAGCGTTCATTCTGATATTGATAAACTGCTTCAGGTTTTATATTTAATCCATTAAGTAAAATAGGATGTATTGAAACTTCTTCCGCATTTTTAAGAGGGAAATTAAGTGTGATCACATTATTTTGTTGGCTGGCAGCCAATACTCCAGCTGCTGAATGTAGTGCAACTTTTTGAAGTGGGGATTTAAATTTATTAAAAATAACATAAGCTGCCGCAAGACTTCCATGACCACACAAAGGAATTTCATAATCTGGTGCAAACCAACGAATTTCATAATGGGAATCTTGATCGATTAAAAATGCAGTTGCGGGCAGATTATTTTCAGATGAAATAGCAAATAGCTGATCATCAGACAACCAATATGGCAGCAAACAAACAGCCGCAGGATTCCCAGAAAAGAGTTTGTCAGTAAAAGTATCTATATGATAAATCGAAATTTCCAAGGTTTACACCTATCAAATGTGATAACAATTACATTATCGTCAATACCGACAATGAGGTCAATAAATGGAAAAATATAGGGGTCAAACCGAGCCTCTTCAAAAAATCCTCATTTAAATCAACTTGTTAAAGCTCATCCCTAGCGGTGTCAAACCACGCTTCTTTGTTCGATCGTAGCATTAGCAATAATTATTTCTCCGGAAAAAAAGAAGCCTTGTTTGACACCGCATGAAGGAGACTCTAAGCGCTTGATTTATTTAGAAATCTTATAAAGAGGCTCGGTTTGACCCCTACATCACAAGCTAACAGTATCCCTATACTCATCAATATAGGGCTTATACCCTGCCATTTTCTTAGAACTGGCAATATGATAAAGCGCATCACCTTCCGTTGCCATGGCGCGCATTGCTTGACCTACCACGATTCCTTCAAAAGGTGCTAAGACATCAACCGTGGGATTAATCAAAAAGGGATCATGGATATGTGCTAATAATTGGCCTTTTTTTACTTTTTTGGTGAAGACATCGACTACCGGTTGTACGAGTCCACTCGCTGGGGCGCGTAACCATCGACTGGTGTTGGCGATGATGGTTTTGTGTGGAATGTGTCTTTCGACAAAATCGATCATTTTCAAATATTTCATGGCATGCATAATGCCTCTCACACCTTCGCGGATGCAGATTTCACTGTATCGTAATGCTTCTCCACCTTCATAGACTATTACGGGAATATCCAGTTTACTCGCAGCCTCCCGCAAAGATCGTGTAGGGGTGTCTGCTTCAAGAATAATGGGCGGTGCAAAACTTTGAGCAAATTTTTTAGCACCTGTCACACTAAAATCCACACGAATTTGTGGCATATTTGTGTGCCCTACCGCACCGGTATGTAAATCAATGCCATAATCAGATCCTTTGACAATATGATGCATAATTCCGTGAGCAAATCGTGAGGCGAGTGTACCTGTTTCCTTACCGGGAAAAGTTCTATTCAAATCACGTCTATCGGTAAAATAGCGTTTTTGCACCATAAGACCATGAATATTAACCATGGGTAAAGTTATTAAGGTTCCGGATAAATGATCAGTATGAATATGCTTATGTAACCTGCGAATAATTTCAATTCCATTTAATTCATCACCATGAATACCACTTAAAATAAATAATTGAGGTCCACGTTTTTTACCGTGAAAAACATGCACAGGTACATTAATTTTTGCTTGGTTGTTGAGATTGGGTGCGGGAAATAAAATAACTTTTTTAGTTCCAGGCAGAACTATTTCATCAGCAATGTTGAAAGTAGTTTGAATCAAATGCTTCTCCCTCCTGGAGATCTGGGCCCACTAGGACTTGAACCTAGGACCAAAGGATTATGAGTCCTCTGCTCTAACCAACTGAGCTATGGGCCCGTACGAAAGATCCATTTTACTGGACAGAGTAAATATATCAAGTCCGAGCCCTTGTCATCGAGAAATCAATTACTGTGGTCATCAAATGGATTACTTCCACTACCATCTGACTGAGCAAACTCCAGAATATCTGTAGCTGGCTCTCCTCCTTTCTTCTTCTTCGCCTCATAGGCTTGTACAGCACGGTCTTTAATTTCAACAATTTTATCTACTGCGCCACCTATCTTCTCAGCTGCTTTAGGATTCTTTGCAACAAAATCATCTCTTAACTGGGTCGCTTTATCACCAATAGCATCTTTAAATTCCCTTGCGGTTTGCACTATGGCTTCTTTTGTAGTGAGGACCTTTTTATCTTCATCACTAATTTCTACGTTTGGATCTAATCGTTGATGACACGCATGCAGAAATCTAATGTATTCTCCGATAAAGTCTTTATGATGTGCGCCTTTATTTGAAGCACGATCTTCAAAGGATTTCTTCGCGCGCAATACTAAGATTTCTACCATTTCTTCTTTAAGCGCACTTAACAACTTCTCTATATTATTTTCTTCAACCAATTCATAAGACGCTTCATCATGACTTCCGCTAGACTCTCTTAAGGCCGTAGTTTTTGTGGCTTGTTTTTGAGAACCCGCTTGAGATTTTTGATCTCCATCCACTTCTTTATTAAGATCAAAGGCTTCGATCTTCTTAATAAAAGCTTGAACGCGTTCTTTTGGTATCCATGATCCCGCTTTAGTGAATAAATCATCTAAATATTTTTGCAATGTTTTAGTCACAGAGGGATTAGTTTCATCCCACTCAGCAAGCTTATGTTTAGTTCCAAAAGGATTGACCTCATCGAGCAAATTCTTCACCATCTGTTTAGCAATATGTCGGCGTGTTTTATCATCTTTGGCATATTGAATAGGATATAGACCTTCTTTATCGGTTTTCATCACATCAAGAGATTTAAACATCTTGAGCAATTTATCAAAGGCTTCACATTGACCATTTTCAGCAGCAACACGCAAAGGTGGCAAACGATGACTAATACCTTTGCTTTGAATAGTGGAAATTAAATGCGTCTTGTTATAAGCCACAGCATATTCAAATGCACCATAGCCTCTATTATCTACCGCATCCAAGCCAT
Source organism: uncultured Gammaproteobacteria bacterium (assembly GCA_964651735.1). Lineage (GTDB taxonomy): Bacteria > Pseudomonadota > Gammaproteobacteria > CAZYYU01 > CAZYYU01 > CAZYYU01. Next base: position 68,980 of record CAZYYU010000006.1, on the reverse strand, counting down.
AACCTTCTGCGCCTAAAAATCTAATGAAATCTTTAGACCCTGATCGCACACCATGTAGACCAATGGTCGCACCATTATCGTCTTTTGTTTGACGTAAATCAGGGAATTTTTCGCAAACAAAGCGAATCCCATCTTCACTACCTGATGCCGCAGCACAGTGAGCAAAATTCATTCCTGAGCCTTGAGTTTTCTCATAAGAGTCGAGTGTTTTAAATTTGTCAAAAGCCACTTTAAAGGCTTCAACATGTCCAAAAAGTAATAACAGATGTAAAGGTGCATATCCTTCTTGATTATTCGCATCAACATCAAAGACATCACTATCAGCGCGAATAAAGTGAATCATCACATCAATTGCACCTGCTCTGGCTAAATAATGCAGCAAGCGATTTCCTTGAGCATCTACAAATTCCTCACGTGAAAGATTATGTCCTTTTTTATCAGCCAAATGACTCAACATATGGCGATCTTTGCCTACACAACTCAAAGCAGCATAACCAATGACACTGCATCCATTATTATTCAGTGCAGTTTTATCGGCGCATTTTGATTTACAAACAGCATCATAAATTTCTTTATTGGCCGCTAAGGCAAGAAAATGAATGGGATTTTGACCGAAGGCATCGGTTTTTTGATCTTCATCTAAATTCACATAGGCCTGATAAATTAAATCAGTAATAATCTTGTTTTGATCAAATGAGGTTCTAAAACTAGAAGAGGTGATTCCACCATTCGCCATTAAACAAATCACTTGCCAAGGCAGATCAATTTTAGCACGGCCAGGTACTCGGTTATATTTCACGAGCATTTTACAGAGTTCGGTATGATCGATAGTATAATTTTCAAAAATCGGATGTTCTAACACTCTAGGGTCTATGACATCGAGTTGAGAGACTGGATATAAAGGATGATCTTCTGCCAACATCATTCCATCAGTCACAGCTAATTGTGAAGATAAGCTTGCGTAGGTTGATCGCTTACCACCTGTGCTAGAGCTTGAGCTTGCTTCTGAATCGTGAACTTCTTTTAACATAATAATACCTCTTATTAAAAACTATTTATTTTCTTCCATTATCTTTTGTTCATATGCATTGGATTCTTCATGAATCGCATTAAAAATCTTGTCAGCTGCACCGGGACTGTAACCTTGTGCTTTGGCTCGGTTGGCTACACCTTGGGCCTGCTGTTCAGGCGTTCGCAGAGTTTTTGGCGCTAGCACATCCCCTGCCCTCATCTCGGCTTGAACCTTAACAAATGCATTGCGTTTAACGAGTAATGCGGAGATTTGGTCATCGATCATTCTGATCATTTCTGAGGTGCATTCGATATTTTTGCAACGTCGGGCCACGTACTCGTATCCTTCTGCTGCCGAAGTAAATGCAGATGAATACAATGGAATTAACAACATCAATAAGGCTACTTTTCTCATGTTATTCCTCTATAATTTTTGGAACACCAGATCCCAAACTCCATGCCCTAATCGCTTTCCACGTTTTTCAAATTTTGTCATCGGCCTCAACGCATTTCGTTGAGAAAACTCCCCACTTGGAGCCATGTTACGCAATTTATTACATGATGATATTTCTTTGAGCATTTGTAAAGCATAATCTTCCCAATCAGTGGCCAAGGCCCATATTCCATTACATTTTAGCTTTTTTACAACTATATTTATGAAATCGGAACGTATGATGCGGCGTTTTTTATGGCGTTGTTTATGCCAAGGATCGGGGAAATAAAGCATCACACACTCTAGGCTTTCATCGGGTAGATACTCATTAAAAACCACCGTAGCATCCTCAACGATCACTCGAAGGTTTTTGAGCTGGGCTTCTGCGATTTTCTGTAATAAAGCGCCAACACCCGGACGGTAAACCTCTATACCGATAAAGTCTTTTTCAGGCTGAGATTTGGCCAGTTCAAATATGGCCTCTCCATTCCCAAAACCTATCTCTATGCTCAGAGGGGCTTCGCGCTTAAAAATCGATTTCACATCGAGTAATTGACCCGGCTCTAGTTGAATAGCATAGAGAGGCAAAAGCTCGTTCAAAGCATTGCGTTGACTTTTGGTGATTTTACCTTCTCTACGAACAAAGCTTCGTATGGGTCGGTGATGTTGTTCATTCATGGGATATAGAGTAGCATAATTGTTTTTTAGGACAAGGAAATCGCTATGAAAAAAATCCTTAAAATACTAGTATGGATACTACTCTCATTAGTAGTGATCGCTGGGCTTGCCTTTGCTGCAGTTACGATTTTCATCAATCCTAACAATATAAAACCTTATTTAACAAAAATGGTAGCAGAACAAAGTGGCCAAGAATTAGCGATAGAAGGTGAACTCAAGTGGACTCTGTATCCCCTCTTAGGCGTTTCGGCTGAACACGTTATACTAAAAAATAAGCCAAATTTTCCAAATGAGCCTCTCATCAACGCCAAAAAAATTATCGTGAGTGTCCAATTAAGGCCACTTTTTTCTAAACAGATTAAAATTGATGAGATACTGATGAGTGATGTAGACATTAATCTCACTAAAAATAACGCTTCAGAAAATAATTGGACTCTTGAGAAATCTAAGAGTGCAAAAAATGAAGAGACTGAAACAGCCACTGCTCAAAAATACAGTGTGGATATTTCAAAAATTCTTATTCAAAACGCTAACATTAAATACAACAACATACCTGAGCATAAAATCACAAGCCTGACAAAACTTAATTTTTCCACGAAAAACATGCAACTTGAAAAGCCCTTTAAATTAAATGCAGATTTCAACTATGACAACTCCCATTATATTTTTGCCGGAAATGTTGAATTCCACTCAGAGGATGAACTTTTAGTGTTAAGAGACTATCGTTTGACTATTCAGGGTAAAAAAGATACGAAAATTTCGGGCGATGCTGAATTAAATTTCAAATCAGAACAACTCGTTTTAAAACCATTTCATATTCAACTGCCCAGTTTCAAAGCAGTGGGTAATATTCAGGGAAGCAAAGTATTTAGCACCCCTAATATTATAGGACATCTAGATACTGAAAATTTTAACCTTAAAAATGTAGCCACTTCTCTGGGTTACCCTATTCACACTGCATCGAGTGATGCATTATCTTCAGCCTTAATATCCATGGATTTAACGATAATACCTAATGTCATCCAATTAGATAATATACGTGGCACTATAGACCAGACAAAATTTACAGGCTCTCTCAGATGGAATATGGTTAATAGTCTTTTGAATTTTACTATTATTGGCAATCAAATTTCTTTAAATAAATATAAAATGGCATCTGAATCTACGAAGACCGCCGATCAAGGTGCAAAAAATCAGAGTAACTCAAATTTCAAAGCGAATGGAAAACTCTCTTTTGGTACTATTATTGCTGATAAAATTCAATTTGATCGTTTTAGTAGTAATTTAAGTTATGAAGATGAGGTGCTTAATTTAACGAATATTGTCGCCGGCATTTTCGGCGGTACTACTACAGGGTCTGCTTCTATTAGCACAAAAACTAAAGAGCCAGTTATTCAAATTAATCAAAATTTAAGTGGCATCAATATTTCCGCTGCTGAAAAACTGTTAATTGGCGAATCAAAAATTTCGGGAACTGCAAATGTTCAAGCAAATTTACGTGTTCAAGGTGAGGTCAATAATCTTAATGGTAATATTAATTTTGTGAGCCGAAATGGTGAGATTCAAGGGGTAGATTTAGATTATCAATTGCAACGAGCGGCTTCGCTCATCCAACGATCAGATAATGCAGCTAAGGATCGCGGTAAAACTCCCTATTCTACTTTGAGCAGCGTCGCCACTATAAAAAATGGAGTTGTTTACAACTCTCAAGTGCTTTTAGAATCCCCTACTTTTAAAGTAAGTGCTGATGGAGCCACCAATTTAGTGAGCAAAGCCATAGACTATAATCTCAAGCTAAAATCCAAAAAATCTATTGATATTAATACTGAAATATTGCATATGGATTTAAGTGATTACGAAATTCCCGTTACAATCACCGGTACTTTTGATGAGTTTAATGTCAAACTCAATGTGGTTGAACTTTCAAAAGCAGCCGCAAAAAAGCAACTGATTAAGCAAATTGAAAAAGCCGCTGAAAGGCCATTGGGTGATACGATTGAATCTATTAGAAAAGCCTTACCCTTTTAAAGATGATTAAAAACTTTGCAGCTCAAGTATTAGCCTGGTATGAAAAATACGGTAGAAAGGATTTGCCCTGGCAGCAAGACATTTCGCCCTACCGTGTTTGGGTATCAGAAATTATGTTGCAACAAACTCAAGTGACCACCGTCATTCCCTATTTCCAAAAATTTATGAGTGAATTTCCTGATGTTTTCTCACTGGCAAAAGCCCCAAGTGATAAAGTCATGAATTTATGGAGCGGTCTTGGGTATTATGCCAGAGCCAGAAATTTACATGCTTGTGCAAAAAAAATCGTTGATATCTACAAGGGCAAATTTCCACACACCCTTGAAGACTTAGAAAACCTTCCCGGTATAGGGCGTTCAACGGCAGGTGCTATCTTGTCCTTATCCTTGAATGAACCAGCACCCATTTTAGATGGCAATGTTAAACGCGTACTTTGCCGTGTTCACGCCATAGAAGGATGGCCTGGCAAAACTGAGGTCTCTAATAAACTCTGGGAAATCGCAGAAAAATACACTCCTCAAAAAAACTTCAAAGCCTACACTCAAGCTATGATGGATTTAGGCGCAATGATTTGCACTCGATCCAAACCAAAGTGCCACAGTTGCCCACTACAAAAAAACTGCGAGGCTTATAAATTGGGTACACCTGCAGCCTATCCACATAAAAAATCTAAATCTGCCATACCGGTTCGACATAAATATTTTTTAATGATACTCAATCAACATAATGAGCTTTTACTTCAAAAAAGACCGCCTACTGGAATTTGGGGGGGACTTTGGACCTTCCCTGAAGCAGATAGCCTAGACATGGCTGAGACCATACCTAAAAATCACTTTAATTGTTCTGTTAATAGTATTGAATCACTTGAACTTTTTAGACACACCTTTAGCCATTTTCATCTGGATATCACTCCAGTCATTATCCGAAGCACCACAAAATCACATAAAATCATGGATTCACAGGCGGTAATTTGGTATAAATTAAGCAATAGTTTGCCAGGTGGCGTGGCAGCCCCGGTCAATAAATTACTCAAAGTATTAGAGGTATCACTATGACAAATAAAGTTTTTTGTAAAAAACTAAATGAGGAATTAGAAGGCTTGGATTATATTCCCTACCCGGGTGAGATCGGAAAAAATATTTATGAAAATATCAGTCAAAAAGCTTGGGGAATGTGGTTAGCTCATCAAACGATGTTGATCAATGAATACCGTCTCAGTTTGGTTGATCCTAAATCTCGTGAATTTTTGGAAAAAGAGATGCAAAGATTTCTTTTTGGAGATAAGTGAATTAGCTAACCGATACGAATTGTGAATTTAGACTCTTAACGATATAATGCGGCTTAATCAACCTCAAGGAAGTCAGGAATGTTGAAATTACTTATAAAAAGTTGCATGGCATCACTACTTTTATTAGTCAGCAATTCTCTTTTTGCAGAGATAAAAGTTTATGGAATATCAATTTCTCCCCGATTGATGACTAAACCTGGCGACACACTGTCTTTAGATATATCTGGCAAAACGGACAAGGATATCCTTAGTGGTCAAATCCATACCACTGTAACACTTTATGGAGGAGTCATTTACGATATCACCCAAAATTTATGCACCCAATTATCCAATGGACGGTGCCCTATCAAAAAGGATGATTTGCTGACTATACACAAAAATGTAATTACTTCGACCACCATGCCAGATGGCTGGTACAACATTCATGTAACCGTGACAGACCAAGACAATGAAACCATAGTAGATGCTAAAAAGTGCTTTAAAATCAATAATAATTGTAGTTGGGGCTTTCTTTGCTATCTATAACTTGACCGATCATCATTTTGCAGCTTTAATAGGCAACTTGTCTTTCCAACGATGGCCAGATAGCTCAGACGGTAGAGCAGAGGACTGAAAATCCTTGTGTCGGTGGTTCGATTCCGCCTCTGGCCATATCAATCAACCTTTAGTTTCTCTTTGGGTATTTTCTTTTCTAAGGATTGTAAAATATCAGCCAGGTAATCCGCTTGTAGATCTTGTATTTCCATGAGTTTTTTATTTTGTTGATTAATGATGTGATTAATTTTTTCATTCAACACTCGAATTTCTAATTCTGCTTTGAGATTAATTTTATAATCGTACTCACCTCGCCTTCTGTCTTTTTCTTCTAAGCGATTTTGACTCATCATAATTATCGGTGCTTGAACAGCTGCGATACAAGATAATATTAAATTAAGTAGAATATAAGGATATGGATCAAAGGTTTGTGTTTTATATGTCCATGTATTGATTCCTATCCACACGAAAATAAAGGCAAAGTAAATCCCAATGAATGCCCAGCTTCCGCCAAATCGAGCAATATTATCTGACAATCTTTGACTGAAGGTGAGCTTTTGTTCTATTTCTTCTTCAATATTCTCGGATAAAATTCCGTGTTTATCGAGAGCCTCTTCTACCTCTTTCTCAAGTCCATCGTGATGCGTGGTGAGTGATGCAATAAGATGCGAGATGTACAGTTTGCGATATCGATTGAGCTCAACCATGCTGATATATGATTCCTCAGAGAATCCAGGGTAATCCTTTTGAATTAGATCAAAAATTTCTTTCCTCACCAGATCCCCACGACGTAGGTCTTTTGGGTTTAGCAACTTATTTGTAATAAAACATCTGAGAGCAGCCATAGTTCTTACCCTAACTAACATTAATATGATAATTATACACTACATTCATTGATATTGCCCTTGCAATGTTGCATTCAAAAATGCCTCAGGATTTTGAGTGAAAGGCAATTCAGTGCTCAACAAGCGTCGCCAGTTTTTTCCATTTGGCATTCCATGAAAAATACCGAGCATATGTTTTGTCAGTTTATGCAAACTAATCCCTTGCGATACTTGTTTAAACATATAAGGTAAATAATCTTCTAACACTGCTAAGCGTGTTTTTTGAGTTTTTATTCTATTAAAAAATAAATGATCTAGATCCTCTAAAATAAAGGGATTATTGTATGCTGCTCTTCCGATCATCACACCATCGACTTTTGCTAAATGTTCACTCACTTCATCCAAAGTATTAATTCCACCATTAATTGAAATAGGCAGTAATGGAAAATCATTTTTTAATTGATAAACAATATCATAACGTAAAGGTGGAATTGTGCGATTATCTTTGGGACTTAATCCATTTAACCAGGCTTTTCTAGCATGAACAATTAATCCATCTAGGCCTGTATCGACCAGTTGTTTTACAAAGTGATGTAAATGCTCATAACTATCACATTCATCCACACCAATTCGACATTTTACCGTCACTGGAATTTTTACACTGGATTTCATGGCGGACACACATTCTGCAACCAATCCAGGGTCTTTCATTAAACAAGCGCCAAAGCTACCTGCCCTCACACGGTCACTGGGACATCCCACATTAAGATTCACTTCTCGATAACCGTAGCTCTCTGATATACCTGCGCATTCAGCCAATTTTTTTGGATCGCTCCCTCCAAGCTGTATAGCCAAGGGATGCTCAAGTGGATCATAACCCAGTAACCACTCTTTATTCCCATGCAATATAGCATCCATCGTGATCATTTCTGTGTACATGAGCGCATCTTTGGTGATCAAACGCATAAGATAACGAAAATGCCTATCAGTGCATTTCATCATGGGGGCTATGCTAATTACTCGGGTCATCATGGTTTTAGTGTACATTTTTATGTAAAAATTGCAAATTTATATTCCTTCCCGCTTTCAGCGGGGGAGGGATTATTTGCCTCGAGGATCACAAACTGCTAGAATCCAACTACTTTTTACCGTATAAGGAAATTACCACATGAAAAAGCTCGCACTTAGTTTTTTAATATCAATCCTTACATTATTTTCTTATTCAATTTCCGCCAAACCCATTACAGCAGAAGTTAAAATTGCGGAACTACAAAACATCAAACTCGCCAGTTATTTCTGGGATCAAATTTATTTTACGGTTTTAGAAACTGACAATAAAGGAAAATCAAAACTACGTCGCATTCCTGAATACCCCTTAGAAACACCAATCAAAAAAAATCGCAAATTAAAAGATATTTCACTGTGGAAAAAAGACTTAAATGAAGGTGAGTCTGTTCAGGTAATTATTTCAGTAGTAGAACAAGATCTTTCTAAATTTGGATCGGATGATCTTATTGGTCAAGCGGCTGTGACGCTTTCTAATACAAATAATAAGCTGGTATCAACATGGTCGGTTCCGGAATCTGATCGTAAACATACCACCAAATTTATCCATAAAAATGATGTCATTATGTTTGATATGACTGGCGATAAAGGTGATTATCACATCACTTTTAGTCATTAAGTGGCGTTAAATGATCAATAATTAATTGTACTGATCGCCTGCCCTGCCATTCATTGATATCTAATTTATAGGCCGCATGTATTTTTTCACATCGATAATTTGGCCAAATTTTAGTGTCTACATTAAAAGCGATGGCATCTATAAAACCCAGGCCCTCTACTTCCAACATTAATTTCAGATGTTTTTCTTTGAGCAAACGTTGATTCACCACTTTAAATACATTATCGAATAAAGGTTCAGGAAATCCTGATCCCCAGGGTCCTGCTTCATTTAATAGCTGGGCTAGGGTTAAATTAATTTCATCACTGTGTAAATCGCCATCAGAATAAATCTTGCCCTTGAGCTGATCTTCACTTAAAAAATGTCGAATAACTTCATCAAAAGCGTGGGAAAATTTTGTATAGTTTTCTTTGAGTAGACTGAGTCCTGCTGCCATGGAGTGACCACCAAATTTTAAAATCAATCCAGGATTCCTGGCATCAATTTCTACCAGCACATCTCGAATATGCACACCATCCACAGAGCGTGCAGAACCCTTAATTTCCTGCTCATCAACCTTAGCAAAAGCGATAACTGGTCGAAAAATTTGATCTTTAATTCGCGAAGCTACAATCCCAATAACACCTTGATGCCATGTCTCATCATACAAACAAAGTCCATAGGGCAATTGTTTATCCAAATGTAAAGATTGCACTGCCTCACGGGCTTGATCGCGCATGGATTTTTCGATTGAACGTCGCTCAACGTTGAGACGATCCAATTCTTTGGCTAAGACCAGAGCATCCTCTTCATTCGAAGCTAGCAAACATTCAACACCTTTGGACATATCATCTAAGCGACCCGCCGCATTGAGTCTAGGACCCACAAAAAAAGCTAAATCACTTGAACTCACTTTGGCAGTGCTCCGACCGGCAACTTCTAACAAGGCTTTAATTCCTGGTCGCACGCGACCCGCTTTTATTCGTGATAATCCTTGCTGCACTAAAATGCGATTATTTTTATCCAAAGGTACAACATCCGCTACTGTGCCTAAGGCAACCAAATCCAAAAGTTCAGCCATATTTGGTTCTGGAATTTCGCAGCTTGTAAACCAATCTAATTTTCGTAATCGGGCTCGAAGTGCCAACATCACATAAAAAATCACACCAACCCCAGCAAGATTCTTACTGGGAAAATCATCACCATTGATATTAGGATTTACTAATGCATCTGCTTTTGGCAACTCTTCACCTTGAAGATGATGATCTGTTATTAATACTTTGATACCCAAGGTTTTGGCTCTATCGACGCCAGCCAAACTGGCCACTCCATTATCCACGGTAATAATTAAATTCGGCTTTCGCTCAAAAGCCACATCAACAATTTCAGGGGTTAATCCATAACCAAATTCGAAACGATTAGGAATTAAATAACTCACCCGATGAAGGCCACAAAGTCGCAAAGCCTGAACTGCAAGAGCCGTGCTGGTAGCCCCATCACTGTCAAAATCACCAATAACAATGATATGTTCTTGTTTTTCTAAGGAATCAACTAATAATTCAACGGCTGAATCGATGGATCCCAATGATTGATAAGAAATAAGCTGATCTAAATTCCGATCAAGATCTGAGATAGATTGAACGCCTCTGGCGCTATAAATGCGGGCTAATACTGGATGTATCTGTTCTCCACCTTCAATAGTTCCCGCAGTTTTCCGACGTATTATTTTAGTATCCATTTTAAGATACTAACATGAGAATGATCATCATTGCACTCTCAACAGAAAATTCTATCAAATAGAAAAATTAATTACTAATGTAAAATAAATTGCTATTTTTCATTTGCTAAAACAGCGAAATAAGCTAAGAAGTTAAGTCTGACACAGGTGAACTTATTTGACGCAATATGATGCTTCACATATATTATGCCCATGCAATTTAACAAAGACGAAAAGCACGGTAAATATGTGGTTCAACGCTATGAAAATGGCAAGGTGACTATTAATGGGGTTGAGTATAGGCAGAACCTTATTGTTTCGGCTTCAGTTCTCATTGAAAATTGGGAAGCTAAGAATTTTAGTCCTATACTTTCTCTGAAGCCTGTGGTGGTGATTTTGGGTATGGGGTCTACCTTAGTTTTTCCTGATCAGGCTGAACTAAAAGTCTTTTATGAAAATAATATTGGTGTTGAAATTATGGATAGTGCTGCGGCTTGCAGAACCTTTAACGTTTTAATGGCGGAACATCGTAATGCTGTTCTTGCCCTCATCGTGTAGAAAAAAAATATGAGTCAAAAAAATCAACTGAATATAGTTATGGCACAACTTAATTTTATGGTGGGTGATATTGAACACAACACCGATAAAATAATTGATGCCTCACATCAGGCTCGAGATAAATTTAAAGCAGACCTTATTATTTTTCCAGAACTTAGTTTAACGGGTTATCCACCAGAAGATCTTTTATTGCGTCCCGGTCTTTATCACCGCGTTGAAAATGAATTAGAACGAATATGTCAAACAGTTACAGGAATTGATGTCATTGTTGGATATCCTGAAAAAATAGAGGAAAATCGTTACAATGCTGCTGCATTAATCAGAAATGGAAAAATAATTGCAAAATATTATAAACATTGTTTGCCCAATTACAGTGTCTTCGATGAACAACGTTATTTTGTAAAAAATGAAGAACCCTGCGTTGTTGATATTAAAGGCATACCCACAGCGATCACCATTTGCGAAGATTTATGGCACACAGAACCGATGCTCCAAGCAAAGAATCAAGGCGCTAAATTAATGATCAGTATTAATGCCTCCCCTTTTGATATGCATAAATCAACAGATCGTATTAAAATAATCGGTGATAGAGCCAAAGAAGGTAATATGCCTATCATTTACGTCAATCTCGTGGGTGGACAAGATGAGCTAGTCTTTGATGGTGGTTCAATGGGAATTGCAGAAAATGGCGAAGTAATATACCATGCGCCCTTTTTTGAAGAAACCTTAGAAAACCTCAGTATTTCGATCGACACCTTAAAAATAGTGTCTAAAAAATCTTCTCCTACTTTATCGATGGAAAAACAAATCTATAATGCGCTTGTTTTAGGTGTACGAGATTATATTGAAAAAAATAAATTTCCTCGTGCAGTCATTGGATTATCGGGTGGAATTGATTCAGCATTGACTCTTTGTATCGCAGTTGATGCTATAGGGGCTCATCGCGTTGAAACCGTTATGATGCCTTCTCTCTATACCTCACAACTGAGTTTCGAGGTTGCACAAGAACAAGTTAAGAATTTAGGAGTAGAATATAATATTATTCCTATTGATAATATTTTCCAAACTTTTCTCAAAGAATTAAGTCAGGAATTTAAAGGATATCCCAAAGATACCACAGAAGAAAATCTACAAGCACGATGCAGAGGAATAATATTAATGGCGATTTCCAACAAAAAAAATGCCATCGTTCTTTCAACCGGAAATAAAAGTGAATTATCCGTTGGTTATGCCACTTTATATGGAGATATGGTAGGTGGTTTTTGTATGTTAAAAGATATTTCTAAAACCTGGGTTTACAAACTGGCGCATTATAGAAACTCTATAAAATCTGTTATTCCGCAACGTGTCATCGACAGACCACCCACAGCAGAACTTGCACCGAATCAATTAGATTCAGATGCATTACCACCTTATGATGTACTCGATGCCATCCTTGAAAGATACATTGAAAAAGATCAGAGTTTACAAGACATTATCGCCGCTGGATTCGATGAGAATGTTGTTGATCAGGTTGCGAAAATGGTTAATCGTAATGAATATAAACGACGCCAAGCACCGGTGGGTGTGCGAATTTCACAAAAAGCTTTTGGACGCGATCGCCGTTATCCTATTACTTCTGCTTATTATCGACATTTGCCTAAAAAGTAAAAAGATTATTTAATTATATCATTAGGAAATGACTGTTTAAAAACCTTACGCGCATCATTTTCAAGATCTTTTTTACCCATTTTCTCGTAAGATTTCATCATAATCACCAAAGCCTCTTTAACAAATCGAGATCCTTGGAAATGTCGCACAACATAACTTGCTCTATTCGCAGCAGCAGCATAAGCACTGCGTGCATAATAAAAATCAGCCACATTAATTTCGTGATGAGCCAACTCATCACGAATATAAATCATTCTTTTACGAGCATCTTCCACATATTGACTGTTTGGATACAATGAGATCAACTGAGAGAAATCATTGAAAGCTTCTTCCTCTCCCGTTAAATCACGATTGGATGTACTGAGTGGAAAAAATCGTGTAGACCAATTTCGATTACGCTTCATATTCGCGATGCCTTTTATATAATAGGCATAATCGACGTCTTTATCTCGAGGATATAAGTGGATAAAACGATCCGCTGCAGCGGCTGTGGAAGCCCAGTCTTCACTTTTAAAATAAGCATAAATAATTTGTTGTTGTCCTTTTTGAGCGTAAGGACTGAAGGGGTATAGTGCATCGAGGGCTTCAAAACGAGTGACGGCTACTTTATAGCGACCTTTTTTAACCGCTTTAGTGCCTTCCTCATAAAGTTGTTGATCACTTTTACCTTCAAATTTGGCAGACCCGGTTAAGGTCTTACAACCCGCAACAAGTGTCATAGAAAGAATCGCGATTACTAGCAGAAATTTTTTCATTTTATCATCCAATTAATATCAAATAATTACACATTTCAGTCTTGTGATTATAACGATCATATTTGCAAGTTCAACCTGTTTGATTTACTATAATGGCATGAAAAAAATAGAGCTTAATACCATATTTCGTGAAGAGCATAATGGACTACGCTTAGATCTTGCACTGGCCCATCTGTTACCGGAATACTCTCGAGGACGTATTCAGCAATGGATCCGTGACAATCATGCCTATGTGGATGGAATCAGTCGTGACCAACGTTTTAAAGTCAGTAGCGGGCAAAATATTCAGTTAATTGCTGAAATAAAAATCGAAACTCCCGATATGGCTGAAGATATTCCATTGAATATTGTATTTGAAGATGAATCTTTGCTTATTATCAATAAACCTGCGGGAATTGTGGTGCATCCTGGTGCCGGTAATCGTGAACATACACTGCTCAACGCTCTCTTACATCATCATCCCGAATTGGCCAATTTGCCCCGTGCAGGAATCATCCATAGACTCGATAAGGACACTTCTGGCCTACTGATCATCGCCAAAACCTTAGCTGCTCATCATTACCTCGTCAATGAAATGCAAGAACGGGGTATCTCACGTGAATACATCGCCCTGGTCCAAGGCAATATCATATCCGGAGGCACTATCGATTTAGCCATTGGCAGACATCCCACTGCCCGAACCAAAATGGCCGTGAGAGAAGATGGAAAAGAAGCATGTACCCATTATCGCGTTAAAAAACGTTTTCAGGGCTTTACACTCATCGATGTGGCATTAGACACTGGTCGTACACATCAAATCCGTGTCCATATGATGCATATCAAACATCCCCTGGTGGGTGATAAGATGTATGGAGGCCAAACCCGCAAACCCAAAGGTTGCCCCAGTGAGTTACTGCAGTTGGTACAACAATTTCCACGGCAGGCCTTGCATGCGAGAAAATTATCGCTCGTGCATCCAGTGAGCCAAGAGCTTATGTCGTGGGAAGTGGAATTACCGGAAGATTTAATGTTGCTAATAAAATCAATAGAAGCGTTTGAGAATGAAAATAATTAGGCAAATTGTATTAATACCCTCCCTCCGCCTTCGGCACCTCCCCCCTTGGGGGGGAGGAATTATCCTTGCCTTATTGTTCTTGATAAGCTTGCATGTATCTGCTGCTAGTAAATATGTTTCTCATATCAGTGGCATCAAAGGTGAAATTCTTAGTAATGCAAAAAAACAGCTCTCTGAAACTGAAGCTTATTTAACACAGGAAGCCACTCAGGAAGAAATTGATTCCGTTTATAAAAAAAGCCAGACCGTCATTAAAAATGCCATTTCTCCTTTTGGATATTTTAAGCCTAAAATAAGCTCAAAATTAGAATGGAATGCTAACAAACAAATCTGGATCGCGAATTTCGAGGTTGAACGCGGTCAACGAATTCGTGTTAAAAAAATAGATATTAGCATTACTGGAAGTGCCAAAGACGATCCTGAGTTTAAAAATTTTGTTAAGCATTTTCCCATTGGTGAAAATCAATATTTGAATACTGAAATTTATAAAACCGCTAAACAACAATTGATTGATCTTACAACTTCGCGCGGATATTTCGATGCAAAATTGCAAAAAAGTGTGATTGAAATTGACATGAAATCCTATCAAGCGGCTATCATTATTCATCTGGAAAGCGGCCAGCGTTTTAAATTTGGTGATATTATTTTTGAACACCCAGAAGCTCAAAAAGGCTATCTCAAAGATTCCTTTTTAAAACGTTTTGCACCCTTCAAAAAAGGCGAGGCCTATGATCAAAACCAAATCCGTCTTTTGCAAAGTAACCTTACCGGAAGTCAATATTATCAAGAAGTGATTGTACAACCGAACCGAAAAAAAATGTCTGATCAATCCGTTCCCATTCTGGTGAAATTAACACCAAGAAAAGGAAAACGATATAATTTTGGTGTAGGCTTTGGCACTGATACTGGACCGCGTGGACTGGCGGGTGTCGAGCTACGCAAACTCACTACCACAGGTCATTATCTTACAAGTCAAGTCAACGGTGCCTTCAAAGATAATACCATCAGCTCTAAATTTAATCTGAGTTACAATATTCCGGGTTACAATCCTGTCAAAGATTTATTCAAATTCACGGTTGAAGCTGAGCAAGATAAAGACGTAGATTACGGTAAATCAAAAACCCTGAGATTAGGAGCGAACTACATCAGTGAAATCTTCCGATGGCAGCAGACCTTAGGATTAACATGGCACTGGGAACGTTCACAACCTGAAGATGCTTTACCCTTTACCACCTCACACATCATTCCAAGTGCGCAGTGGCAACGTATAGTCAGTGATGATCCATTACACCCAACGAAGGGTTACAAGATCAACATCAGCGTTCGAGGCACTTGTGAATATTTATTGAGTGACACGAGTTTCATTCAAGGAGATATCTATGCAAAATATCTACATTCATTCTCTGATAACTTAATGCTTCTCGCTAGAGCTGAAGTTGGTGGAATTATGATAAAAGATTTAGAGGAACTACCCTTATCACTGCGGTTTTTTGCAGGTGGATCTCAATCCGTACGTGGATATGGTTATAGAACAATCAAAGATGGTAGAAATTTGACGATCGCCAGTATTGAGCTACAACAACGTCTATATAATAACTTATTTGGATCTGTCTTTTTTGATATGGGTAGCGTTAACAATAATATTTTTACAGAACAAGACAAAGGTGTGGGCATTGGTTTGGTTTATCGATCTGTACTAGGCAGTATTTCCTTAACCCTCGCTCAGGCCTTAGATAAACCAGGTCAACCCCGTCGAGTAGAATTTAGTATGGGTCCAGATTTGTAAAGGCAACACTATGAAAATAGTCAGGATAATCACCTTAACACTTTTACTGCTGATCACAGCAGCAGCGGCGGGACTTTACTTTTTTTTAAACAGTGAATTTGGTCTTCACTATACTCTCAATGCCCTTAAACAAAGCATTCCGGGTGAAATACAATACCAATCCGCGTCTGGAACACTTCATGACACCTTCACCATTAACAACATCCATATTTCACATAAGGATTTCACAGGCGATATTAAAAGTTTAAAACTTAGCTGGAACCCCTACGCTTTATTGCAAAGAAAAATTGATATTCAAAATCTAGAATTTGATACCATCAAATTAATTCCTAACAAAAATTTTGATCCAAAAACACTGTTCACCTCCAAATTACACCCTTCTTTTCCTTGGAAATTCTCATTAAATAAAGTTTTTATTAATAACATAGATGTCGAATCCAACGATGGCACTGTAATACTCAAAGGTGATATCAGCACAACCTGGAATTTACAGTGGTATATTAACAGGGCTACCTTCAAAAGTGAGGGAACTATCACTGGTACCTTGTTACACCCTGCAATTAGCGCCAAACTTCAAGCCGATACCTTAGACATTAAAAACATTATTTCAACCCAACCAAAGGTCAACATATCTGCAAATATTGATTTTATTCAAAAAGCTATTACTCTGAACAATCTGTCTTTTTCCACTCAAGAAGTCGGTAAATGGGTTCTAGAATCCCCAACGATTATTAAGCAAAATAAAATTAATTTTGAATTCAGCAAATTTTGTTTTAAACACGATCAAAATCATTTTTGTGTTAATGGTACCTGGCAAACTAATAGTAATTACACCCTTGATATTTTAGGAAATGAAATCCCTCTGGCTTGGATAGGCCCTACCCTACACCCTGATCTGAATTTATATGGAAAATTTGACATCAATGCACATATCAAAGGATCAAAAGCTCTGCCACCCACTGGGAATATCCAAGTAAAATTACATCCTGGGAAAATAGCCTTTCCTATTGATTTAAATACCAAAAGTTTTAATTACGTGGGTGGAACCATAGCGGCAGAATTATCACCTGAAACCTTGAAAGGAAATGTTACAATTGATTTCGTAGAAGGCTCTAAACTCAAGGGATCTGTAGAAATTCCTAAATTTAATTGGGCGCAACCACTGAAACAAGATATCAAAGGAACGCTTAACTGGCAATTTCCTTCTATTGCTTTTTTACAACCCTTAATTCCAAATATTTCAAATTTGGATGGTAGACTGTCTCTCAATTATCAAATTGAAGGAACCCTCGAAAGCCCTGAAATTCAAGGACATTCTACACTAGCCGACGCACATTTTAATATTCCAAAACTTAATGTACATTTCAAAAATATTCAAGGTGAGGGTACTATAAAAAATAATGAACTTACAGCCACCTTAAATTCAAACACAGAAAACAGTGAAATAAAAATTCTTGCAAAAACTGAAATCAACAAATCATTAAAAACTTCACTCAGTTTCATCGGAAAAAATGTACAAGTTATTAATACTAACGGTGTTCAGGTCTTTGCCTCTCCGAATTTAACAATGGATATCAACGAGAACTTATTAAGCTTACAAGGTAAAATAGATATACCAAAGGCCAAAATTGCTATAGAAGACTACTCCGATACAACAACACTTCCTGAAGAAGTGGTGATCGTTAATCAAGATTCAACAAGCAAAGAAACACAATGGCAAATTTCCAGTGATGTAGAATTAACCCTCGGTGATAAAATTTATATCAATGGCAAAGGACTTAAAGGAAAGCTAGAGGGTCAGCTGAGAATAACGGATAGTCCAAATTCAACCACCTTAGCCAATGGAATTTTAAGTATAACTGAAGGTAAATATAAATTTTATAGCACAGATTTAAAAATTGAAACCGGTAATTTGATGTTTACTGATGGTCCTATTAATAACCCAGGGCTTAATATCAAAGCTGTACGTCAATTCGAGGGCACTCAATCCTCTCAAAGCACTGACCCTGCTCTGAAAGTCGGCATCAACGTTGCAGGCACACTCAATAAACCCGAAATACATTTATTTTCCATACCGAATCGTTACGATGAATCTGACATCTTGTCATTTTTATTACTGGGACAACCGCTACAACAAGCTGGACAAGAAAAAGCCAATCTACTCTTAAGTGCTGCCAGTGCATTGGATATTGGTGGTGATGGAAAGTTGAGTAATATTCGGAATCAAATTAAAGATAAATTGGGTTTGAGTGTTCTAGATCTTACCTCACAAACAGAATATAACAAAAAAACCAAACAAACTATTCAACATACCGCTTTAGTCCTCGGTAAATACCTGTCACCTAAGCTCTATATTGGCTATAGTTTCGATGTATTGGATCATACCAATAGTGTGCAACTCAGATATTGGCTCAATACTAATTGGTCCATACAAACAGAAAGTCGTGGTCCTGATAGTAGTGGGGTCGATTTATTATATTCAATCGAGAGGAAATAATGAGACTTATAAAAGCCGTCATACATAAAGATAGTGCATTAGTTAGAGCATTATTGAGTGCAGGTGAAAATCCAAATTATTGTTTAGATGCTGCTAAATTAACTCCTTTGCATTTTGCAGCGCAACATAATGCCTTAGAAATTGTGCCACTGCTGATCACTGCTGGAGCAAATATACATGCCACTACCGTTCCAGATGGTCAAACACCTTTGGATATTGCAAAAATTTTGGGGCATCAAGAGATGATTACACTGTTAGAAGAATATGCGAGCAGGATGCCCTTTAATGAAGAAGAAAATTAATGACTCAAACCGAAAGACTTCCATCCAAATCATCAGTGGGTGGTAATTGAGATGTGTTTGATAAAGTTTCGATAAACAAGGGTCGACGAGTCTTTTGTGTGGCTAACTCGCTCTCTTCATCATCGCTACCAAACAATTTTTTCCTTGTTTTAGATGCCGCAGGTAATGGTTGTGCAGCCATTTGGTATTCTGAAGGTGATCCACCGTATTTCAGAGATTTAATTTGTGCACGTAGCTGTTCATTTGCTTCATCTGCAGCCATAAGCTCTTGGGTTTTCTTTAAAAGTTCAGTTTTAACACTAGCCTCTGTTAAGCTACCCATATATTTTAACTCTTGATCTAACAAACGATTTCGTTCAACTGCAACATCGTATTTTTTTCTCAATTCAGCGTGAGATTTTTTAAGCGCTGACAATTCTTTCGGAACCTCAGCCTCTTTTTTAAGTTTTGCGTGTTCTAACTCAGCTCTTAGCACCGCCTCACGTTCTTTTGCAGCACGGTCGCGTTCTGCAAGCATTTGCTCAAACCGTTGTGCTTGGCTTTCAAGTTCAGCCTTATATTTCGCTTCCATGCTTTCTACAGTTTCATCAAATTTCTGCGAGGATCTTGAAGCAGTTTGTTTTGCTTCAAGGCGCTTAACCTTATCTGACAATAATTCTGATGCAGCACGAAGCTCAGCAATTTCTTGATCTTTAACTGAGACCGTTTTAGTTAATCGACTATTTTTTTGAAGCGCTTCTTTATAACATTCTTGCAATTCTTCTATTTTTCTTTGTAATTCAATTTCAGACCCACTCCTAGAACTTAAATCCAGAGAAAGAATCAAAGCGGTATCATCAAGGCGCTTATTCAGATAATCGTTTTCTTCGCGCATTTTTCTTGCTTCTTGAGATTCAACACTGGTTGATAATTTTTTTTGTGGGGATCGTGAAGATGAATCATCAGAAGAAGAAAAATCAACATCAAATTGAAAATCACTCTCTGAGTCTGTGATTTCCTCGCTTTTAATTTCAGCTATCGCACTACGCAAATTGTCTACCTGTGCTTTGTAAATTTCCGTAGCAGATTTATATTTTAAGAAAACGAATTTTTTTTGTTTGATAAGTCCTTTTAAGCCTAAAATCAGGGAATTATATTCTCCACCCCACTCTGGAGATGCACCCAATTCAGATTCAGCTTCTTCAGCAAGGACACTAGTAATTGCACTTCGGAGGTTTTCATCATCATATAATGTTACTTTGTGTCGACTAAAATCTTCAACATGAATGATGCCTTTTTGTAGAGCTTGATGCAGTGTTTTCAACTGAGAAATTCGCAAAGCTTTTAAGCCTTCTCTTTTCTTCGAAGTAGTAAATGAAGTCACTACTTTATCACTATCCAGATTCAAGATTCCATTAAATTTTTCCAACATCTTTCTCAAAGCTTGTCGGCATTCAGACGGCTTTCCATAATCTTTATTAAGACTTTTGACCACATCAATCGGTTTTGAAGTTTTGCTAGGAGACATTTCTTCATCCGATTTATTTTTTGTGGGGCTGGATTTCTGTGATGAACTTGGACTTGAAGTGACTTTTGGAGTGGTATTGGAAAAATCGGGTCTAGGAATAGACGAAGCACGACCGTCCGTGCTCCCAAACCTACTTTCTTGCCCGTAAGCCTGTTTCCGCATATCCAAACCCCTAATAAGATCAACGCCCATTGACCGTTAGGAGGAATACTACCATTTTTAATTCTCTTAAGCTAGCCTTAAGCTTTGTTTTTTTTAGCTTCCAGCCATATATAGATAGGTATCCCACTTAAAAATAAGAGCATACCCCAGGCGATAGTCTTGTCCCCTGCTCCCGATATTGCCCAGAAGGCATAAACAAAAGCAATAATGGCAAGTATGGCTGTGAGCCTAAACCGGCTGGGGTGAAAGCGTTCAGGTTGTTGTATCAACAGCAAAAACTCAGCCACTGAGGTAAAAATATAAGGCACTAAGGATGCCAAAGTGGCTAATAATATGATTTGAGTGAATAGGTCTACGAGATTTGCACCGTATTGTAGTGTTAAGAGTCCTGTGATTAAGAGACTCGAAATAACCAATCCGAACACGGGAGTTCCATTGTTGGAAACCTTAGAAAATGACTTTGGAAACAATCCATCTCGAGACGCCGCCAGAGGAACTTGCCCTTGCATGAGAATCCAACCATTTAAGGTTCCAAAACACGCGATAGCACCTGCGGCTGCGATGAAATACAAACCCCATTTCCCGAGTATGACACTGGCCGCATCTGCAAAGGGTGATATGGAATGAGAGAGATGATGCATGGGGATCATACCCATAATGCCTAAGGTACAGGAGATATATACCACTAAGGCAATCGTTGTCCCTAATAAGGTTGCCCTTGGAATATTTTTTAAGGGATTGATGACATTATCAGCTGGAACCGTGGCAGATTCAAAACCGACAAATGACCACATCGTTAAGGTGGCAGCTGCCGTCAGTGCTGAAATATTTGAAACTCCACTGATATTAAATGCCATCAAATTTTTAGTCTCAATAAAAAAAGCACCAACAATGGCGATCATAATTAGCGGAATTAATTTCAGAATAGTGGAAATTAATGTCACAGTTCCCGCTTGTTTGATTCCTAAGGCATTAATAAAGGTGATGAGCCACACTACACCAAGGGTCATAAAATAAGCCAATGCATTACTTTCGTGAATTTGTGGGAAAAATACCGACATATACCCAACAAAGGTCACTGCAATTGCGGCATTACCTACCCACATTGCGATCCAATAATTATAGGCAACTTGAAAACCGATAAAATCCCCATAAGCTTCATGACAAAAGACATAGGGACCTCCTGTTCGTGGCATCACTCGGCTTAAACGAGCAAAAACGATGGCTAAAAAAATGGTTCCAATCCCCGTTAATATCCAAGAAATAATAGAGATCGTCCCAAATCTGGCTAAGGAAGCTGGCAACATAAAAATACCTGAACCGATCATATTTCCAGCCACAAGTGCAGTTAATACCCAAAGACCTAGGGATTTTTTAGCGACATTTTGATTCATTGAAATTCTCTGGTTAATTGAAAAACCGTGTGTTTACGCAATAGCCACAATACCACTAGAGCAGGGAATCCGATGATCACTGCCCAAAAATAGAACTGCACCCAACCCAAGTGAAGCACCATCACTCCCGCAAGAGGACCCACGAAAACCCGACCGATGGCAGCGATGGCAGATAAAAAAGCAAATTGGGTTGCGGTGTAGCTGTCGTTACATAGGTCCATCAAAAAGGCAACGAAGGCAATGGAACCTAAACCTCCACAAAAATTTTCTAAAAATATGGCACTGATCATCAAGAAGTAGTTTTTACCAACTATCGCCATGATCATAAAAGTAGCACAAGATAAGGTTTGCAGAAGTCCAAAGCTCCATAGTGCCGTGTATAAGCGGATACGCTTCATTAAAAGTCCACCCAGCACAGTACCTGCAATAGTGGCAATCATACCAACGGTTTTATAGATGGCACCCAAATCAACTAATGAAAAACCCAGTTTACGCAATAGAAAGGTCGTACTTAATGATAAAGTGATGGCATCTCCTAACTTATACAAGACAACAAACAAGATAATCATCAGCACTGAAGGACGTTTGAGAAAATCCTTAAAGGGTTCAATGATTGCAGAACGCAGAGTTTTTGGAATGTGTTCAACATCGAGTTTTGGAGCCCCAATGGTGAAAATTGCACAAATTAACATGAGCACTGACATTAATAAGTAGGTGACCCTCCATCCTAAAATTGAGGCTAAAATCAGCGCTAAGCCTCCTGAGAGCAACATGGCAATTCTATATCCTGTTGAATACATGGCTGTGCCTATTCCCCTTTCAGCGGGCGCTAATAAGTTAGTTCTATAGGCATCTACAGCAATATCTTGAGTTGCTGAAAAAGTGGCTAAGGCAAGGCCTAATACAGCCAATAACCAGGGTGAAATCGAGGGATCATATAAGGACATTAAGCCCAGCACCAGTGCCAAACTCAATTGCATGATCAGGATCCACCCACGTCGCCTGCCTAGCCAAGGCAGAGAATATCGGTCAAGAATGGGAGCCCAAAAGAATTTATAGACATAGGGTTGACCTGTGAGAGTTAACATCCCTATCGTTACAATATCCACACCTGACATCGTGTACCATGCTTGTAGGGTTGCGCCTGATAAAGCCAGTGGCAAACCAGAAGAAAATCCGTGCAGCAAAACGGTGAACATTCTCGCTCTGGCGAAAAAATCACGAATTCGTGATTGAAACTGTAAGGACCATAGTATGATAAGTTCCACTAATTAATCCCTAAAGTTGACGAATTGTAGAGGAAGGCCAATTTCCTGTTCACGTAAAAAGGCAATCACTGTTTGTAAATCATCCCGTTTCTTTCCACTGACACGAACCTGATCACCTTGAATAGTTGTCTGAACTTTTAGTTTTTCAGTCTTGATTAATTTAACAATATTTTTAGCGGTTTCAGTATCAATCCCTTGTTTAACCTTGACGATCTGACGGGCTTCGTGGAGTGCAGATTCTATATCTTGATAATCTAAGGCTGCTACATCCAAATCCCGTTTTGCCCACTTGCCTTTGAGAATATCCACCATTTGTTTGACTTGAAAATCCGAAGGAGCTACTAAGGTAATTTGCTCATTATCGTACTTAAATTCAGCTTTTATGTCTTTGAAATCAAAACGAGTTTTTAGTTCTCGATTTGCTTGGTCTACCGCGTTGGTGATTTCATGAACATCCACATTAGACACAACATCGAAAGATGGCATAATAATTCCTCCACTTTTAAATGTAATGCGGCGATTTTATCACAGTATTCAGCCTGGCACGAGAGGTTTCAGCCTTACTCAAAGACTCGGGTAACCAATGCTTTGAGAGGAGAAGCGATGACCACGAGATCTTCTTCTAGTGATGGAACTACCTCTGTCACTAGATATGGCAGCATGGGATGTTCATCAGATGAAAGTGCTTGGAATAAATCTTTGAAATTGTCGAAGCTCATCCTACACAGCATCGTAAAAAGTGTTGCTCGTGACTCAGGGGTATCCTTCTCAATCAGTTGCATTGATATAGAAAGTAGAGTGCGTTGAATTCTTTTGATATGACACTCATCCATCTCGAGTTTATTGGCATAGTTCAATAATAAATGAATGACTGGTAATAAATGAACATTTAATCCCTCTTCCAAGCAAACTATGATATTTTCTACAAAAAGTGTATTAATTCCGGCTATACAGATCATGTTTTCCTGCTCTGCCAAGATTTGAGCTAAATATTCTACTATTTTTAAAACGATCGTCGAATTCGTAGAATTCTCGCTTAAATAATTGATGATGCCACTAAGTATCGCATTAATATCAGGTAAGGTTAAGTCAAAATACTTCACCAGGTGTTTGCCAGCTTGAGTAATAAACCTTAGCACTAATAGGATTTCATTTGAATTATTGATAAAAGCAAGAAAAGCTTTTGAAAGACGTTTTTGATTAGAAGTTTTTAATTGTCCAAATAATTGTATCTCCGTAAAAACTCGATGATGACAATGTTGTGTTAGAATATTGATGATTAATGTAAAAACAGCCTCATAATTGCCATGTTTTCTATTTAAGGTACTCACTATCAAGGACACAAGCTCATTAAACTCATTCCTGTTTTTTGCAGCTAAGGTTGATACACTTAAAATATAAGAGCAAATATAATTTTCTGGGTTAAGTGTATTAAACTCGGTAATTACAGTTTTGTTAAATGGCTGTAATGCAGAAATAGCAACTTGTCCTTTAATCGGTGGAACGCTCGATAAAGCTTTAGCAATCTGAAAATATTTTTTATAATCAGCTAGTGTTTTTACGAGACTATTTAGCACTACTGATGAGTTGATCTCACAAAGATAATTGATGATGATATCTAAACGCTGATTAAACATTTTCTCGTCAAAATTAGCCGACTTAACATATAACTTGAAAAACCGTCGAATGCCTGTCAAAAAATCATTATCATACTCACTTAAAAACAATAATTTTTTTGCATTATCTAAGGCTGCCAATAAAATATCAGGATTTTGGTTATCGACAAAGATGATCGTGAAAATAATTTCACCTAGCTTCTCTTTTTCTACTCGATGTATTTTTTCTGGCTTTATTAACAGAACTTCTAAGGTTTTTAACAAAAAAACCACTTTATAGAATTCATGAGAATAATCACTCAAGTAATTCATCAGCGTTGCAAATGATACTTTTTTAAGAACTTTTGAAAAACCACCGCTTTTAGTAACAATAACATTTAATAATGCTATCGCAAGGGAATCAATAGATGTGGGCCATTGATCTAAGGCATTTGAGACACAATAAAAAAATAATTTAACCCATAAATCTACTAAATTCTGTAAGGATACCGTGGTCTGAGAATTTAAAAAAAATTGAAAAGCTATATCACACGTACAGTTGTTCAGTTGAAGCATTGAGCTTGATTGCAAATAAAATGCACAAAGCTTTTGCTGATTTTTTTCCTCTATTAGCTCGTCAAATTCTCCGGCGTGTTTTTGAACTAGCCTGTCTATTTGATCAAAACTAAGATGGCTCTCTTGATCTACATCCATGGCAAGATAAATGCGCTCACTACATTCGTTTTTTCCGACAAATCTGGCAATACACGACAATGAGGCACATAAAAAGAAATGATCAAATTGGCCCATATAAACTATTTTCAATAAAATATGATGCAATTCTGTGTGTTTTTTTTCATGAAATGCAATAATAGCAAGTAAAGTGATGACAAGATTGTGATTAGGGTGATTGGACAAAAGATAATATTCATTTAATAAATTTTTAAAAAAACCAGAGTTCGCTAACAGTATAGGTTCTGGATTACCTAAGAATTGTAGCAATACTTGCAACTGAGATAGCGCACTTCCTGATTTGCTTTTAAAAATACCTAAATATTTTTTCTCTTCCAGATTTTTTTTCATAACAAAACGCTTTGTGCATGCTCCGTTACTAAACCCCACTCACTGATATGAAGTGCTATTTTATTGAGCTGCTTACGGCAATGATGATAATGGGGTTCATATCGTTCAACCAAGTTCCAAAATCGTTTAGAATGATTGAAATGCTTAAGATGACAAAGCTCATGAATCACGATATATCTTGCTAAATAATCTGGTAAAAAAATGAGCTTATAGTTCAATGAAATACTGGCTTTAGAGGAGCAACTGCCCCACCGTGTTCTCTGACTCCGAATAGTGATCTTATTAACAGCAAACCCGGTTTCAAGGGATAATGCTTGCACACAAGGAATAAGATATTCTTTTGCTTTAATCGTCAGCCAATTTTTTAGTTTTTCACTACATGCTTTAATATTACTGATATCTCCGCATAACACTAAACTGTTATCAGGACGAGTTAGCAATTTTAATTGCCCCGAACTGGGCAGGGTTTCAATAGACCAAAATTCCTTTGTTGCTTTTAAATCTAAATATTGTGGTAACATGTTTTTCTCTTTGATTTATCCCTTGTATCACCGGTGAAGTCAAGAACTCAACTTTATGCAGCAATTGTCATATTATCAATTAACATTGAACCCGTTCGAATCACACCACGCGTATCAATATCATTAGAAATAGCAACGATTCCTTTAAACATCTCTCGCAAATTACCAGCTATAGTGACCCCTTCAACCGGATGTTTTATTTCTCCATTCTCAATCCAGTAACCAAAGGCTCCTCTGGAATAATCTCCAGTTACAATATTAATTCCTTGACCCATTAATTCAGTAATATACAAGCCATTATTCATCATCTTAAACAAGCCTGGTAAATCTGTGTCAGCTGTGTCTATCAATAAATTTTGGACTCCACCCGCATTTCCTGTAGTTTGAAACTTGAGTTTACGAGCGGAATAACTATCTAACACATAACTTTTCAGTATACCCTCTCTGATAAAATCCCTATCTTTCGTTGCTACACCTTCATTGTCAAAGGCTTTACTACCCATGGCTTTGAGAAGATGAGGTCGTTGATAGATATTGATATGGGAAGGAAAAATTTGTTTATCCAAATGACCCACTAAAAAAGAGGAATCACGATAAATATTATTTCCATTAATGGCAGAGGTGAGACAACGAATTATGCCTTGAGCAAGCTCTGCTTTAAAAATGACTGGCGTTTTTTGTGTTTTTATGAGTTCTGAACCTAAACGTTGAACCGTATTTTTGACGGCTCGTTCTGCAACAATTTCTGGACTTAATAAATCTCGAAAATCGCGAGCAGAAGTATAATAATAATCTCGCTGCATGTTTTTGCCATTTTTCGCGATTAAAGTACAATCTAAATTGTGTGAACTTCGCCAATAACTCCCCATAAAATCATTTGAGTTAGCGTAAATTGTAAAATTAGAGTAAGTATTACAAGATGATCCCTCAGAATTTACAATGTGCTTATCTAATCCCAATGCAATTTGTTCACATTTTCTAGCAAGTTCGAAGCCTTCTTCAGGCGTAATATCCCAAGGGTAATAAAGTTTTAAATCAGGAATAGTTTTGGCCAATTGTTCTTTATCAGCTAAACCACAAAAAGGATCTTCATCAGTAAATTTTGCGATACTGCAAGCTTTTTCAACCACATCTCGAATAGCAACTTCATCAATATCGCTACTACTAGCGACACCTGAGCGCTGTCCAAAATAAACGTTCAAGCTTAAGCCACGATCACGATTATGCTCAAGTGATTCTATTTCTCCCAATCTGGAGGTCGTTGAAAATCCAGATTCTGTAACGATACAGACTTCTGCAGCACTTGCGCCTTTTTGTTTTGCAAGTTTGAGCGCGCGCTCGCAGGCAGCACTTAATGTTGATTCATCAAATTCCATTTAATGTGCTTGATCCCGTTTATATTTCGATTTTTTCATACGTGCTTTAGATTTTACCACAGGAATCATTTCTTCCTGAGCACCCAAAGGCTGAGGCATGTATGTTAAAGCAACTTGCATGACTTGATCCATCCATTTCACTGGTATAATTTCCAAGTGAGAGGTAATATTTTTAGGAATTTCCTTGAGTTCACGCGCATTATCTTCGGGAATAATTACGGTTTTTACCTGCCCTCTTAAGGCAGCAATTAATTTTTCTTTTAAACCACCAATAGGAAGTACCTCACCTCGCAATGTAATTTCACCTGTCATGGCTACATCACAACGAATGGGTGTTTGTGTAATGGCTGAAATTAATGCAATACACATTCCAATGCCTGCGCTAGGACCGTCTTTAGGGGTTGCACCCTCAGGAACATGCACATGCACATCATGTTTTGGAAAGAAGGCATCGGGTATACCTAAAACCCGAGATCGAGTACGAACTACAGTCATGGCAGCTTGAATAGATTCTTGCATCACCTCACCTAAACTTCCCGTCGTAGTTATTTTACCTTTACCGGGCATCACAACAGCTTCAATCTTTAGTAATTCTCCACCCACTTCGGTCCAGGCCAAACCAGTGACCTGTCCAACCTGATCAGTCTCATCTGCTAAACCATAACGATATTTTTTAACCCCAAGATATTTTTCAAGATTATTAGAGCTAATATGTACTTTCTTTTGATCCGGTTTGATGGTTTTTTCTTTAACTACTTTTCGACAAATTTTTGCAATTTCACGCTCTAGATTTCGCACACCTGCTTCACGTGTGTAATAACGAATGATATCGCGAATGGAATTTTCTGCGATAGCAATTTCATCAGCACTCATACCTGATTGCTTAATTTGTTTAGGTACTAGATATTTCATAGCAATACTGCATTTTTCTTGCTCGGTATATCCAGGCAAACGAAGTACTTCCATACGATCTAGCAAGGGAGCTGGAATATTCATAGAATTAGAGGTAGCCACAAACATGACATCTGATAAATCGTAATCCACTTCCATGTAGTGATCATTAAACGCATGATTTTGTTCAGGATCTAAAACTTCTAATAATGCTGAGGCAGGATCACCGCGAAAATCCATCGCCATCTTGTCCACTTCATCCAACATAAATAAAGGATTTTTCACTTCACCTTTTGCCATTTTTTGCAATATTTTACCAGGCATTGATCCAATATAAGTTCTTCGATGTCCTCGAATTTCTGCTTCATCTCGGATTCCACCCAAAGACATACGAATAAAAGTACGACCTGTTGCGCGAGCAATGGATTCACCTAAAGAGGTTTTACCCACACCGGGTGGTCCTACTAAACATAAAATAGGTCCTTTTACTTTTTTAGCGCGTTGTTGTACTGCTAAATATTCAATAATTCGTTCTTTAACTTTTTCCAAACCATAATGGTCGTGTTCTAAAACGCCCTCAGCTTTGGTGAGGTCTTTATTCACTTTGGATTTTTTCTTCCAGGGTACAGCTAACAACCAATCTAAATAATTACGAGAAACTGTGGCTTCTGCCGACATCGGAGGCATCATTTTTAGCTTACCCAACTCAGCTTTGGCTTTGACCATTGCCTCTTTACTCATTCCTGATTTTTTAATTTTGTTTTCAAGTTGCTCTAATTCAGTTAGACCGCCTTCACCAATATCACCTAACTCTTCTTGAATCGCTTTAAGCTTCATATTTAAATAATATTCGCGTTGTGCATTTTTCATTGCTTCGTCAACGCGCTCTTGAACACGTTTATCAACATGCATCTTGTCAATTTCGTGTTTAAGATTTGTTAATACCATTTCAACTCGGTTGGTGACATTACTCACTTCTAAAATTTCTTGTTTTAATTTTAATTCCAAAGGTACATGAGCTGCGATAGTATCTGCTAAACGACCTGGATCATCGATTGAGGCCAGTGAATTTAAAATTTCTGGAGGGATTCGTTTATTTACTTTAACGTATTTTTCAAATTCTTTTAGTAAGGCCTTGATGGTAACATCAAGTTCAGATTGACGATCTATAACATCTTGAAGCAAAGTAATTTCTGCAACGTAAGCATTTTCATCATCTGTAAATTTATTTAATACGGCACGCTGATTTCCTTCAACCAAAACTTTCACCGTTTGGTCAGGAAGTTTTAAAAGCTGTAAGATGGTTGATAAGGTACCAACAGTATGAAGATCTTTAGCAGTAGGATCATTAACACCTGCATCACTTTGAGAAACTAAAAAAACGCGTTTATCGGCTTCCATCGCTCTTTCTAAAGCCTTAATAGACTTCGCACGTCCTACAAAAAGCGGGATAACCATATGCGGATACACAACCACATCTCTCAAGGGAAGTAATGGTAATGTTAACTTTTCCAATGATTCACTCATCTTAACTCCTCGGGTTTATGAAGCTGCTTCATCCTGTGCTTCATCTTGTTCAAAAATCAATATTGGTTTGCTCTTACCTTCAATAACATTTTCATCAACCACAACTTTACTTAAACCTTCACATGCTGGTAAATCATACATGGTGTCCAGCAGTACGTGCTCTAAAATAGACCGAAGTCCACGTGCACCTGATTTCCTTGCCATTGATTTTTTTGCGATGGAATGTAAAGCCTTTTCGCGAAATTCAAGGTCAACATTTTCCATCGCAAATAATTTACTATATTGTTTGGTTAATGCGTTTTTGGGTTCCGTTAAAATCTGTACTAATGCTTTTTCATCCAACTCATCTAGGACAGCGACAACCGGTAATCGTCCAATAAATTCAGGGATCATTCCAAATTTAATTAAATCTTCGGGTTCTACGTTGCGTAAAATTTCTCCGATTTTTCGTCGATCATTTTTACTTTTGACGTCAGCAGAAAATCCTATGCTGCTCTCTTGAGTACGATTGGTAATCACTTTATCCAAGCCATCAAAAGCACCACCGCAAATAAATAAAATATTTCGAGTATCCACTTGTAAAAATTCTTGGTTCGGATGTTTTCTTCCACCTTGTGGAGGAATACTCGCTTGTGTACCTTCAATTAATTTAAGTAATGCTTGCTGCACTCCCTCACCAGACACATCACGGGTCAGTGAAGGCCCTTCAGATTTACGTGAAATTTTGTCGATTTCATCGATGTAGATAATACCTTGTTGTGCTTTTTCAACATTATAATCACATTTCTGTAAAAGTTTTTGAATGATATTTTCTACGTCCTCGCCCACATACCCCGCTTCAGTTAAGGTGGTAGCGTCCGCCATCGTAAAGGGAACATTTAAGGTTCTTGCCAAGGTTTCAGCTAATAAAGTTTTACCTGAACCTGTGGGACCGATCAGCAAAATATTACTTTTACCCAGCTCAACATCGTCATTCGCTTTGGTGTATAAACGTTTATAGTGATTATAAACAGCCACTGAAAGTGCTTTTTTTGCATACTCTTGTCCGATCACATAATCATTTAAGGCTGCATGAATCTTTTGTGGAGTTGGTAATTTTTCATCCGTTTTTGCAGCGGGTGCGGTGGCTTCTTCTTCTTTGATGATGTCATTACAGAGTGCAACACACTCATCACAGACATAAACCGAGGGTCCTGCAATGAGTTTTTTGACCTCATCACGGTTCTTGCCACAAAAAGAACAGGTCATCGTTGTTATTTTAGCCATTTATATACTCCACCAGTTGTACCCAATATGTTTCGCTAACACTCAATCTGTAGATGGGGTCAGTACCCTTATATTTCAATTATAGCTAAGAATTATGCCATCTCTTCTTCAGGCTTTGTCAATAAAATGCGAGATTCGATAATTTTATCCACCAAACCATAAGTCACAGCTTCCTCAGCAGACATATAGTGATCACGATTAGTGTCTTTTTCAACCACTTGGGCAGTTTTGCCAGTATGTCTTGCGATAATGGTATTAATTTGGTCACTGACCCGCTGTGTTTCTTTGGCATGAATTTGAATGTCCGTGCCTTGACCCTGATAACCACCCGCTACTTGATGAATCATCACTGTTGAATGGGGCAAACAGAATCGTTGTCCTTTGGCACCTGCACCTAATAATACTGCACCAATACTACATGCTTGACCTAAGCAAAGGGTCGTCACTTCGGGTTTAATAAATTGCATCGTATCATAAATAGCCATGCCAGCAGTGACTACCCCACCCGGAGAGTTAATATAAAGATGGATGGGTTTTTCAGGATTTTCAGATTCTAAAAACAAAAGCTGAGCAATCACTAAATTCGCCATATGCTCTTCAACTTGACCAACGAGAAAAATAATACGTTCTTTTAGCAATCGAGAATAAATATCATAAGCCCTCTCACCACGTGAGCTGGTCTCAATGACCATAGGCACTAATTGATTATACATTATGCGAGCTCCTTAAACTTATCAAATTTTACCGATTTCACTTTGATATCAGCATCTTCTAAAAGTTTCTCGACAATCATATCTTCTAACACATCCGCACGTAATTTATTCGCTAATTCTTTATTCGCTTTATAATACAATTTGATCTGTTGAGGATTATCGAATTGTTTAGACAGCTCTTCTATTTTAGCGTCAATTCGTTCAGGTGTGGGTTCTAGCTTGAATTCTTCAGCAACTTTGAGGAAAAGTAGGCCTGTAGATACGTTCTTTCTAGCAATTGCTTCAAATTCTTCATGAGATTCATGATCATGCCCCACAATACCGGGTCTTTCGTGAGCCAGTTTATGTAGGCGCTCAATTTCTTGTTCGATCAAAGCATTGGGCACTTCAAACTCATTCACTTTGAGTAACTGCTCTTGAACTTCTTTAGCCAGCTGGCGCTGTGTTCTGAGCTTAATTTCATCATCGAGCCGAGCCTTGATTTGATTTTTAAGTGCTTCAAGCCCCTCTTCAACATCTAATTTTTTGGCAAATTCATCATTTAATTCAGGTAATTGGCCTTCTTGAACTTTATTGATTTTAATTTTAAATACCACAGCTTTTCCAGCGATATCTTTATGATGGTAATCTTTGGGGAACTTCAAATTAAGCTCACCTTCTTCTTGAGGCTTCATTCCGATGATACCTTCTTCAAAGCCAGGAATCATGGATTGACTGCCGAGTTCAAGCGCAAAATCTTTGGCACTTCCGCCAGGCAGTGGTACACCATCGATAGTACCATCAAAATCCATTAAGACTTGATCGCCCTTTTTGGATTTTCTATCCACTTCCTGCCAGGTCTTATGCTGCTTACGAAGCCCTTCCAGCACTTCATTGAGATCCTCATCAGACAATTCTGAGGTCAATTTCTCGATTTTTACACCCTTCAAGGACTTTAAATTAATTGAAGGATAGATTTCAAAGGTAAATGTATATTCTAAAGATGGATTAGCTTCGTGAATCTTAGGAGAAATATCGGGAGCACCTGCAGGGACCACACCCGCATCCTTCACTTTGCTATCAAAATGCTCACTGAGAATCTCGATAAGTTCACGCTGACGGATCTCTTCACCGTATCGACGCTTCATTTCAGCCATGGGAATTTTACCAGGTCTAAATCCTTTGATTTGCACTTTCTGGGAAAGTTGTTGTAAGTTTTTAGAAATTTGGTTTTCCAAACGATCACCTGGAACCGTGATACTTAATTCACGTTTCAATCCACCTAATTCTTTAATTAAGCTAGCATTTACCATCGATATAACCTCACCACAGTTTATTAGAGTGCGAGAGGAGAGACTCGAACTCTCACAGGTTACCCCACTGGAACCTAAATCCAGCGCGTCTACCAGTTTCGCCACTCTCGCAAAACGAGCGATTATACCCAATTTCCCCCAAACCCGCTAGTACAGGAGGGGGTCAAACCGAGCCTGTTTAAAAAAACTCTCGTTATTTCAAGTAATTAGCCTTTTCACCTTGCGGTGTCAAACCGCGCAAGTTTTTATTTCATCCCTAGCAATGCAAGAAGCCTTGTTGAAGACGGCAAGATGAACCTTTTAACTGGTTGATTTGATTGAGATTATTTTTAAGAGGCTCGGTTTGACCCCCATCCCTGACCCTGCTGTCTTAATTATGATCTTTGGCTGCATTAGTTTCCAACTCCTCTTTTAAATGTGGGAACTCTGAAAATAGTGCTTTATGTGATTTGATCAGCCAATTTAAACCAGGAGTTTTTGCTTTTTGATTAGGAAATAGACGTCCTCGCCATGAATTTTCAAACAGCTCTAGTTCAGTAGGAGGGCGTGGTTGTGATGTGTCGGGTTCACTCATACTAAGAACTTTAACTAATTCCGTAGTATTTTTTGGAGTGGTAGTCACTCTATTTTTTTCAGCTAATTCAAACATTTTACAAATCAACTTATCAGGTCGCCAGCATTCTATTAGTGCCGGTAAAAAATACCATAATACTTCATACAGCATTGAATGACCGCCGGGATAATTCATGTAATCAATCAGTTTATTCCATTCTGTCTCACGAAAGGGAAGTTGGTCGTACAAATCCAGATAACCAATTTTTCCCTCAAATATCATCGATAGCACAAATGTACAGCAATTGTGATGTCGCTCTTTGTATCCTCGGCCGGGTAAGGTCCAATTTAATGCATCTATCATCAATAAAAACTCATACTTAAATTCGTAAACAGCTCTCATATAAGCTACATTAAGGTCCTTTATTAACACCGCTTCTATTCTTTCATTCAATTTTTTTTTCAATTCATCTTTCGAAAAATCCTTTTCATTAATGAAATGAAGCTTCATATCTTCTTCGAAAGTTGTTACAAATCTCCCCTTGACAGATCCTTCTTGAGCATTTTTTAGAACTAATTTGACATCTTGTTTTTTTTCCGTTGAATCATCAAAAATAGGAACTAATCCTCGATACATCGCATTCTCTACGGCTGGACTGGCTAGAAAATCAAGACATGATGAAGGTTCTACTTTTAGCCCATCAGGCAATATTAATAAACCAACATGGCCTGTTTGATCAGCACCATATGGATACCAATGGATTAGAATTGCATCCCCCATAATAGGTTTTTTTGAATATTTCAATAAATTTTCTCTCTTTCTATCTTGTGACTCAAAAAAATCTATATACTCCTTATATTTATTTATGCCATATTTTGAAACAAGTATAGAAGAGAAGACTTTCAACATCCTCACAATTAAATCAATATTTTTGTCTTGAATTATTTCAAAATAATCCTTTAAATATTCACCAGATATTTTATTTGATATCCAAGTTAAATAAAACTTAAACAAATAGTCAACATGGCTCTCTAATTCGGCAGACTCACAATTTACTTCTGTGATATCTTTTTCAATCTCTTTAATTGATATTTCAAGCATTGTTGAACTAACACAAAAATATACAACACTGCTATCTAATGTAATACGTATCTTTGAATTAATTAGCATTAAATTGAAAGCTTGTGTTAGCTTTGGAATTACATTTGCCAAATTTCCAATCTGATAATTCGGATTATTACAAAACAGCCAACTCTGCTCATAAAATTCGTGTACATATCCATATCGCTTATTGAAAATTCCTTGGGATTCAATATTCAGTGTTATTCGAATAGATTCATAAAGAATGAATA
Source organism: uncultured Gammaproteobacteria bacterium (assembly GCA_964651735.1). GTDB lineage: Bacteria > Pseudomonadota > Gammaproteobacteria > CAZYYU01 > CAZYYU01 > CAZYYU01. The sequence goes on along the minus strand of CAZYYU010000006.1, from coordinate 33,702 downwards.
TAAACATTTTATGATCATTACGACAATTGGTATCTGCGTTTTGCAGAAAGGCAATTAAATCTGTATCTAGTAGCCCTCCTTGTAACACTGATGTTGTAAACTGTTGTAAATCAGCTGCAGTGAGGTTGTTAACATTAGGAACTTCACGTCGTTCTGTTCCACTCATTCCACTTCTCCCTTTAACAAAAGAAGTTGTATAGTAACATTAAAATATGATTTTGGGATGACATTATTATGACATTTCTGTCATCTCATCAAGATATATCAGTAGTTGTTTCATACAAATAAAAAGCCCTTAATAATAAGGGCTTTTTAAGCTAGACTAAACTATTTCTTAAGTTCTGGTCCATTAGAATGCAGATCATCTTTTTCTCTCTCATGTAGTGGACTACCAGATCGTTGACCGACTATACTGATCAAGCCTGCTGAGATATCTTGAGAATTGCTTTTCTTTTCTTCGTCTTCGTCTTCATCTTCATGGATTCTTTTTAAGAGAATTTTTCCTTCATTTAAGCAGCTTCGACGTATAGATTGAGCACGTTCTAACTGTTCCACTTTGAGCTTGAGAGATCCCAACTCAATATCACATTCAGAAATTATTATATCGAGCTCTTCTAATTCTTTATCTGATTTAGGAATGGGTGTATCATTGTTAAAATTAAGTGTAACTTGATTTTCCTTTTTCCACCATCGTATCACATCTATAAGTTTATAGTTCGTGACCAATTCGTTCTCTCTAATCGGATGACGACACTCAGGACAATCTACCACAAAAGAATCTTGGAGTTGAAAATAACTTGAAAGATCTTTTCGTTCAAATGAATGACCACAGTGTGTAGCAACCACCGGGTCTACTAAGAGCATTGTACTTATCGAACAACACAATTCTTCAGGTGGTTCGATCTCCGAATTTAAGTGATCATTTAATGGTACATATTCACTTTCAAGAACTGTACTTCGTACGAATACATCTTCCTGAGTTTCTTTATCTTTCGATACTAATCTTTCCTCACTCATATTACTATTGACAAGCACATCAAATTCGACAGATTGACTAGGTTTTGGGATCTTTCTATTACTAATATATTTTGTATATTGCTTAATAAATTCGTTGATTAGAGCAGAATCATACGAAACGACATTGACAAAATCATAAACAAAACCTAAAACATTCTCAATTCCCTTAAATTCAGTGATTAAATTTTTCAGAATTACTCGTAGAGTATTTAGTTCTTCCTCACTTTCTATAATGTCACTTTCTAAGCGGCGAATACTAGATTTAATATTGGAAATTTCCCTATCAAAATCCTCTTTTTTCGCAGCATTTCCTGCGAGAATAAGATTGATACCCACCTGAAAACTTTCGGCTTCTTTTATGGCAATAAACTTATCACGTTGTAGTTGCGATTTTGATGAATCTTTTTCTACAATATCTCTATCAATAGCAGCAATACGTTGTTTATTGTCTGACAGGCATCGTTTCTCCACATATATGGTTACTTCCGCCGAAGACCCATGACCCCTTTTGGAAACATAACGAACGGAGTATTTTCCATTAGATTCATCTTTTTTCTCTTCACAAAAGTCGCCTTGGGTTGTATTGTGCGATTTATGTACTTTTACAAATGGTATTCCATCATAATTAAATTTTTTATCCGTCCAGCTTAAAAAATGGCCCAATAACTCTCGGTTTTCTTTCATATTCTCGTAATGATACACAACCGGATCTGCTGAATCTAAATTGCCACGTTCTAAACGTAAAGCATTAATAGAATCATCAATGTTACTTATTGAAACATTATAACTTGCTATGAGCTCATTATGCTTTCTTAGTCTTGATTGTAATGTTTTAAGCCTCTCTGCATGATCATCTTTATTAATCTCGCCGGATTCAAGTCGACGCAGATCCGTATTATAATATTCTGCCCTTTCTCTAGAGTTTTCTATTCGTTGTTGGACTATGCTCATTCGTGCAGGAACACTTTCCAAATCTCGAAGAATGCGTGCACCATCATCTGATATATCATAAACAAGCTGATTAAATCCCGTGCGAGAAACATCATAACGTGTAAAATTGAAAATATTCACAGGTATAGCAGGGGCAGCAACGATTTTCTTTACTAGTGAGTCTCTTGTATGACCATTGTCAAGTAAATCTCCAAGCATGATATTATCTAAATGCTTATTCATAAATTCAAAAAACTTTAGCCCATCTTCAAAATCTCGTATTTCCTTCTCTTTTTCTACATCAATATTTCGTATTTGAGATTGACTAACCCATCCTCGAATTCCTTCATACATTCTATTAGCCAAACCTTGTCTTTCTGTCAAATTATCCTTAAATTGTTTAATAAATCTGGGTATCAAATTATTTTTTATTGATTTTTCGATTCTTGATTTATCACAATTTACAGGAATTTTATTGATAATAAAAAAAACTGATTCACTAATTGACTCCATATCATTGAGTAATTTACTTAAAGTTTTACTAAGTTCTGAAAAACCAGCTCCTCTTCCAGCGGTAAGTTCTTCGAAATCAATCACTACCACTATCGAACGTATTGAATTTGCCATTTTGATTGCCATTTCGGTACATACTGAAACACATACACCATGCTCTTTCCCTCTATTATCTTTAAAACCAGGGCAATCTAACCAGCAGATATTATTATCTTCATCTTGAGGTTTCTCAAAAACTTCAGCAAAAAGAGTTTTAGATTCAATATCATGACCAATTTCTACCAGTGGATCTACCGCTTTAATGCAATCTTTAGAGAGTTCATCGCAAAAAAAAGATTCCATTTTGCATTTTAATGCATAATTTATAAAGGTACTTTTTCCAGCACCAGTATTGCCTATAACTAAAACAACGTCTTTTTTCTTGATCGCTTTCACCCTGGAAAATCCTTCCATTAGCAGGGACTTTAGCTTGTTAACATTTAGACCATTGAAATAACCAATATCATTTTTAGATTCTACAATACGCTCTTCCATAATAACCTCCAATCGATTAATTAAAAAAAATAAACGATTGCAGTTTAATAAAAGTCATATGACATCAACGTGATAAACTAATGAAATTTTAGTCATACAAAAATATTATATTTAGAAAAATAATTTCATATTCAGGTAAAGGTGGTTTTTAAAAAGATGAGAAAAAATAATTAATCTCAAGTTGATCAATAATAAATACTAAGAAAAAATACATTGATTGTTATTATCTTCGAAAGTCAAAATGACAGAGGTTCCCACTTGATTTTGACTCTGCACTGTCATCGTCCCACCGTGCAAGAACATGATAGTATTAACAATCCGTAGTCCTATTCCAATTCCATACACCTGAGAATGCTGGCATGGAGTGAGTGGTTGTTGATTGATTACCTTATGAAGAATATCCAATTTAATACCAGGACCATTGTCAGCAATGATTAGTTTTATTTTAGCATTTTCTTGTTTCACACTTACAATCACATTTCCACCATTTGGTATGTATTTAATGGCATTCTCAAGTAAATTGCGTAGCGCACGATTCAAGAGCATTTCATCAGCAATAAGAGCGCCTTTTGTTTGATTATCAATATTAATTTTCTTTTGGTTCGATAACATATTTAAGGATCTGATTACATTCTCTACAGTAGAATAAATGTTTATAGTGTCCCAATTCAAAGTCATTTTCTGATCATTAGTACGAGCTAAAAATAGTACGCTATCTATAAGTTTGTTTAAACGATGAAATTCTTCAAGATGGCTACTCATTAAATGTTTATAATCCAAAATTGATCGGTCTCTACACAATTCTAGATCAGTAGCCAACATTAAATTATGTATAGGTGTTCGAAGCTCATGTGCTAACACATTAACACACTCAGATATTTGTTGATAGGCAACTTCAATCCTAGCAAGCATTTCATTCAATGATTGACCTAAACTTTTAAGTTCTATTGGATAATTGTCTATTACTATTCGATTAGACAGTTTTTCAATACTAACTTTCTCTGTCAATGCAATCATTTCATCTAGTGATTTTAAACTGTATTTTGTAATTATTCTCCCTACAATAATCAGAACGAAAAGACAACATATGAAAAATGTAACCCCATAATATTGATATTTAAAAATAATATTTCTAGGAATTGTTCCATCTATTACTATTTTAACAATGTATTTAACATTACCATTTAAATCAATGAGTAATGGCGCTGTTTTTGAACGATATTGACTCCCTTTTTCAGTTTTCCATTGGATAGAATGCTCTTGCCATCTTTTTATATCTAGCTCTGGAAATAATGGGTTAATCACTATTTTATCAAAGTCTGGTGTTTTCATAACTGTTACATTATTTTTATCGATTATCTTAACATAATATTTATAGGTAGCATATTTAAGGGACTGAGGAACAGCATTCACTTCTGTTTTTAAAATGCCTAAATTACCTTTATGTTGAGCTAAAAGCTCACTCATTACAATAATTTCATCAATAAGAAATTGATCTTCTGCTGCAGCAACGACTCTATTGACGACGTAGCCAGATAGAACAGCCATGATGATTAATAATATAGTTACAGAAACCGTATATAAAACACTCAACTTGTTAATTATTGAGAGTCTTTTATACATCGATTATGACCTTAATTCTAAGAGATAACCAACACCATGAATCGTATGAATGAGTTTCACTGCAGAGGCACCATCTATTTTTTGACGTAAGCGACGTACAAGCACTTCAACCACATTAGAATCATTATCAAAATTAATCCCCCAAATTAAATCTGTGATCACTGTTCTTGAGAGAGCTTCTCCTGGGTTCTGTATCAATAACCCTAATAACGCAAATTCTTTAGGAGACAATATCAATAATTTACCACCTCGAGTTACTTTCCGAGTCCGAAGATTAACTTCCAGATCACCGATTTGGTAGAACAAAGGTTCATTAATCGATTGAGATCGCTTTAACAAAGCACGTATTCTTGCTAATAACTCCGTAAATGAGTAAGGTTTAAGTAAGTAGTCATCTGCACCTAGGTCAAATGCCTTTACACGATCTGAAATAGCATCACGTGAACTCAACACTAACATGGGTATTGTTTTATTTTCCTTTCGGATTTTCTCTATAACAGTCCAGCCGTTCATAAGAGGAAGCATGATGTCTAATAAGATTAGCTGATACCTTTCATTAACAGCGTGATGTAAACCATCAATACCATTCTCTGCAATATCAACCGTATAGCCATTTTCTGTTAGGCCCTTCAATAAATAACTGCTCGTTTTAGGGTCATCCTCTACTACTAATATCTTCATGATCAGTTTCCTATTCTTTAGGATTTACTGGGAATAATAACATATCAATAAGATTAATTAATGACAGGAAAATGACAAATATGTCAGAAACAAGGGGTCAAACCGAGCCTGTTTAAAAAAACTCTCGTTATTTCAAGTAACTAGCCTTTTCACCTTGCGGTGTCAAACCGCGCAAGTTTTTATTTCATCCCTAGCAATGCAAGAAGCCTGGTTGAAGACGGCAAGTTAAACGTTTTAACTGATTGATTTAATTGAGATTATTTTTAAGAAGCGCGGTTTGACCCCCTACTTTGCTTTCTCAAGCGCCAGATCTATTTCTGTTTCGTCAAATACTTCAATGCCATTTTCTGATAATAGTTTTGCAGTGACACCCATTCCATCTAACAAAGTTCGAGTGTGTGTGCCATCATAAACATTTTTGGAGCCACAAGAAGGGCTTCGAGATTTGAGAATGGCTACGTGGATATTATTTTTCCTGGCCAACTCCAATGCTTTTTCGGCGCCTTTAATATATTCACGACTAACATCCCTACCTTCGATGGTTAACACTTTACCTTGACCATTTATTATATCCTGAGCTGTTTTTCTAAATTCAATTTCAGAAGGAGGTCGAGGAGCTGGTAATCCACCTGCCATTTCGGGACAAATCGCTACAACATTACCATCCTTGACCCATTGCTGAAAAAGTTGATGAGATTGAAAACAATCTTTAGCATCATAACGTACTTTTTGACCAATTAAACAAGCACTGACGAGTATTTTTGGCATTTTAATTCTTCCACTATATCGAATAATTTAAGACTTGAGCTCCATCTCAGCAGCAGTAATTTGGATTAATTTGCACAGCCAATCTGCATCATCCCATATTTCACCAGGAATATAAAAGCTATTTTTTGCACCAGGGTAGGCAGGTTTCTCTTTCCATTCGCCTAGAAATACTTTGCCTGCCTCTGTAATTTTTACAAAGAGTTGATCATCACAGACTAGAGCAACGACTTTTTCATCACAATAAATACAATAACCACCAAACATTTTTCTAGCACGAACTGAGCCTGCTTGAGCAATTTGTTCAAGTATGTAATCTACGGTATTTTGATGAGTCATAAGTTATGCGTGGGGTCAAACCGAGCCTGTTTAAAAAAACTATCGTTATTTCAAGTAATTAGCCTTTTCAACTTGCGGTGTCAAACCGCGCAAGTTTTTATTTCATCACCAGCAATGCAAGAAGCCTTGTTGAAGACGGCAAGATGAACCTCTTAACTAATTGATTTTATTGAGATTATTTTTAAGAGGCTCGGTTTGACCCCCCTTCTCCTTTAATTATTTTTCTTTTCTATAGTGACTTCTTGGGCTTGCTCAGTTTCATCTTCATCAAAATAACTTCCTACATGTTCTACAAAAGAATAGAGGCTCCCTCTGATTGAATCTCTTATGCCCAGTACCGATTCAACGGTATCACTGCCAAATAAATAAACATCTTTTACAAAGAAATTAACAATATCCCAGTGAGTTAGTAATGATGCCAATTGAGAATCTATCGTGCTAAAAAATAAGCCAGCGCCTATCAATTCACAGTTTTGCAAAGCTAATCCTAAAGCGATCACTCCAGTTCCAGAAAGAAAAAATTGAGAAGTGATGTATTTATGTGACAAATCTCGATTTAGACCAGGAATAACACCGTATTCTGTAAACACATCTTCAAAAATTTTAGTGCATGCGCGAAGAAGGTGTTCATTATTTTGTAAAGAAGTACTTTTATAAACTTGCACCTCTGATTTTGGAGATGATTCTCCTAAAACATCTTTTTGAGCCATTGTGTCCTCCTATAAATTTTAAAAATCCGCATTTCCAGGGACGCGTGGGAAAGGTATAACGTCCCTCACATTTTTAACCCCAGTAATATAACTCAAAAAGCGCTCAAAACCTAATCCAAAGCCCCCATGAGGTACAGTACCATAACGTCGCAAATCTCGATACCAAGCGTATACATTTTTATTTAAATTCAATTCTTCTAAGCGTTGATCGAGTTTTTCTAAACGCTCTTCACGCTGACTACCCCCAATTATTTCGCCAATACCCGGTGCAATCACATCCATTGCAGCGACGGTTTTTCCATCTTCATTTAATCGCATGTAAAAACTTTTAATATCTTTGGGATAATTTTTGACGATTACGGGTTTTCCAACGTGTTTTTCGGCAATATATCGTTCATGTTCGGATTGTAAATCAGAACCCCATTCCACGGGATAACTGAATGTTTCTTTGGATTTTTTTAAGATATCTATGGCTTCACTATAATCCATATGAATAAAATCATGATTAATAAGATTTTCTATGCGCTGTATACATTCTTTATCCACCCATTGTTCAAAAAATGCCATATCATCTGAGCGTTTGTTTAATACCGCTTTGCAAATAAATTTCAGTAAGGCTTCCGATAATTGTGCGATGTCGTTCAAATCCGCAAAAGCAACTTCAGGTTCTACCATCCAAAATTCTGCTAAGTGTCTGCTGGTGTTAGAATTTTCTGCTCTAAAAGTAGGGCCAAAGGTATACACTTTAGACATGGCCATACAATAAGCCTCAACATTTAACTGCCCAGATACTGTTAAAAATGCTTCTTTACCAAAAAAATCTTTAGAGTGGTCAATTTTACCTTTTTCATCACGTGGCAAATGCGCAAAATCCAAAGTACTTACCTTAAATAATTCCCCTGCCCCCTCACAATCACTGGCCGTAATGATGGGAGTGTTTACCCAATAAAATCCACGCTCCGTAAAAAACTGATGAATGGCCATGGCTAAGACATGCCGTACTCGCGTCAAAGCACTAAAGGTGTTCGTCCTTGGCCGTAAATGTGCAACTTCACGCAAAAATTCCATAGTGTGTCGCTTAGGCTGCACAGGATAACTTTCGGGATCCTCAACCCACCCCACAACTTCTACACTATCCGCAAGGACTTCAAAAGCCTGACCTGAACCTGGAGAGGCTACCAGCTTTCCTTTGGCCGAAATCGCACATCCCGAGGTCAATTTCAGCACTTCTTGAGCATAATTCCCTAAGGTATCTGGGGCCACGACCTGAATGGGGTCAAAACAAGATCCATCATGCACCTGAATGAAGGACATTCCGGCCTTAGAATCCCGTCGTGTGCGAACCCAGCCGTTGACGGTAATCTCGGAGTTTACAGGCATATTTCCCGCCAATATTGATTGTACAGAATTGAAGTTCATAGCAGCCCCTATGGAATAAAGAGATATCATAAGGCCTCACACCCTAGGTAGCAATCGTATCCCCCCTCATAGGCTATAATATTAATGAAATAATAATAACTTGGGGGTTCTTTATGGATGTTACCAATGAAAAAATGCCAAGCCTTCCTCAAGATACTTTGCGAGTGTGGAAAGCAGTATCCTCACAGAGCGGTGTGAAGATGCCTAAAATTCAAGAGCCACCCACACCAGAGATCAATAAGGAATTTGCTAAATGGATAGATGAGAATGACAAAGTAAAAAAACTCTCTAGACTCGACCTATCCAGTAAAAATCTCACCTCTGTGCCACCTGAGTTGAGGAAACTTGGTCAGCTCAGACAACTTAACCTTAGTCATAATGAGCTCAGCGAATTGCCCGATGAGTTATATTCCTTTCAGTTTATGACATTGTTACAGCTGTCTTATAATCAATTTAGCGATCTTCCAGTAGTCCTCAAAAAACTACATACAAATTTAACCTCGCTCTGGCTTGACCATAATAAATTCACAAAACTCCCTCCAGAGTTGGGTGAACTCAAAAATTTAGAGAGGCTACATCTTCATCAAAACAATCTTTCTGAACTGCCTGTGGAGCTTGGAAGGCTGAGTAAACTGAGTGACCTCACCATCTCCAAAAACGCATTTTCTGAAGCCTTTCAGCAAATCCTAAATCTTCACAAAAAAGGTGAAAAGCTTGATATTGAGTCTTTGAAAAGGGATTTAAACACACGAGTGGAGCAAAATACTGGGCCCAAATTATAAGCGTTGTTCACCATTATTTTTATTGAAATCATTTGATTTTTAGTGCATAATTTGTAATTATCAGTTAATGACTTGGAAAGACAGCATGAAAAAACTTAGAGACTTAGTCAAACTAAATATCTCAAAGCCTATTCCATCAAAGCAGCTATTAAATCTCGATAAACTACTTAAGAAAATCGAATATCCCTCTTTAGATAAGGACTCGGAAGCATCAGATGCACTTAAAAAATATGTAGCCTATGTTTTTCAAAAATTAAAAGTAGGAAGCGAGAAGGGTGAAGAAAAGCGTTTAAAACGAGGCAAACAAGTCATCGCATTACAAGGCATACACGATTACCTCGACAGTGATCTCGAAGGACCTGAAAGACTCAATATCTTGTTCAAATCGGTAGAAGAAATGTTAAAAGCAGAACCTGAGCAAGATATTCGAATCAATCGAGGTAAGGGCTGGTATTTTTGGTACAGTTTCTTTAAAGGGATCAAAAATCCTTTTGATCAGCGACGTTCTCGATCAGATACCGAAACCCTCGCGATTAAATTATATCAAGCCTTAAAAGCAATGGGCGCGACCTCATCTGATAAAAGTTCACAAGACTTTGGATCTTATCGTCAACCCTCACTACAAGCATCTCAAGATTCTGAAAAATCGGAATTATCAGAACAAGACGATAATTCAGAAAATTCTATGCCAAAAACAACTGATAAAAACCCGGAGCCCCCTCAAAAGAAAGAAATATTTGTGCTACCACCAGAAATTCAAAATACAGATTATCTACCATTTTTCGAAAAATTTTCGAAAATGCAAGCGAATTACGATGCTCAAGGAGACCCTCTCACTCACGAATTTGACGACCTTGTTCAACGAAATTGGTACACGCTACGAGAAGCTGCTATTCATGCAAAAATTTTCCCAAACAATCAGACTCAATCTCAATTAATTCAAATGCTCTCAGAAAAACTGGGTAACCCCGAAAAAAATTCTGAATTAGGTCAATTATTTTCAAAGTTTTCTGAAGCTTTTAAGAACAACGGAGATGCTTATGCTGGTGAAATACTTTATCTTGGCGAAGCAGCAAATGATAATCACGTCAAAATAAATGCGGTGGAATTTTGGTTATTTTTAGTTGCGATAAATGAACAATTACAACATCAAAATCCAAATTTCCCAGAATTTACTGCCTGGATTGAATCTGCTTTCACCCATGCCCCTTCAAAAAGTGGATATGTGGTTAATCCTCTTTTCCTCTTCGCTCAACTGATTTCAACACAAGTTGATAATAATTTGTTAAGTGCAGCGAATGCGTGTTTTAACACCATAAAGGCTCAGACTTCAGTTCTCAAAGTCTGATCCCTGACTATTTTTTCTTAGACACTATTCCATCACGCCAATCCATAACTTCGAGCTCAACTCGAACAGCATCCATCACAGGAACAACAAGATGCACATCGAATATAAATGATGGTAACATCGAGCAAAATTTGTGTATGGTCAGTGGATCATCACATTCTACCAACATATGTCCACCCCAATCACCTACTCGCACCACAAACCGATCAATTTTGAAGTTGGCAGGCGCTTCCCATTTTGTAAATACGTCAAGAATTCTTCTCTGAGCATTTTCGTATTCCATCGGTGAACCTTGAGGACGTTCGTTCCAACTAATCATATATTGCATTGTCATACTCCTTTTTTAGCTTGTTTACCAAAGTGAACGAGCTGATCGCATTTGGTAGTCAATTTAGTATAGAAGTATTTTAGCTAAGTTTTAGCGATGTAATTATGCTATAATATTAGTATAGGTAGGTTTTTTGGATAATTATCATGAATATTCGAAAAATAAGTCTCTTTATCATAGCCTGCATGACGCTAAGCTTAGTATCAATGACCTTTATGAGCCTTAGCTTAGCAGATTCAAACACAGGTGCAGTATTTACTGCCACAAATCCTGATCCCACCACGGGTCAACACAATGGTATTGTGATGTATAACCGTGCAGCTGATGGCACATTGACCTTAACACCTGGCTCACCTTTCTTAACGCCTGGATATGGCAGTGGACCTAATCCTGTCCCACAAGACCCCATAGCATCGGTAGGCTCTTTAGCGGTAGATGATAATAACCAGTTTTTATTCGCCGTTAATTCTGGAAGTAATCAAGTATCGGTATTTAGTATTAGCCCCACAGGCTTAACACATGTTCAAACGGTGAGTTCGGGCGGTACTTTTCCAGTGAGTTTAACGGTTTATAACAATCTATTATATGTCCTCAATTCAGGAAATACCCCCGGTTTTACAGGTTTTCAATTCGATCAAACGGGTCATTTAACACCCTTGCCTGGTGGTCAATGTAACTTTTTAGCTCCATTAAACTACTGGCCAATAGTGAATTCGGGTAAACCTGAAATATTTGCAGCACCCAGTCAAATCGGCTTCACCCCAGATGGTAATAAATTAGTGATAATCAGAAAAGAAGGACCCACCATTGCCACTATTTTTACGGGTCCAACCCTAGGTCCTGGCAGAATTGATATCTATCCTCTCAATAATGTTGGTATACCCGTAGATTGCAACAACCCAGCAGTAAATATCAACAGCAGAGCGAATATACCACAAGCACTTATGCCTTTTGGATTTACATTCAGTGACAAAGGTTATCTGGTTGTGATGGAAGTGGTAGGTAAATTCATCCCTGGGGTATCACCATTTTACTCAAGCGCCCTATCATCCTATCAGATCAAGCCCAGCGGTCTATTAAAAGTGAGAACTGCCTCACTTCCAACGGGTGAAACCGCAGTATGTTGGATTGAACGTAGTGGACAATATTTGTATGCCGCCAATAATTTTGGTGACTCTATTTCTAAACTTAAAGTAAATCCAAATGGAACACTCACTTTATTAAATGCCAGAGAAGCTATTATTGGCACAGTATCACCCAGCCCACCCACAGCATTTCCTGTAGATATGGGAATTACGGGCGATCAAAAATTTCTCTATGAATTAACACCGGGCTCGGGATTAATTCATGAATTTAAAGTTGATAAAGATAATAATGGCAATCTTATACCGATCGGAATTATAGGAATTCTCGGAGCTCCATTATCCGGACAAGTGGGTATGGCCCTTGCTGAATTCGGTGGAAATGACAACTAAGAAACTCAGTAGAGATACTATAATTAGTTATGGCCTTAATAAAAAACCATAAACCATCACAGGATTTACTACTGAAAATCTCTGATATGGATATTGATCAAGTGTATAGCGAACTCAATACTTCTGAGGAAGGATTAACTCATGAAGAAGTTGGGCGTCGTCAAGAACATTATGGCAAAAATCAAGTGGTACGAGAAGAAACCCTGCCATGGTATTGGATGTTATTAAGCAATTTTAAAAATCCTTTTATCGTTGTGCTGATTGTTTTAGGTGCTGTGTCTTTTCTTAGTGGAGATATGAGAGCCACAACCGTTGTCTCAATCATGATACTCCTTAGTGTACTCATGCGATTTATACAAGAATTTCGTTCTTCATCCGCCGCTGAAAAACTAAGAGATATGGTGTCAACCAAAGCAACGATCAAACGAACTTATCAAGTGACTTATGAAAATGGAGATGTAAAATCCCTCAGTGAAAAGCGTGAAATTCCTTTTGAAGAATTGGTACCTGGTGACATTATTTATCTTTCTGCAGGCGACATGATTCCTGCTGATGTACGCCTGATTCAGTCTAAAGATTTATTTATTAGTCAGTCTGCATTAACGGGTGAATCAATGCCTGTTGAAAAATATGACACCTTGGGAAATATTTTTGAAAAATCTTCTCAGCTTAATAATTGCTCGAGTAAAAACCCTTTAGAACGCAATAATTTGTGTTTTTTAGGGACCAGTGTGATTAGCGGTGCGGCAGAAGCAATCGTAATTAAAACAGGTAGTGACACTTACTTTGGTTCTTTAGCTAAACATATTATCGGACATCGCACTCTTACCAGCTTTGATAAAGGAGTCAATAGTGTAACCTGGGTATTGATACGGTTTATTTTAGTGATGATCCCTATCGTTTTTTTTATGAATGGTATATTCAAAGGTAATTGGCAAGAATCATTTTTGTTTGCTATTGCCGTTGCTGTCGGTCTCACTCCGGAAATGTTGCCCATGGTAGTGACTGCAAATTTAGCCAAAGGTGCAGTGGCTATGTCAAAACATAAGGTTATCATCAAACGTCTAAATTCCATTCAAAATATAGGTGCAATGGATATTTTATGTACCGATAAAACAGGAACTTTAACTCAAGATAAAATAATTCTTGAAAAATATCTCGATATTTATGGCCAAGAAAGTAGTACTGTTTTTAAATACGGTTTTCTTAATAGTTTTTATCAATCGGGTCTGAAAAATATGATTGACAAAGCTATTATCAATCATCGGGCAGCTGAAGGTCAGATGAGCAATAATGACATTTATAAAAAGGTTGATGAAATTCCATTCGATTTTATACGACGACGAATGTCAGTGGTATTGGATAAAGGAAATCAACAAGACCTTTTAATTTGCAAAGGTGCTGTTGAAGAGCTTCTGAATATCTGTACTGAAGCTCAACATAATGACGAAGTAATTTCACTCAATCCATTACTACGCCAAGAAATTCTTGCACTTTCTAGTACTCTCAATGCTGATGGATTTCGTGTCATCGCCATTGCTTATCGGCATTATCCTACTTCGAACAAAGCTTATACAATTAATGATGAAAAAAATCTAATTTTAATGGGTCTTATGGCGTTTTTAGACCCACCTAAAGAGACTGTCACGGAAGCCATCAAAGCCCTAAATCGACATGGAGTGAAAATTAAAATATTAACGGGTGATAATGAGATTATTACTCAACGAATTTGCAAAATCGTTAAATTACCTTTTAAGAATATCTTATTAGGAGATGAAATTGAAAAAATGTCAGATTCGGATCTTTCAAAAAAAGTCCAAAAAACAACGATATTTGCAAAATTAACACCTTTACAAAAAGCGAGAATTATTAGCACATTACAAGCCAAAGGACATACCGTTGGATTTTTAGGTGATGGAATAAACGATGCTGCTGCCTTACGCGATGCTGATGTAGGAATTTCAGTCGACACAGCAACGGATATCGCTCGAGAGTCGGCTGATATTATATTATTAGAAAAAAACTTAATGGTTTTAACTGAAGGTGTCATCAAAGGTCGAGAAGTCTATGGAAATATTATTAAATATATAAAAATGACAGCCAGCTCAAATTTTGGTAATGTTTTCAGTGTATTAATTGCCAGTGCCATTCTTCCTTTCTTACCCATGCTACCTTTGCAATTATTGGTTCAAAATCTTTTATCCGATGTATCTCAACTCGCCTCCCCCTGGGACAGAATGGACAAAGAATTTCTAAAAAAACCCCGCAAATGGGAACCAACAGGAATCGCACGTTTTATGATTTTTCTAGGACCGATTAGCTCACTATTTGATCTGACTACCTTCGCTTTAATGTGGTACATCTACCAAGCAAATACCATCTCATCTCAAACCTTATTCCAGTCAGGTTGGTTTGTGGAGGGCATACTCTCACAAGTTTTAATCGTACACATGATCAGAACCCAAAAAATACCTTTTTTTCAAAGCTGTGCAGCCACACCCGTGATGATAATGACTGCGGTTATAATGCTCTTAAGTCTGTACCTCCCTCACTCTCCACTCGGCGAATATTTGCATTTAGTCCATCTTCCCTTAAGTTATTTCTTCTGGCTTTTATTAACCTTGCTGTCGTATTGTGTAATGGTTCAGTTTGTAAAAATTTGGTTCATTAAAAAGTTTAAAGGATGGTTGTAAATCTTAGCTGAGTTCTTTTGGCTTTACACCGATACAGACTGAAATGACGCTTATTGCTAACATTAGCAGCGAAAGCCAGATAGGAGCACTGACATCGATATCGACAAGTACACCTGCAACTAAACCTGATAAACCAAAAGAAAAGGCCGTAATTGCACCCGTCAATCCCATCACCCATCCCTGTTGATCCTTAGAAACAGCTTCAGAGAATAAGCTCACTAAAACCGAATAAGCAATCGCAAGAAAGGTTGCTGCAGGAATAGATAATATCCATGTGGTTATTTCGTGGTTGATCGTAATAATCGAAAAAATAAATAAAAGAATTAATCCAATAGAAAAAATTGCTATTTTTCTTAGAGCAAAATGTGCTGTGAGGAGATTTAATAAATAACAAAATGCCAAAGTAAAGCCAACACCCATACAAGCCATGTATAAACCGATTCTATAAGGAGTAAACTGATAACGTACAGTTAGAAATAAAGAAACAAACTGAATAAAAATTGACCAGCCAAATTGCATAAATAAAAATGAAAGGGATAAACCACGGATTCCAGGAGTGACAAAGGAGGTAGTAAATGCTGTTAAACCCGATAGAATATCAATGGATTTTTTAGTGGGTGTATAAGATTCTCTATAGCCAAAATAGAGATACACTATATTCAAAAATGAAATTATCGCTGCAAAATACAGTGGCGTAGTAATATGAAACCAACTTACCCACTCAGTATTTGATAAGGCACCTGAAATCAATGGACCCAAAATTGAACCAAGTGAAAGTGCCAACAAAATATAACCTATATTTATAGTTTTATTTTTTTCATTACTGACATCAATAACTGCAGCTTTAGCTGCAGAAATATTCCCTGCTGTAATGCCGGCAATTAAGCGACCCAACATAAATAAACTGATGGAATGTCCAAACACAGCTATTACAGATAAAAAGTATCCTATACAAGCACCGAACAAAGAAATTATCATCACTTTTTTACGCCCTATGCGGTCAGAGAGATCACCCAATACAGGACAAGAAAAAAACATGGCAATAAAAACAATAGACTGTGTAAATCCAAATAAAAAATAGCGAGCTTTAGAACCTATTTCAGTTGACAATATACTATCAGGAGAATTAACGAATAGCGCGGGCAATAAAGGGCCTAGAAGTGACCCACTCAAAGTGTCTATAAAAATCACTAAAAATAAGGGCAGTATAACAGAAAAATTATTTCTAAGTTCCAACCTTCCCTTCCTTATTATTACTTGAAAATAACTTCAACAAGCATCTTGAGATAGACCATCAATATTTCCCTTCCAGCTTGTCGTATATTCACTTGATCCTTGTTCTATCAGTTTATTTGATACATTTTGACCAATCAACTCTGGCACATTATGTGTAGTTTGTCGTGCACTTGCAGAGATAATTTTTCCAGCAGCATTAACCATTTGCGCAGTCAATACCAAATCACCTGTATTTTTTTCTATCTGGCATATACCCCCTAAAGGTGTATTACAGTCAGCCTTTAAAGCTTTCAATAATGCCCATTCTGCTCTTAAACATTTCATAGTATCAGTGTCACTGATGTTATTGAAAATATGCACAAGCTCAGAATTATTTGCACGTATTTCTACAGCCCCAATACCTTGTCCAGGGGCAGGAGGCATTTGATCGATGTCAAAAATTATATTTGCGCGACCTTCCTGTCCTATGGCTAACAAACCGTCCATGGATAAAATTAAAATGTCATATTCACCTGAATCCAATTTTGCAAGACGTAAATCAATATTTCCCCGGATGGCTTTGATAGTCAATAATTGATGAGGATAAATACGTTTTATTAATGCAGATCTCACTAATGAACTAGTTCCAACAATAATGTTAGATTTTTTTTCTAAAGTCTCAAAGGATTCATTCGCCCGAAAAACTAAGGCATCTCTAGGATCTAATCGACGACTTACTGCTGGAATAATTAAACCATTTGAGGTAGTTAATCCGCCTTCAGTGAGTGTTGCTGTGGGAAATAATTCAAAGTTATCAGGCCATGAAATATCTTTAACAGTATGTACTGCTGCATCTATTTTTCCAGAAGCCACATCAAGACTAATTTTATCAACAAAAGATTTAGTTCCACCCATGCCAACAAGATTACCTGCAAAAGAATCACCGGGGGTATCCAGAGGAATCACATCTACTGAAACTTCTGGAAATTTATTTTTTAATAATTTCACCACAGAATTCGTTGCAGCTAAAGCCCATTTACTATTTCGACTGCCAAAAGTAATATGCATCATTTTACTTCTTTAATATCTATAGCAGCTGCGTTATATAGGTCATTAGTATCATCTACTGATTGGGTTAATCTGCCAATAGATTGCACAAAAGAATGTACACCCTCTCTCATAAAGGATCGAACACATAAGAGGGGTTCGTGATAATCGAGTCTAGAGACACCACTGAAAATATCTTGTACAATCGTAGATCTTGCAAAGAGATCGGCTGCATTTGAATCTGTAACACCAACAACTAAGCCGAGTAATACTGCAGTTAAATCTCGAGTATAAATACCACTCATTATTCCAATTAAACTGTGAGTGAAAAAGAAAGATGTAAAAAATTCGTGGGTTCTATGATAGCCTAATATATCACTTAAATTTTTTGCAGATAGTGGGCCACTACGCAAGGATCTATCTATGGCTGTGAGGGTTTCTAACTCATTAACACCAAGGCTTGATTTCTTCATATTTATCTCCTCTAAGTTGTCTCTCTCATCTAAAAATATAGCTTTAGGGCCCTAATTTAACGTAGAATGTGTAGTTTGTCTATT
Organism: uncultured Gammaproteobacteria bacterium; assembly: GCA_964651735.1. GTDB lineage: Bacteria > Pseudomonadota > Gammaproteobacteria > CAZYYU01 > CAZYYU01 > CAZYYU01. The sequence continues at coordinate 15,726 of CAZYYU010000006.1, read as the reverse complement.
CAAGGACAGTAATTTGCGATGAAGATTTTATTGGTAAATGACACTACCGATTGGTGCCATTGGGGTTGCACTGCAACCAGCACAATATTGATAGAGCGAATGAAAGCGCTGAAACACAAGGTAGAATCATTCCCAGCCAGGGAAAGCTACAGCGGTGCTTGGCCTTCAAGACCCAATACCTTGGAAGGATTTAAAGATAAGTCCAATTTTGATAAATTTGCTGAGCATAACCCAATCTTAGTTAAGAAGCTTAATGCCGCAGATGCCATCATCATCAATGGCGAAGGTACCCTACATGAATTAAAAGAAGCCCCTTTAAATCTGCTCTATTTAGCCTATATCAGCAAAATTTTCTTGGATAAACACCTTGAAATAATTAATCATTCTGTATTTCCAGAAGACACTTTAAACCTTGACAACGAGCAAACATGCTCACTGTATCAAAGAGTTTACCAACTTGCAGATTATATCGCTGTCAGAGAACCGCTAAGCCTAGAATTATTAAATAAATTAGGAATCAAAGCCACCCTTAGCTTCGATTGCTTGCCTATATATATCAAAAAATATTACCAGCAAAAATCCAAAGTAGAGTCAAAAAACATTGTCTTTTCAGGTTCAGCTGCCTGGCAAGATTCAAACACAAATCTGCTGATTGATTTTGTGCATTTAATTTCCCAGCAAGGTTATAAAATTATTTTTTTAGTAGGCGCAAAATCTTATCATGTTTCAGATAGCCAATTAGTAACTTTTCTGGATGATGATAAGTTTATCAATTTTTTTAAGAATAATCTCTCTTCTATTAATTATCAGATTGTTAACGCAAATAGTATCAATGAATGGCTAGATACTATCGCCAATGCAAATATTTTAGTATCAGGTAGATTTCATCATACTATAGCCGCATGCTGTTTAGGAACACCATTTATAGCGCTAAATAGCAATACGCCCAAGTTAGATGGCCTTATGGAACTATTAGAAATGCCACATACTTTACAATATAATGACAAGGATCTATTGAATAAACTTATGCGTCAATCAGAAGAGATTTTACATCACTCTCGCACTAATAATGCTAAAAATATTCTGAACAAACTGTGCAAACTAGCAGAATATAATTTTTCCCACATATGCTATACTTAAAAAGAGCGAATATAAAGTGAGGCAACCATGAAAACACTAATGATTATAACTTCTATTTTGGCACTAACGTTTTCTTTATCTGCTTTTTCAAGGGATGAGGATAAAACTCAAGAAAGATCTCATTCAAACTTTCAACAAAGAGAGATTCCTCGAGCACAATCTTTTGAATCAAATACACATGCTGATTTCAGAACACAAGAAAGAATGAGGGGTGGTGGCATTGAAGATAGATCGGGCTTCAGAAATGATTTTAGATTTAGAGACCATGATGAACACAGACATCATAATGGGTCCAGCATATTTTTCCCAAGTCAAATCTATATACAAACCGTTCAACCCAATGACTCAGATTGCTGTTATTGGGATGGTGGAAACTGCGGATGCGAGGATGGAGTCGCTGTTTGTTGTGATGGTGAATTAATACCCGATTGTGATTGTTTCTAAGTAAAATGTAGATATAATTACTAGCTTAGAGATCTACAAAGGCTAGAACAATGCGCTATAGATTTTATCGTGTCCATAAATATGTCTGTTATGTACTTTCAGAATTTGACCGGCTACTTGCCAAAACAGATTTTGGCGAAACTGAGCAGATTGAAAAGCTGAAAATACAATTTAAAGCCCTACATGAACTAATGCTTGGTCACGCGCATCATGAAGATAAAGCTATTCATGCTCTATTGCGAGAAAAGGGCTCCACCGTACACGAATCTATTGAAACTGAACATCAAGACCATGAAAAGCAACTCAATGCTTTGGCTCATTCTCTTGAAGAAATTTCATCTTTCGAAAATGCAGAACTCCGAATCTCACTAGGCTATCAGTTTTACCTTTCTTATCGATTATTTTTGATTGAAAATTTGCAACACCTCTACCGAGAAGAAACCGAGATAATGCCGGAACTTCATCGTCTTTACACCGATGATGAACTTAAAAGTGTTGACAAAAAAACCTATTCCATGATGACACCAGAGCAAATGATAAACATGCTAAGTGTGCTCTCCCCACATATGGATAGATCCGATATTGACTCTTTTCTTCAGAACATCAAAGATTTTGAACCTGAAAAATTTCAAATTGTGCGTAATGCCCTAGAACCACTACCTAATAAATAAAACTTTCAGTTCTCAACTTATCATCATTATTATTAGTGGTGTGAGCTTGTTGATCTGTAATTTTTGAAAAGTCATCAATCGTTAATTTTTCCTTTAACAGTAATTCACCTAATAATTTCGATTTTGTTTCGATTTCCTTTGATTTTTCGGTATTACCATTAATCCAATCGTAAACAGAATTGATTAATTTTTCAAAAATTCTAATTTTTGTATCGTTGTCATTAACAAATGAAGTTTCCACTAAACTCTCACATAATTTTTTGTAGATCGCCCCATACCTCTCATGAGTTTTCATTTGATTGATATGATACAACAGATAGGTTATGCCTAGTTGAGTACAGTTTGTACGAGTAATATGCTTAAGATACAAATCTATATTTGTCAAAATTATTACTCTATCGTTGTCTGACATTAGGGGAGAAACACTGCGATTAACACGTGGTGACCATACAATTCTTTGAACATCGTCCGCTGCTACTTTAGGGAGTCGACATAATTTAATTAAATAGCAACTAATAAAATCCATGCTAAGGAAATAGGTATCTTCGTAAAGACAAACCACATTATCGTTATTTTTATTGGATTTTACGTATAAATACAATTCATTTAACAAATCAAGAAGCGCTAAACCTTTTAAAGGTTCAGTAGGTATCGAAGAATTTTGATCTCTAGATCGAGGTGATTTTGTATCGGTATGTGAAAGTGAACGTCTTAACTTAATCGACAATCGTGGTGTAGATATTTTCTGAGGTGATGGAACTTCTTTTAATTGTTGGAATAAGGAAACAATTGTATAATATCTAGCCTTAAAACTCAGATCCTGTTCCATTCGAGATAGTTTGACCCAATCAACACTAGAGTGCAGTTGCGATGGCTCCTCTTTTTCGAGTCTAACTTGGGATAATATTTTCAAAAAATCAGCCAACTTAGCTCGATTTTCATGAGTCAGCGTTTCACTTAAAGGACCCTCAACAATCATTAATTTATCAGACTCAACTTTGGTTGCCAAAGATTGTAAAAACTTTAAGATATAGGTTCTTATGCAGGTACTGATAAGCTCCCCAGTACTATTTTTAGCAAATATCGCCTCATTTCTCCTTACAATTCGGCCCCCAAGGTAACGGTTAATAAAAAAACCCGATATTCTACTAATAGCCTCATTTTCATTATCGCTAACCTCCATAATGTTATGACACATTATTTTAATTAACAAAGGTACAGAGTCTATTGAAGAAACAATGGTTTCTAACACAATTCTCATTCGTCGAACTAACTCTTCACTGACTTGTGCGTTCAAACCCTCTTTAAAAATGTTTAGATGTTGTTCAACTAATTTTTGAAGCTCTAAAGCATCATTGAGATAAACAGTATAATTCCCTTCCATTTCAGAAATTGCAAAAGCCAGTTGTCCAGCTAATGTCTGATCGCGTGCAAAAGTATCTGAATGATCAGAATTTTCTAATCTGAGAATAATATTGATAACTTGGCTTTGATAATAAGGCGGTAATAAACCCAACACGACTTTTAATATTTCTCTCTGTCGATCCAAACGGGCATAACTCATGCCCATAATAAATTCTTCTAAGTTTACATTGAGTAAATATTGATCGTTCTCTTCCGGAAACAAGATAAGTCGTCGCACAACATTCAACAATACGCGATAACCTTGCTCCTCAGGCCCAAGCCCTAGCGCAATCACCTGCTCAAAGAAATAGTAATAACATTTCTTGATTTCATCCGAAAATTCTGAACAAGCTAATTTCATGAGGCGATTATAATGCCTATCATGGCTACCCACAAGCCATCCTTAGATGCTAATCGTTAACACCTAATTGTTCTCACTAATGCTGAAGTAAATTATTGCTCAGCAATTCTAAAAGCACGTGCCATGCGATCTTGCTCTTTATTTGATATGCCGATTCTTTTTGCAGTCTTACGCCACCCTTTAACTACACTAACTATCTCTCGAATAATTTCGTCAGCTTGATTCTTATTTATCCTAAAGTATTTAGCGACTTCTTTTGCCAATAATAAATCTTGTGAATTATCAGTTTCAGAAATATTAAGTTTAAGACCATCTCCCATTGATACAGGATTTATATCAAATGCAGGTGACAATACCCAACCATCAGGTTTTAAAATAAAGCCGTGATTTCTTAAATGATCATCAACATTAGATACACAAATAAAGAAAACAATTCTACGCCAAAGCTGCTCTAAATCTTCTTCAGGTTTTGCACCTTGTCTTATGATCAAATCTACAAGTTCTATATAGCTAGCCCCTGTAGATGCATCGTCACCATCATATCGCTGAAGCAATGTCATTGCAGAGGCATAATGTATACGTTCTCCATAATCAGTACGATCAAATCGTTTTGTAATAAATGTATGATGTGGACTATTGTATTGCTCTATTTTTGCATCAGGCATATTTATCTGAGATTTTTTAGCAAGCAAATACACAACCATTTCCCAAGCACCAATATCAATTTCATCTTTTCCACTTGGAAATTTTGCAATCCATAAATGCTTATGCTTATCAAGCACATCTGCTTTTGGTCGAGCACCACCTAAAGATCCACCAGGAGCAATTAACATCTGCACCCATTTTGAATAATTTGGTTTTTTATCTGAGTTATCTTTTTCAAGCTCTAAACAAGCATGTTCTAATTCACTTAATGAAGTCCATGGAGGAGAAGCTAATGCTTTATTAGAGTCGAGATAATTTTCTGATGCTTCAGTACGAAATCTAAGTGCACCCATACGATGCTCATCATACACTCCTAAAAGATAATCAGACTCTAATAGAGTTCGCTCTTTACGTTTTTCTTCACGGGCCAATATTGCTTCTCGACGATCCATAAGAATACGCCCCCACCGATCAGGTGATGAATCTAGAAATACTCCAAAATTACTTTGATTCACAGGCGCATATTGACGACCAGGAAATAACTGCAGTGATGGATCTATTGCTATATGCTGATTAGTTCTTCGCCACGCTTCATTATATTCAAAAGAAAATATTTCTTTACCTCGACTAGGAGTGACATTCAATATTCCCATTAAGGTTGGTTGTGACAACCCTAACCAATGAGCATAAACTTCGATGTTTCTTTCTTTACTTTTATTCATCTGTCTTCTTCTTTTCTTTTGTAGAATTCAAATTACGTTTTAATCGTGGTGCACGCGCTTTAACAGGCAAACTAGCATCTTGCAGTTTTCGCCCTAATATATCCTCTTTAGCTATTGTTTCTAGGTCTCTTTCAAGTCCCAAAGAAAAGAGCACATTAGCAAAAGCACTCAATGTAACGCTAGAATCACCGCGTTCTATTGCCCGCAAAGTATTACGTGAAATTCCCGCTCTCTGTGCCACAATTGAAGCAGAAAACCTTCGACGCAACCGAGCAATACGAATGTTCTCCCCAATTTGAGAAAACAACCGCTCTAATGATGGAGGTGTAACAATTTTCTTTCTACCCATAATGATCAATACTTTAACCAATTTTATATTTAAATGTTCATACTATTGAGTATTATAATGCATTCTCTAGCGATTTGCAATTCAACTTAGTAATATAGAATGTATTACCTGCGGCATAATTAGCCAGTATTGCTTTTTGCAATCATATGGACTTACAATCATTTATAGAAAGAGAAAAACTACCACATCTACATACAATAAACCCCCAAATTAATGTAACTAAATATATACTATAATAAAAATGTATGAGTTTAATTTTTGAAAGGTATTGCATGGTAAAAAGAATATCTGCTTTTATATTTGTTACAGTAGTAACAATTATAATAGCTATTATTGTTTCATACTTAGGTATTATATTTGGTTGGGAAATTCAAAAAATATACTTTCTTAATATTATACCAATTGGAAGTATTCTTATCGGATTCAGTATTGGTTTTGCTTATACTGGAAGCTTGCTTATATTTAATTTAAAAACTGAATTGTTTGATTATATAATTGTACTATTATTGTCAATATTATCTTTATTATACATTTATTACGCTTATTACGATATGACCTACATAACAAATAAAGGAGAAATAATATATGCAGGAACTAGTGGAGAACATATTAATAGAGACCATTCAATTAAGACTTATAAAGCAAATATTTTAACGAATAAACAAGATACTGAATCAGAGAACAAATATATTAGTGCATACGATTCCATAGATAATCATGAACCAATAACTTATATAAATTTCTTGAAAGATAAATTTTATAATAACAGTAATTCCTCATTTAAAGACCAGAATTCCAAGAAATCGATTGAGCCTGAGGAACCTATAGTAATTCCTCATAAAAGTACTTTTATTGAATGGATTGATCATATCATTAGAATCTACGATAGAACTAAAAATATAAAAGATATATTGTTTTTTCTATTTTCAACTATCATACCTCTTAAATATCGTAAAAAAATTAAAAGTATCTTGCATAAAATCAAAAGGAATTTTTATTAATAAACTTACTCTTTGACACTATCATTTAGGTCTTTATTTTGAATTATAATATAATTAACAAAAGCCGAACAAATTACAACCATGAATAAAGCATCTGAATGTGCGACTACATGACTATTTTCTGTTAAGGAATGACGTATTCCTCCATCATCGCTTGTATATGCATATATTTTATTTAGACCATCTTGTAATGCCTTATGTAAATTCATTTTTCTTTGTTTTAACAAGTCAGGCAATGTTTTTTTAGAATCCTTTTGAATAATCCGAACAAGAGCTTCAATAGCTGAAATTGATTCTTTGATACTATTTCTATAATTATGATTTTTTTTATCGGACATCAAGTGCAATGCTGCATTAATGTGATTATTTACGTCGTTAAACGAAGTATTTAGCGCAGCTTCTATTGATTGAATTTGGTGTGCAGGTACTATTTCAACGATTTTCTTATCAACAAATCGATAAACTGAGTTTTCACGCTCTAGTATGCAGTTACAAGCATTTCTAAATGTTCTTGCTATCTTTACATTATCTAATACATTGGCTAGAAATTCCAGAAATTCATAGGTTTTCCTCGATGTCATTTTGGAATAATTCAAATAAAAATCTTCTTTTAAAAACTTAGTAGGATTGTCAGAAATTTCATGAGCTAGCAGTTTAAAAAAATCATTCCAACATTTTTCGACTATATTTCTTGCATCGTCAGACCATTTAGTCATTCCTAAATAAGAGAAATGATGATCTAAACATTTTTCAATATTTGTATAAATTACATTCCATAAACAAGTCTTAAGTTCTTTTGAAATTTCATTTTTAGGTATAGGTTTCTTATCTGCATCATTGTTTGATTGAGAACTGTTCATAATTTTTCTCCTTGATATCTATTATTTATCACTGTACTTCTACTTAAAGCTATATAATACCTATGAATTATAGTATATGTCGCAACACATCCCTATACAGAAGAGAAAATGTCAGTTCTAGACACAATAGTTTTTTGTTGTAGACAGTGTAGCTCCATAGAATCTATTGCATGGTTATTACTTCCCATAGTTATTATAGGAACGGAATTAACCTTGTGTTTTATCTTCAGGATATCTGTGAATAGATTAATCTTAGACCTGATATGATTCTCCTGTTCTACTGATACTTTACCACTTATAATTTATTACGATATTATTCTCATAAGTAACTCAGATATATCATCCAATAAATTGACCAAGCGCATGCAATCATTAAGGATCGATATCAACTGAAACATATTGAATTCTTGACAGTGATAAATAGAAGAAATGATCGAAACCAAATATAAAAACATAACTATAACAACTATTAAATCGTGAACACTATATTTTCTTCTCATGAACACTCCTGCTTTTTCAAAGGCGTTTTATATTCTTCCACTTCTCTGAGTCATGGAATAATAGTTAAAGATTACAAAATGAAATCAAATATTTAGCTTGATACTAAATTATATTGAATTTTACGTAGGCGTTGAATATATCCGTTACAACAATTTATGAATAGAATAGCACCCGCATTGAAAACCATATTTTAGTTTCCTAAGTAATATAGTTTTAGGACAGATCTTCCTATTTGATTATTTTACCACAAAATTAAGTGCCAGTCAAGATAAAATTGCTAAATTAGGTAAATGATATTGATGTCTTATTTAACTTGCAACCATATCAATTAGATTCTTACTATCTAAAAAAGCATTGATTATTTGCTTTAAGCCAGTTGCAGGGTGATCTGGAATGAGGACTGCAAAAAACAGGATGTTTTTTTGCGAGCCCCATGGATGGGTATTTTAGTATGTCCAGATTCCAGATCCCGCTGCTGCTGGCTTCTTACCAATTGTCACTAAAATTAACATTCCGGGTAATTTGCACGAAACATCTTAAGTGCAAATGAAGTATTTACTCTGCTGGATAGCACTGTAAGCCTAAGAACATTTAAAGCGGATTTGGCCTCCCTTAAAAAGGCTGGATTAATTGATCAAATTGGTAAAGGACCCTCAACCAAATGGAATAAAAGAAGCTAAATCGAATCATGCAAAATCATGCAGAATCGTGCAGAATCGTGCAGACCTGAAATAAAATAATAATTTAAAATTATAAATTAATTCATTTTAACATAAAATGCAATGGATGGCTCAAAAAACTCCTTAAAAAACCTAAATTCTGATGGCACTTTTGTGGGAGACAATGGAAAATAACCCCTAAAAACTAGCATATAATCTCAAAATTTATGATATTATATGCTGAGTTATAGCAAAGATACGCCCTGATTTTTGCTAACAGTAAACTAACCTTATAGCGAAGAGGAGAATTTATATGAAGAAGACAAACCAAAACCCAAACAATACAGATCAACAACGCATAGTAGATAATGAAGAGTTTCAACGAAGAGGAAAGGAAATAGGTTATGATGAAGCGCTAACCGAATTTATTAATCAAGGGTGTGTATTAGTTGGTGTAGATCTTAGACATTGTAATTTAAGTGGCAGAGATTTTACAGGTGGAAAGAAAACTACACAGGTAACTTTTTCTCACAATCTAAGCTTTAAAACTACATTAGACGATGATAAGAAAAGCCCCGTGATACAAAATGAAAGTGAAAAAAATACATTCAATAGCCCGTAAAAATTAGAAAAAAACCAATGTAAAAGCCAGACAATCCTCTTCATTGATTCCGTTTTGCACCCGAGCTATCTTGAAAGAAATTATTATCAATTTCAATGGATTTTCGAAGGCTAATCGCCTCTTGAAAATTTGGCATTAGATTTACTGCTTTATCTAAATGTTTCATTGCCTCACGATCACTCTCTGCACTTCTTGAAATCATTTCTGCCATTAAATAATGAGATTTTGCCAAGACTTCTTTATAGTCAGATGGGACTTCTTTAAAATTTTTTTCCACGGCAAGAATTTCTAAAAGCATTGGCTTAGCTATTCTATCTTCAACATCCATACAATGCTTTTCAGCAACAAGATAGATGCTTTTATATGCTGATAATTTCTTGGCAGGATCCGATGTACTTTTGATGATATCTAAAGCCCACTTAATCTTACTCATGATCTTTACTCCTTTATTCAGATGAACTTGGGGTTGGTCTTGGCAGATTCTTTAAAGCTCTATGCTCTAAAAATTCACGACCGACCACATCCCCCTTTTTTGTCATTCCTAAATCACGCATAGCTTTATTTAAACTATCGCGTAATTCTGGATCAGATTCAACTAATTTAGCGATCGTTTTTTGAAAAGCTGTTTGTGCTGATATATAAGACTCCAGTTTTTCGCCTGTAAATGCTTCGTGTACAGCATGTCCACAAGCATCATGAAACAAATCATAAGGACGATTTTCAAACTTTAATCTCGATGCCATTTCTAGATAAATGTCTACTGCGTTTTCACCAAATTTGGCGGGATCTACAAACATATAGAATTCTTTAATCGGATAATCTGCTGGAGGATAGTCTTTAGAAATAAATTTCTCTGCGACATAATCCTCCTGCTCCTCAAAACCTGCTTTTCGTGTTTTACTAACAACACTATCTTTTGCAAATTTAATACCCTCATCATCAACACGTACTACTGCAGCAGCAATATGACCAATCTCAAAATGTTGAATTTTCTTAGGCTGCGATTCAGGGTCAATAGCTGAAAGATTTAATTTGAATGCAAAGATATCTTTATCACGTAATTGCTTAGGAAATTGAGCACACAGTTGCTGTAAACTTCGCGCTCTATACTCCTGATATGCTTCTTCCTTTTTCCTATCTAAAGCTGTTTGTGCAATATTGGCAACGGTATTACCACGTAATTGAATAACTCGAGTGTTTTCAGTATGAAGTTTTCGTGTTTGCCTACTCCTGCCAGACATTCTGGTTACTTGTTTTCTAGCCCACATACCTCCCCCTTATATTTTAACATTATACAATAATATTATAGCACACTAAGGAGAACTAATTTACCCAGCCAATATCAGCTCAATCTCTGCATTTCCAGTAATTTTGCAAATAATCCATTTTTCTTTTGCAAATCATTTACACTACCATCTTCAATGATTTTACCAGCATCAAAAAACAGTATTCTATCCATCGACATAATTGTTGATAATCGATGTGCAATCACGATCACTGTTTTATTCGTCATTACGACTTGAAGTGCATCTTGAATTTCTTTTTCTGTGGCAGAATCTAAAGCTGAGGTCGCTTCATCCAAAATTAAAATAGGTACATCTTTCAAAATTGCACGAGCAATGGCTATACGTTGTCGCTGACCTCCCGAAAGCTTAACACCTTTTTCACCGACCATTGAATGATATCCTTCGGGAAGTTGGCTGATAAATTCATGACAATGTGCAAGCTTTGCAGCCTCGTACACTGCTTCATCGGTAGCTGTGGTATCTCCATATCGGATATTATCTAGGATACTTCGATAAAATAATTCAGGGTTCTGAGGAATGAGTGCGATATTTTTAATCAAACTATCACGAGTAACATCATTGATAGTTTGATGATCGATACTAATCTCTCCCTGCTGAATTTCATACAAACGCAATAGCAAATTAATCAAGGATGTTTTACCCGCACCAGAATACCCCACTAATCCTACTTTCTGTTTAGCTGGGATAGTTAAATTAAAATGCTCGAATAATTTATTTTTATCGTAACTAAAATCAAGATTTTTAAAACAGATTTCCCCGCTAGAAATATGCAAGGCTGTCGCATTTTCTTTATCTTGAATGTCATGCGGAACCATAATGGCTCTTAGCGCTTGCTCACACTTTCCGATTTCTTTGGCCAAATCTGGCATTGCTTTGGTCAGACCATTGATCATGGCTGCAATAGTAATTGATATTCCTAGAATAAATGCAAAATCACCAACCGTAATAATTCCAAGGACCCGACCATATATTAACCCCCCCATTAAAAAACCAATAAGAAGTGTATAAATAATATTTTGAAAAAAATCGGTCTTCATAATTTGCTTTTGTAAGCGCTGATCCTGAGCCCCCACAACATTAACTGCTGTATCGATGCGACTTTTCTCATAAGAAATATTTGAGAAAATCTTAGCACTGACAATATTCGAAATACTATCAACAAGCTGTCCTGTTAAATGGCTATTCGCTTCTGAAAAATCACGAGCGATGTTCGCTGTCTTTTTTGCCATATAATAACCATTGGTAACATAAGCAATTCCCCACAACAACATCACAATTGCAAAGAAAATATGAACCGTGGTTAATAATATTAAGGCAATTATCAATGTCAGAAAATTTCCCAACACAAATCGATTGATGTTTTGAATAATGGATTCAATTCCATCTGAAACATTTTGGACTTTGGCGGCTAAATCTCCTGAAAAATTTCGCTGAAAAAAAGATATTGAATGTTTAGTCAAATGATCAAAGATAGCAACACTAATCTCTGTTCGAAGCTTAGGAAATAACTTCCAACAAATATAATGGTAGATGCGCATCGCTGCATTATGAATGACCGTCAGTAAAACGTAGAATATCGCAGAATAAGTGACCGCATGTAAAAAAATACTTGTATTATTCGCATTTTGAGTTGCAGTATCAATAATAATCTTTAATACATAGGGACTTAATGCAATTTCAAGAGATGCAACAACAACAATCACCAAAAAACCCACTACGGAAACCATATGTTTACGTAGAAAGTACCAAATAAAACTTGTTAAATGACCTGTCATAGGATAACTCTTACTGTTAAGTTAGTAAATTGAACTTAGCGAGCCAATTTATCAAAGCTCGTACTTCCAAACCATCAGAATAGGTTTTTTCCCGATTAAGATTTTTAACAAGCTGTAATTGTCTGACTTTTGGAAGAAATTTTTTAAAGTGATGAAAAGCTGAAGATGGCTCTCCATCAGTTGTTTTTACTTCAATAATATGTGTTGGTTTTCCATCAATCACTATTAAAAAATCTATCTCCTTACCTTCTTTTGTTCGCAAATAATGTAATGAGGTGTGAAGGCCTTGAGTATCTTCAAGATAATGGAGTTCTTTTTTCAAAGCGTTACTCACTAAATTTTCTAATCTCGCACCTTTATCGTCGATTAAGCTATGATCATAAAAATAGAATTTAGGTTCTTTTAATAAGGAACGAGCAATATGTTTATGATAAGGTCTAACACGATAAATGATAAAGAGATTTTCCAAGAGAATTAGCCATCTTTTTACGGTATTCGCGTCTCTGTCTAAATCACGAGCTAAATTTGCGTAAGAAACCGAAGATCCAACACGGTCTTTTAACAGCATGACTAATGTTTCAATGGCAGTAATATCACGTACAGAAGTTATGTCAATTAAATCTTGGCGAAGGATGATATCGATGTGAGTTCGACGCCAACGTTTATAGTAGGATTCATTCCCACGTAAAAATGGCTCTGGAAAACCACTGCATGACCAAAGTCGCTCAAAAACCGAATCAATCTTCTCATCACTAAAATTTAAGGCTTCTTTCAAATCGAAAGGATGTAAGCGATATTGAAAATAACGCCCTGCTAATGAATCTCCCGCACGACGGTGAATATCAAAACGCGCGCTACCAGTTACAAGAATCTTCGGTGGTATCCCTTCGGTATCATAGACACCTTTAAGCCAACGCTTCCAGCTTTTCATCTTATGTAACTCATCAAATATCACCAACTCTTTACTACGATCCCAGCTCTTTTGTGCTAATGAGATGCGGTCTTCACTCGTGTCATAGTTAAAGTAATCGAAATCGGTACAGAGTTGCTTGGATAAAGTCGTTTTTCCACACTGACGTGGACCTGTAAGCAACACAATTTTGCTCGGCAGATCTTGTAAAACATGAGTTTGTATGTATCTATCCATATGACTATTCTGACACAAATTCCGGAAAAGTCAAGACCAAAACGGAATTGATGTCAGAATAGTCAGAATGACCATTATCAGAAATTCACCTAATTAGCTTCGGGTGAATCTAGCATTTTTCAAAAATTGTAATATCGCTTTTCTGGCATTTGCATTATTCATTATAAATGCATGAGTTGCGTTAATAACTATAAAATCACTTTGCTCTTTTAATTTCGTAGAAGACGGTGGTGTTATTGAATCATATTTGCCTACAATAATTCCAATTTTTAATTTTTCTGGAGTGGACACTTTATGCACGTAAGATTCTGGATCACAACTTAATTCAGCAAGAGGTTTTATTATATGAGAAAGAAATGGAAAGAATTTTAACAATAATTTTGGATAATAAGACCCTTTACTCGGTGGAGCTAACATAATTAATCGATCACACTGACTTAAGTGTTTTTCAGACAACAAACTGAGTGCTTCGCGAGTTATGATCCCCCCTAAACTGTGTGTAACAAAACTTAATTTTTTATCTGGATATTTTGATAATAAATCTTCGATAAATAACTTCAGCTGAGTGCTATGTTCTGCAATTTTATATTTTGTTGAAGGATAACGATAAAGGTAAATTTCATAACCATGCTTTTTAAGATATCTCCCTAAACGATACATGCTTCTGTGTGTACGCATTAAGGCGTGAACGAGTATGATCATTATGCAAAGCCTCCATTATAGAAACAGCAGCTATCACCTGAATCCTACATAGCCACCTATTCAATGTAAATAGCAATTCGACCACCATACACTATTGCTATATAATAAAACACAAAACTATTTTCCTAGAGGTCAACATGAGTACTATTATTTTCTTACTTGGCATTGGCAGCTCAGGCAAATCAACCGTTGCAAATGCACTCAAAAAGCAACTAGATAACTCTTATCAAATTGTGGGTTTTGATTATGCTGTCTTAGAATTAGACAAAAAATATTGGCCAGGTGGATCCCATGAAAAAGAGGGATTTTACGTTGTAAAAGTTATGAGTGAACATGGTGAGACACCTGAATTAAGAACAGGAGCTGTTGGAAAAACTTTTCTTGAAAAAATGCTCAGTGATATTATGCAGCTAGCGAACAAAGGTACTAACTTAATTATCGATACCGTGCTATCAGACCAGGAATATCAATACCTCCAAGAAGCATTCGTTAATCACAAAGTACTAAAAATTGCACTCAAACCACCCCTAGAAAAAGTGATAGAAAGAGAAGACGAGCGCGCTGACCGAAGATCTGGCACCGCTAAAGCCGCCTATCATCAGTTTTATGACACTAAGACCTTTGATTTAATCATCGACACAGAAAAAACGCCACCCGACGAATCTGCGAGATTAATTTCAGAATGTGTAAATGATAAAAAGAAACTTAGATATTGAGGTCTCACCCACCTATAGTCACCATTTACCCTACTTGAGAAAGGTAGATATTCGTCAAGTTTTCAATGCTCTATTGATTGATTGAGTAAACTATAAATTTGGTCTAGAATGATTCAGTTAGCCGATATCCAAAAGGAGAAATCATCATGTTGAATTGGGTGCTGACCTTTTTAGTCATCGCGATCATTGCAGGAATTTTAGGGTTCGGTGGAATTGCAGCTCAAGCAGCAGGTATCGCACAAATCCTGTTTTTGATTTTCTTAGTGTTATTTATAGTGTCTCTCATAATGCATCTTCGACGATAAGGAAAAAAGCTTATGAAAACCATTCCAGCTATTCTAGGTATTGTTCTGATTCTTTTAGGTGTCTTTTCACTGGGATATGAAGGTTTTTATTATACTACTCGTGAAAAGGTTGCCGAAATTGGTGATATAAAAGTCACCGCTGATAAAGAGAAATTTTTCCACATTCCACCGGTGTTAGGTGGAGCAGCATTGATAGCAGGTATCGCCTTGGTCGCTATCGGTAGGAAGAAAGGGTAAGCCATTAAAATCAACTGTGCTTTATTATCAGGCTTGGTTCGTATGTGAACGTATGAGCTGAGGATATAAAAAATGCTAACCTTAGTGAAACATTTTCTTATCTGATTCTTGATTATCCGATTTTTGAAATTGGGCCGTGTTGGGATCGAACCAACGAC